>DASRMA010000001.1:0-4111 GCA_035648155.1 Desulfosporosinus sp.
TATTCGTCGCCATGGTAAAGTCATGGTCATTTGTGAAAATCCGAAACACAAGCAACGACAAGGCTAGAAGTTTCGGTTGCGCGGCTGATTGAAGGAAATCCTTCAATTGCACCGATTTTATATTGATACAGAACTTAAATACTTGGAGGTGTAAATTTTAGATGGCACGTATCGCTGGAGTAGACTTACCGCGCGAGAAACGTTTAGAGATTGCCTTAACCTATATTTTTGGGATTGGGCTACCGACTTCACATAAGATTCTCGCTAAATCAGGCGTAAGCGGGGATATCAGAGTCCGTGACTTGTCAGAAGACGAAGTCAGCAAGCTTCGAGAAGTTATTGATAAAGAGTTTAAGATTGAAGGCGACCTGCGACGCGAAGTTTCCCTCAATATCAAACGTCTTATGGAAATTGGTTCCTATCGTGGATTGCGGCATCGTCGTGGACTGCCCGTTCGGGGGCAGCGCACTAAAACTAATGCCCGTACTCGTAAAGGTCCAGCTAAGACTGTTGGAGCAAAACGTAAAAAGTAAAAAGGGGGGATAACCGAGATGGCACGTAAAGTTGTCCGGACAAAACGCCGGGAACGTAAGAATATTGAAAGTGGGATCGCCCACATCAAATCCACGTTTAACAATACCATGGTGACCATTACGGATACCAGCGGGAACGCACTCTCTTGGTCAAGTGCAGGTTCTCTTGGGTTTAAAGGTTCACGCAAAAGCACTCCTTTTGCAGCGCAAATGGCTGCAGAAACCTGTGCTAAAGTTGCGATGGAACATGGCTTAAAGGATGTCGAATGCTTCGTAAAAGGACCTGGAGGCGGACGAGAAGCTGCTATTCGAGCCCTACAAGCTGCAGGGTTGGAAGTAAACTTAATTAAAGACGTGACACCGATTCCACACAATGGCTGTCGGCCACCGAAACGCAGAAGGGTATAGGAGGTGTGTAATCATGGCTAGATATACTGGACCAGTCTGTCGCTTATGTCGTCGTGAAGGAATGAAGTTATTCCTTAAAGGGGAACGTTGCTATACGGGAAAATGTGCGATTGACCGTCGTGCATACGCGCCCGGACAACACGGGCAAGCTCGTGCAAAGAAGCCAACTGAATATGGTCTCCAGCTACGAGAAAAACAAAAAGCTCGTCGAATGTACGGAGTTATGGAAAAACAATTCCGTCATTATTTCGATGTAGCTGCGCGTAAAAAGGGTATGGCCGGCGAAAACCTACTCGTCTTGTTGGAACGCCGACTAGATAATGTTATTTTCCATCTGGGTTTTGCCTCATCTCGTCCTGAAGCACGTCAGCTCGTGAATCATGGTCACTTTACCATTAATGGTAAAAAGGTCGATATTGCGTCTTATTCTGTACGTGTAGGAGAGATCATTGCAGTTAAAGAAGGCAGCAAGAGTTCTCCAAGAGTGAAACTACTGCTTGAAAACTTAGGGTCTCGTACAGTCCCTGGATGGTTAAGTTTGGATGCAAATACTGCTTCAGGAACTATCGTTGCACTACCTACTCGTGAAGATATTCAAATCCCTATCCAAGAACACCTCATCGTGGAGAAATACTCCCGTTAATGTTGACGTTCTACCCATTTGGGGCGGAAGGCTGCTTGAATATCAAGTTCCCGAGAAAGAAGGTGCATTCCGATGTTAGAAATCGAGAAGCCCAGGATCGAGTGTATCGAGCGTTCTGAAGATGACTCCTATGCAAAATTCGTCGTCGAACCTCTAGAAAGGGGTTATGGGATTACCTTAGGGAATTCCCTAAGGCGTATTCTACTATCTTCACTTCCCGGTTCAGCGGTGACATCTATTAAAATCGAAGGCGTACTCCACGAGTTTTCTACGATTCCGGGTGTTTTGGAGGACGTCACTGATATTGTTTTGAATCTGAAGTCCCTTGCTCTTAAAGGCTATACGGATGAACCTCGGGTTATTCGCATAGAGTCTCAAGGCGGAGGGGTTGTTACAGCGGGAGATATCATAAGTGATCCAGACATTGAGATTCTGAATTCCGAATTGAAGATTGCTACATTAGATAATGATGGTCGTCTGTTTATGGAAATGACAGTAGAGCGTGGCCGCGGCTACGTCCCTGCTGAAAAAAACAAGAAGCCTGACCATGTTATCGGAGTTATTCCCATAGACTCCATATTTGCCCCGATTTATAAGGTTAACTATACGGTTGAAGATACCCGTGTTGGTCAAATCACGGACTATGACAAGTTAACCATTGAAGCTTGGTCTAATGGCAGTATCTCGCCTGAAGAGGCTACTAGTTCGGCAGCCAAAATCTTGAGTGATCATCTGCGCCTTTTCATGGGACTCACTGATAAACTTAATACTGTTGAGATTATGGTGGAAAAAGAAGAGGAAGCCAAAGATAAAATTCTCGATATGACGATTGAGGAACTTGATCTGTCCGTCCGTTCTTACAACTGCCTAAAACGAGCAGGGATTAACTCTGTAGAAGAGTTGACTCTAAAAACGGAAGAAGACATGATTAAAGTGCGTAACCTTGGTCGCAAGTCTTTGGAAGAAGTGGAATTTAAACTTAATAACTTAGGTTTATCGTTTCGCCCCGCTGAAGACTAATTCAGTGCAAAAGGAGGGGAATGTAATTGGCTTACCGCAAGTTGGGAAAAAACACGGGTCATCGCGGGGCAATGTTGCGTAACATTGTCACTTCCCTGTTAAGACATGAGCGTATTCAAACGACTGAAGCACGTGCCAAAGAATTGAATGCGATTGCTGAAAAGATGATTTCACTTGGTAAACAAGGCGATTTGGCTTCACGTCGCTCAACGATGGCCTATCTCATGGATGAAGATGTTGTTACAAAATTGTTTGATACCATTGCTCCGAAATATGCTGACCGTCAGGGAGGCTATACTCGTATCATGAAGCTCGGCTTACGTCGGGGTGATGCTGCGACAATGGTAATCATCGAACTCGTATAATGGGAGTTGCTAAAGGCCGGGCTGCTTGACGATGTTAAGCATGCCTGGCCTTTGCTGATAGTTAAGGGCTACCCCCTTGAAAGTATATCGTTCGCTCATAATGGTGCTTGTATGGGTGGGTTTGTTTTATGGATTGCTTTATTGCTTACTTTGAAACGTTTAGATAAATGAAATTCATACTTGTTGGAGGCTCGTATCAATGCGAAATATACGACTAAAATTGACATATGACGGAACAAACTACCATGGTTTTCAGCGACAGCATAAAACACATGGCCCTACTATTCAAGGTATGTTGGAAACCGTATGGTCAAGATTAGCCCAGGAGGACGTAACTCTAGCAACGGCCGGCAGGACGGATACCGGTGTACATGCCTCGGGGCAAGTTGTAAATTTCATGACTTCGGCAAGAATTCCAGAAGAAAAGATAGCAAAGGCTTTTAATAGTATGCTACCAAGGGATATACAAATACTAAAGGCGGAATGTGTCCCGGATGAATTTAATGCTCGGTGGTCAGCAAAGTGGAAACGCTACGATTATCAAATCGACAACAAGCCCATTCCAGATGTTTTCAAACGTTTTTATGCGTCTCATGTGCCTATTCCATTAAATATTGGACAGATGCAGGCGGCAGCGAATCTTCTGGAGGGACGACATAATTTTAAAACCTTCGCAGCAGCCGGTGGGGCTAGTAAAACGTTTGAACGCACAATTCATCGCTGCCTTGTTAAAAAAGATCAGGGATTAATTGTAGTATCCTGTGTAGGGGATGGGTTTCTATATCATATGGTCAGAATTATTGTGGGGACACTAATGGATGTTGGTAAAGGCCGAATTCTCCCTCAAGAGATCCCAGAAATAATTGCTAGTCAAGAACGAAGCCGGGCCAAAATGGTTGCACAGGCGCAAGGACTAACGCTTACGCACGTGAATTATACCTTGGAAAGCCCCTTCGAAGTATTTAAAGACCTTCAGCCCATGCACCAATCGTGATAATAATAAAAACCCTTACTTGCACAGTGGAGTTATATCCTCTACAATAGAAATATTCTATTACTACGGAGGATAATAACATGGCTGGTAAAAGTCATGGTAAATCACGACGTAAAACACCATGGGATGGAAAAACGGAGTTGACGCC
>DASRMA010000002.1:0-6462 GCA_035648155.1 Desulfosporosinus sp.
TAAGACATCAAATAAGACACTTATTCGGAATATTAGTGAACCTTGAGAATCGGAACATCCAAATGATGGTAAAATGGAGCGTGGATAGCATTTTGGAAGAAGATTAAGCTGGGGTTATCCGACTTTCAGCACCAGAATCATCTATGCGTATCCATTCGAAGCAGACGCTTGCAAATTTGTTGGATCGAACAATGCCTGAGATAAAAACACTCCTTTGCAGTCGCTCTGACGTACCAGAACGGGACAAATTGTGCGACTTTGTAAAGGAATACTGGCACTTTGACAACATCACGCGAATGTCTGAGGCCAGATACATCAACAACTATAACAGCTGGGCAAAAAGAAAAGGATACCGAGCCAGCACGGAAAAGGCGAAGAAAATCTACACACTTGCACTGGAGGGCATCCCCACTTTGTCTTCCACTACGCCATCGACCAAAATGCTCGTAGAGGAAGCAGTTAAAGTCCTGCACATGATAGACACGACCCTTGCGAATATTCTAGCACACATGAGAGAATTGGCAAAGTCGCTGAAAGAATATAAAGTTGTCATGGCTATGCCTGGAGTAGGTGAAATACTGGGCCCAAGGATTATAGCAGAGATAGGAGATGTACGACGCTTTCATAGTGGGGGAGCTGTCATTGCTTATGCCGGTCTTGATGCACCACCGTTTCAATCAGGCAACTTCACAGCTACAAAGCGAAGCATATCCAAACGTGGCTCAGCTTCTTTGCGTAAGACAGGATACGAAATCATGAGGTACATAAAGATGAGCAAGCCGTCTGAAGATGACGCTGTTTACCAGTATATGCTTAAGAAAGAAACTGAAGGGAAGCCAAAAAAAGTTGCTAAGATCGCCGCGTTAAACAAGTTCCTACGTATCTACTATGCTAGAGTGAAAGAGGTTTATGCTGCAGCCTAAGACTCATTGTTCAAAACTGGCTAGTTACCTTTTGGTATCAGGCCAGCTTTGCTATATTCATATTTATATTGAAATTTCCTGAAATTTATGGTTGACTTCTATTAGCAGGATTATCCATATGCATGCATAGTTCAAAATCGAGCGTGGTTAGAAAACGGGAGAACTCATCCAATGCGCTTCAAGCTCCCCAATAACAAATGTCATTCAACTTGGCAGGCTCATATTTTAGGCAGTTGAAGAAACCTTCGTGAGGCAGTATAATACTGGAAGTACATGTGTATAGTTACGTGTATAGTTACGCAAAAAAAAACTATAAAGATCTTTAACAAATTATAAAAGAACGCCACCTGTTGCGGTGCCCGAAACCCGCATGCATAAAGGGTTTTAATGCTAAGCGTTACAGTATAACAAGCGCAACCATGTCCTTCACACGGATGAGGACACTGGTTCGAGACAATGAGCGACCTTGGACCCAATCTAATAGTTGAATTCAGCGGTTAATATTTGCTAACGCAACGTAGTAAAAACACTAAAGGGAAAAAGTCTTGTATTAGGCATGATGTAAGTTAACGCAATCAAATATAACATACTCCATATCAGATGATGTGGAAAGAAGAGGCTTCTCATGAGTTCACTGATCTTTTGAGAAGCCTCTTCTTTCATGGCTTTTGTGGTGCGCATATGACTTCTTTTGTGGTTCCATCGTCTTTGTGCCGAGCCTCTCCATAATCTCCGGAAGACATACAGACTTACAACTGCTTGCACCAACAGAAAATATACTACTACCGTACTACTACGACGATGATTTCGTCTGATTTTAGATGAAAGTCAATGAGCTTCCAAAACCTTGTAAGACCTGCTACATAAGGATTCATGAGCTTAGAAGATTTTCCATAATATATACGCCATCTAACTCGTAATGAGCAGGTCGTCGGTTCGATTCCGACCATCGGCTCCATAGAAAATTTAGACTCCGTAGGCTTTACGGGGTTTTTCTTTTTTCTAATATTTCTTTACAGACCACATTCGTACCACAACCGGAAAAATCGATAGTAAAAATTAAGGAGTAGGGCAAGTTCTCCACTCCTTTTTCGTTATGCTTTTTTGGCTAACTTTTTCTTGCTAGAGGTAAGTGTTTCATTTAATTTTGCAGCAGCAGCCTGTTTAATGTCTGGTAATACGTGTGAATATGTGTCCAAGGTTAACTGGATACTGGCATGTCCCAGTAACTCCTGTGCAACTTTGGGATGAACGTCAGACTCTAACAATCTTATAGCATAGGTGTGTCTCAACGAGTGGAAGTTTATATGAGCAATTTCTGCTTTCTTAATTACTGAATAGAATGTACGTGTGAAGTTTATAGGTTCAAGCAAGCACCTTTCCTAACTCTGTGGCAAATACCCAGGATTTGTCCTCATAATCTATCCCTGCTGCTAATTTTTCCTGAACTTGTTTAACTCGATGAACATTTAGAGCATCTACAACGTCATCTGGCAATGGAATACTACGTTTTCCACTCTTGGATTTAGGTTCTTGGATAATTAGACGGGTTTTCTGAGTCTCTCCTGGTGTTCTAATTCTCCCCTCCCCAGTATTAAAGTGGCTAAAAACCACTGTATTCCGTTCACTTCTCCATATAAGCCTCCTAATTTCCCCTATGATCGGTCATGATAAGGTAATGGCTGTTACTCCCAAGAGTCAGTAGCACCTAACTTGCTGGGGCATTGTTCCTTCGATAATTCAGTAAATGGTTTATAGTTATATCTAGATGTCGGTAGTGTCATTTACCAATATGATAAGCCAGGGGCTGATTTTGTTTTGGAATCTCTTCGAGACTTCACACAAGAGATGAAAGTGAGCTTCCTTTTTACTAAGCCTTGAAAGCTAGTCGTACCAAGGGTTCAGCAAAGTCACGTTATAATCCATAAAGAATATAAAAGTATAAATATAAACGTGACTTGTGACTTAGTCTTATATTGAAGGATAGGAGTTAGTTTTCAAAATGTCCTTGGAACGAAGTGAACAAGGTAGTTCGATGCCGTCAGGCAGAGAGACATTAGCTATAGCTACAGCCTAGAGTGATCCCAAAGTTCACAACTATAAGCATCTCAACAATCAGCAACTTGAGGAGGGCTGATTGTACTGTCGTATGGCATTACTCCATTATGGTTGATCTTCCTCTGCTACCTCGTCATCCACATCGTCGTCCTCTTGCTCTTCTTCTTCAAGTTTATCCTGTACTTGGTCCATGATATAAAAAAGTTGAGCCTGGTGAAGTTCATTGGCATTTGTTTTTAGCAAGTTTGATATTATTTCAACCGAATCAGGTGACAAGTCATAAACGTTCAGTAAAATTATTTTGAAAGTATCGGGACTAATCTCCCTTGTTGCAACTTGGTATATGATTTTATGCAAAAAACGAAGAACTTTGTGAGCTTCCGTTTTATTTCTGAAATTCCCGGCCTTAACCAAAGTATTAAATGGGTATAGCCCATATTCTCTGTAGATAAACATCTTGTTAATGATAAAATCCATTACATTTTTTAGACCATCAAGTTCCAGAGAATTTATCATTTGGCAATCTCGTACTGGGTTCAACAATGAAGAACAATATTTGAAAAGGACGTTACCAGTTCCTTCTTCCATTCCTCCAACAGTGAGTTTTTGAAGTATAGTGTCTTTTTCTTGTCCTGTTGCAATTAAATTGACAATTTCGTTTCTTAGTTCCTTAAATTTATTGAAAATATCTTTTTCAGGGAAAAAGGCTATGGAATTGATATGTCTCATGAGATCATCTCTATGATTGTCCTCTACTTGATTAAACCATTTGATGAGTATTTGCAATTGTTCCGACATAATGTCACCTCCCAGTATTTTGTAAGACGTCCCAATTACTAAAAGTTGGTTCAGATTCTAACGAACGTCTTGGCTCAAACGGATTTATACGTTGCAAGGGTAAGCCGTTAATTTCCCAATCGTCATCATGTAGTTGTGTCCTTAAACCTTGTGTGTGTGTGGCTCTCTTCGAATCTTTTAGGAGTTCGTCCATTTTTTTATTCAGACGGTCTATATTTTTTACAATGTAACCGATGATACCGTCTTGTTGGGTTTCTGAAGGTGGCTTAATCTTAGTTAGGGTTTCAACCAAATAAGAAAACTCTTTCTCAGAAAGATTCTCCTTGTTTAAACTAGCCATTTTCAACATAACACTAGGTTCGTTTACCAATAACAGAATGTTGTTATGAAGAGTATCTTGTAGTGCACCAAGTTCATACCGATTGATAGTCGGCTCAGCAAAGCCAAGAGCCCTGGCAAAAGCCCTTTGAGACAGGCCATACTTTTCTCTGATTGCCTTTATCTGTTCGGAGTACAACAGTCCCTTACGTTTTCTGTACTCATTTAAAGCAAGGTCATGATGATACTCCTCAACATCAAGATCGGAAAGTTCACATCCACATTCTGAACAGAAAGGGACATTTACTATAACTGTAATCTCCTCACCTCTAATTTTATGAGTTATTTCAGTAGCCTTTGGAGTCGTATCCCTCATCCCGTTACAATCTTCACAAAACAATTCTTTCTTCGTCATGCTCTTCTCCCCTTCGTAACTTCTCATTACGTCTCATCCTACTTCTCAATATCTTTTTCAACTGCTCAGTACTTACTCAAGTTCTGAGTAGCTCCCATTTTACCAACACATGTCAAAATGGAAGCTCGTCACAAAAAGGTCTTTGCCTATGGGGATTTGCCTAATCTTAAATTTTATATAGATTAGATAGCCCTTAATCTCCTTTTTGAATATCCAAACTACTTCATTCGGATAATTATGATCCGTTTCTGGTCCACTGTGTAGATCATTAGGGCTTAACTCTTTTATCTCTTCTAGCATTGCTCGAATGTTATATTCTAATTTGTCAAGAGTCTCTAGTCGTCTTCTTTTTGCATCTTCTTTTTGGTTTAAGGTAACCTTCCGTTGAGCAATTAACTCACGGCATTCACTAAGAAGGTCCTTAACATCTTGGCTCACAGAAATCTCACTTCCTCACATCCTAGTAACAACTAGTATATCAGAGCGAAAGGAGGTGAGCAATATCTTTGTGATATTATATGATGACGTTTATTGAAAAGTGCTATTATATAATAACATTATACCCAGTTGTTAAATACTTATACTAGACCTCATATGTTACTGACGCGATATAACATCCGCAGATTAACGGCATAGGTTGTCCGACTGTAGACAGATAAGCTGTCCACAAGAAGTTAAATAAATATTAGTCAGTCTGTCCGTCCGTCGTTACAACAATATTAAACGTGTACAATGATGTGCGCCTTAGCTTGCTATGCATATAGTTTTTTAATCAAGAGAGAACCTACATAATAGTTGATGTGGGTTCTCTCTTGGTATATCTGTCAACGAGGTCTACTTGCGTTTTGCTGGTAGAGAGATTAAATCAAAGAAGATCCTAGTTCCTTCAGCTTCGTATTTTACAACCATCGTGGCGACTGCGAGACTAATCAGAGCATTTTGAGTCATTCCAAACGCTATAGCCATTTCATCTAGGCTATGTTTTACGGTATCAGGTAGTTCAATCGACTGTCTGGACAACGTTCAGCCTCCTCATTTTGGTGCAAGGGATACCATCTTATGCATCAGTGCAACACCCATCCACATCTATTCACGTCACTGAATTATTGAACAGTCTACATTAATCCTGTTATCGTTGTTCTTATGTTCTGTTTTCTCCCGAGGAGCTTCTTTCGCCTTAAACGTTAGAATATCTGCCTTAGCCTCATTCAACTTCTCTTCAAAGACCCGTCTAAACCAAGCGGTTCTGTTCTTAGTGGGTGGATACTGATTAAACTTATCATGAACTTTACAGATCGCTTCAATCATCTCAACCTGGTCATAACCTAGATTCTCAGCTAATTGTAAGGCTATTGGCAGGAGATCATAGAACCCTGTTTTGATGAAATAGTCTTCCAATTCCGGTCGATTCACGACAATTCCCCCTCAATCACACGTTTTACCATTCGGTCATCAATAATCCGATGGCCGTTTTGAGAACCGTAGAGGAGGCAATGCGTACATAGCTTGTTGATGAGTCTTGCGGCACCACTGGAGTAACGGTAAATATCGTCGACGGCTTGATCTGAAAAAATGTCGCTGGTTGCTCCGGCATAAGCTAAGTGCCGTTTCATGTAGGCCTCTGACTCAGCCCGATCATAGTGCGACAATTTGCACTGTAAATCGATGCGTTGACGAATCGCGGTGTAAGCTTGCAATTGAAGTCGATCCCATAACTCGCTTTGACCGACAAGAATGAGTGCCATGGGACTTTCGGCATCCATTTTCATATTAAGTAGGAAGCGAACTTCCTCCAGCATCTCTTTACCGAACAAATGTGCTTCGTCCACAACGACAACGGCTTGCAATCGTTGAATTCCACGCATCAATTCAATCTCTCGATGCAGTTGGCGTTTGGCATCGCCGCGATAGAACTTCGACTCGAATCCAAGTTGCTCAAGCATGCCTTTG
>DASRMA010000003.1:0-8823 GCA_035648155.1 Desulfosporosinus sp.
AATCAAATTATTACTGAAGCAAGTGATAACATTAATAATGATATCGCTAGTGTAACTTTTAAAGGATTCACACCTTCACAGATAGTTATTGCAAAGATACTTGCTAGGAACGTTGCTTTGAACGAAGCTATACAGCTAAAACTATTAAAATTATAAATAGTTCTTTATCCACCCAAGCAAAATGTTTTAGGCCCTTGTCCCCATAGGAGCGGGGAGCCTAAACATTTCTATTAACAAGTACTTCATGATCCCATCGGCTATCAGTCTGTTACCCAATCCCTTCTATCGCGGTTGTAATTTGTCCGGCTACTATTGTTCCTCCCAAAGAATTCGTTCTAGCTCTAACTCTAGTTTATCTTTTGCATTTTATCGATTCTTACTTATTTCAAATATTATTAAACATTTTCCGAATACACTTAAAAATAACCCACCTGCCCAAGGGCCTATTTTTCTATTAAGTTTACTATTTTCCTCTGAGTTCACGCAAGACCCAAAGACAATTGCTAATCCTGGATGTGGTCGCTTTACGATCAATTTACCAAACCTCTGGAAAAGCAACATTTACGTAATATTTTTCAATTTTTGTTTTATGACCTTTTTCCATACGGATAGATCAGTGAACATATCTTTTTGACTTTGATCGCTGCTGGCGGAAGCAAATGCTGCGTACATGTTCATGGCATCTTCTTCATTTTTCATAGTCAAGGCTAGAGCGTCTGAAGGTTTCATGTTTAAAGATAATTTTGGTTTGTCAACCGTTTCAGAAACCTTATAATCTGCTGACTCATCAAAATGCATGTCTTGGATATCAGTAAGTATCGGTTACTTTTTCAGAAACTCCCTTATAAAACTCATAAGACTCAACTTCGTTGTTGATAGCTAATGCTAGTATGGCTTTGTATTCTTCACTTGTTATACTGACGTCCACCTTTCATATTCGGAAATAATTACTTATTATCTATTGTACTACAATAGATGAAATTTTGGGACAAGTACATCCCTATTGATAACTAATGTTTAATCGTGTAAATGTTGAAGACAGGAAATGCAGGATTTTTAGTGACAGTAAAAGTTCGATGTGGTACATTTAGGGTAGCCAAGCAGAAGTAGAGTACCGGGTACTACTCCCACTTGTAGAAGTGGGAGTCTCACTAAATTCCGTAGGGAGGGGGCTAAGAGTTATGGAGAAGAAAGATGTGATTATGTACACAGTACCCCTTTGACCACACTGTATACGCACCAAGCGCTTCCTTTCGGGTAAAGGGATTTCTTTTACTGAGAAAAATATTTTATTTCCTAAGCACTTACAAGAAATGAGAACAGTGACCAGTTCAATCGGAGTTCCTATAACCGTTACGGGGGACCATATTCTCACCCGCTTCTCGGCTGTTGAATACGAGGAGGTCTTCCGTAATTATTAAGGTACTGGAGGACTTCGGAAAACAACTTCCCAAGTTGAAGGCGACCGGTGTTTTGCTAGCCGGTGGGAAGAACTCACGCATGAAGAAAGATAAGGCCTTCCTGGAACTGGAAGGCAAGCCTCTAGTGGAGCGGAGTTTAATCGTCTTACAAGCAGTGTTTGCAGAAGTCATAATTAGTAGCAACAAGCCTGAATTGTATGCAAGGTATGGAGTGCCAGTGATTCTAGATGACACTCTGGATAGAGGACCCTTAGAAGGGCTATATCAGGGCTTGAAAGCGGCGACCTATGATGAGGCTTTTTTCGTTGCCTGTGATATGCCGTTTTTGAGAGCGGAGCTTATCCGTTTATTGTATTCTTGGATTCCAGGGTATGATGTCGTCGTCCCACAGTTCCAATCTGGCCTCCATCCGTTGCATGCCTTCTATCATAGACGATGCCTTCCCGCAATCAAAAACAATCTCGAGGCAGGTCGCCTCAAGATTGTTGATTTTTACCCAGCTTGTTCTGTACGGTATGTGGAAGAAATGGAACTTCAGGCCTTTTATGATTTGAATAAAGCCTTCTGCAATGTGAACACACCAGAGGATTGGTCGGCGATCATTTAGCGGCAATCCGGTCAGGACAAGTATAGATATTAAGGTGCTGCTCCCTTGCAAATCCAATCACCGTTATATTTAAAGCAGTTGCCTGAGAAAGGGCCATATCTGTGGGGGCACCACGAGCAATGAGGATAGGGACCTTCATTTTGGCAACCTTGAGCAGGATTTCTGAGGAAACCCGGCCGCTAAAAAAGATCACATGGTTTTCGAGATTCAGCCCTGTGTGAAAGGCGCTCCCGCTAAGCTTATCAAAAACATTATGCCTGCCAATATCATAGCTGGTTAGGAGTATTTTACCTTGATGACCAACTCCTCCACTGTGTACGCCTCCCGTTGAATCAAAGAGAGCGGAGTTGGACTGGAGAAACTTCACGTAACCATAGGCCTCCTGGAGAGAAATGGTGTGGGCTGAGATGAGCGGTTTTACCATGAGGACATCGTTAGCAAAGCAAAAAGAGGCTCTACTTTTACCACAACAGGCGGAAACAAACCGTTTGCTCATGAGCTCTTTTTGTAAAATACACGGTTCTCCTTCGACCCAAACTAAGTGATCGACGGGATCGTGACGAATTGTATACACGTCTTTCAGAACACGGATAAACCCTTCATTGAGTAAGAATCCATAGACAAGTTCTTCAGTTTGTGAAGGAGAGCATAAAAGCGTCGCAATTTCTTCCCCATTGTAGTGGATGGTTAACGGAACCTCTCGAACCACTTTGTCTTCCATCCATTCCAGAAGTAGTCCCTTTGCTTTTAGAATGGAATGGGTAACCGTTTCATTTGGCATTTTGTCCTCCTTAGGGCGTTTCCCTCTTCTAGTTTACAACATTTTCTGTAAAACTTGAATTATTTTCTCGTGAATTGTTTAAAAACGTAGAAAAAAGGAATATTGAAATATATCACGAATATTTTAATATAACAGAGATTAAATAGTTCGTCATCACTCCAAAGCTGGATCACCTAAAGCCTAAGCTATGGTGACCAGACAAGTGCCTATACGGCACTCGGGTATTATGGGAAACTATAATATCTCCTGCTGGAAAGGAGTCTGTCGACAGGTGGATTAAATCCGCCGGTTGTTTACAGACCGCGGTTTTTTTTGTTTGTTAAAATATAGGCAGAACACCTTCGCAGAGACAGAATTTAATCTTGAAAAGAGGATTTTTTATGAAGGATCAATTTCAAAGGAAAATTGACTATCTTAGAATCTCAGTGACAGATCGCTGTAATCTGCGCTGTAAATACTGTATGCCAGTTGAAGGAGTGAAGTGGATGCCCCATGAATCCATTCTTTCCTTTGAAGAAATTTTGCGCCTAATGAGGATAAGTACGCAATTAGGATTTCGTCGTTTTCGTATTACAGGCGGAGAACCCTTAGTGCGGAAAGGGATTTTGGACTTTCTGCAGGAGGGTGCTAAACTCCCAGGAGTTGAGGACCTTATGATTACCACGAACGGACTGTTACTCCCGAAAATGGCCTTTGATTTGAAGGCGGCAGGTGTTCAGCGAGTGAACATCAGCTTAGATACCATCGATCCAGAGCGTTTTCATGATATCACGCGCGGTGGGGATGTTTCCAGTGTAATCCAGGGAGTCTTCCGTTCACTCGAAGCAGGATTAAATCCAGTTAAAATCAATGTCGTGGTGGTCCGCGGCTTTAATTCGCAAGAGTTACCCAACTTCCTGACGTTAGCAAAGAAGTACCCGCTTCATGTTCGGTTCATCGAACTAATGCCCATTGGTATTAGTTCCGAGCATCGGACCGATTTTGTTCCAATTCAAGAAATGAAAGAACTCTTAGGACTGAAAGAGTACGTTGTCACCCAGGATATCCTGGGTGGTGGACCAGCAGAGTATGTACGACCGAGGGGCTTTAAGGGTAGTATTGGCTTCATTAGCGCCATGAGTCGTCATTTTTGCGATACCTGCAATCGTGTACGTTTAACAGCGGACGGAAAATTAAGACCTTGTCTCCATAGTAAACATGAAGTGAATCTGCGTGAAGCCCTTCGTGATGGAACTTCAGACGCGGCTCTAATGGATCTTTTTGCCCAAGCAGTTTGGCATAAACCAGCGCAGCATCATATGAATGACGAAGCATTGCAAGGGCAACGTGTAATGTCTCAGATTGGAGGATAAAGCTCATGGATTTAACACATTTTGATGAAGAAGGTCGCGCTCGCATGGTGGACGTCAGTGATAAAGTTGAAACAGCCCGTGTGGCAGTTGCTCGAGGGAAAATTACGATGAAAGCACAGACGTTTGACCGCATTCGCTCCGGGCTGATCGCCAAAGGCGACGTTTTGGCGGTAGCTCAAGTTGCGGGGATCATGGCAGCAAAGCAGACATCACAGATAATTCCTATGTGTCATCCGCTTATGATCACAGGAGCCAAGCTTAGTTTTAACTTAGTAGAACCTGGCGAGGTAAATATTGAAGCGATTGTTAAAGTCAATGGAAAAACTGGGATTGAGATGGAGGCCTTGACGGCAGTCAGTGTTGCTGCGTTAACGATCTACGATATGTGTAAGGCGATGGATAGATCAATGACCATCGGGGATATTTATCTTGTTGAAAAATCAGGGGGTAAAAGTGGACATTTTACTAGACCAGAGATTGTTTGATCTTTAGTTGAACGAGTTCACTTACGAGTGGACAAGATGAAAGAGAGGCCTTAAAAATGGGTAAAATAATAGCTGTTTGTACGAGTGAACGAAAAGGAATGCGGAAGAAAAATGTGGGCGAAGGAATTTTGAAAGTTGGATTTGGACTTGAAGGTGATGCGCACGGTGGAGATTGGCATCGCATGGTCAGCTTACTGGCGATGGAGAGTATCAAGAAGATGACGGACAAAGGGTTAGATGTTGGACCAGGGGACTTCGCTGAGAACTTAACTACGGAAGGACTGGAGTTATTCACCCTTCCCGTTGGAACAAAACTAAAGATAGGTGAAACCAGTATCGGAGAAATCACTCAGATAGGTAAAGAATGCCATACGAAATGTGCAATCTTCTATCAGGCTGGAGACTGTGTTATGCCGAAAGAGGGAATTTTTATTCGGTTGTTGGAAGGCGGAGTGGTACGTTCAGGGGACAGCATCGAGGTGATCGCTGAATGATTCGAGTAGGAGTCATCACGGCTAGTGACAAAGGATCACGTGGGGAAAGGGAAGATCTCTCTGGGCCAACGCTCATTAAGCTTGTTCAAGACATTGGCGGGGAAGTTGTGGAGTATGTGGTTCTTCCTGACGAGCAAACGTTACTAGCTGAAAAAATGCGCCAATGGGTGGATGAACTGGGTCTAGATTTGATTCTTACGACCGGCGGAACGGGTTTTTCATTGCGTGATGTTATGCCTGAAGCCACTTTATCTGTCGCAGATCGTTTGGTTCCTGGCATTGCTGAAGTGATGCGGATGGAAAGTTTGAAAGTGACAAGTAAGGCTATGTTAAGTAGAGCGGTAGCGGTTCTTCGTAAGCAAACTCTAATTATTAATATGCCAGGTAGTCCCAAGGCCGTACGCGAATGCTTTGCAGCAATTGCACCAGCGCTTCCTCATGGAATTCAAATCCTCAAAGGGGAAGCCAGTGAGTGCGCGACAGTCTAATGACGGGTCAATAGTACAAAGAGAGGTTGGCAGCTTTGAGCTGCCAACCTCTCTTTACTGCTTGTCACCTCTGTCCATTGCCTTGCGTATAATATGCTAGATATATGGCTTGTGAGGTGAATACTGTGAGAGCCATTGCGTTTGTCGATTATGAAAACATTTGGACAGGTTTATTAGATAGGGGGTATGACTTAACTCCGGAACAGTTGGCCCAGTTTTTACAAACTTATACTAAGCGAAACGATATCAACTTATTGGCTATCTACCTTTATGCTAACTTTGATCGGGAAGAATTTTGGCGAACACAAACGATGTTTGAGAAAAATAATGTTTTTACACGTCATGTTTTTGGAAAAAATAGTTATGCCGATACGGGACTCCGTAGAAATGCAGCAGATCTAGAATTGATGCTTGATGCTCAAGAAATATTACTGACACGGGCATCTACGTTTGACATGTTTATGTTGCTAACGGGGGACGGAGATTTTCTATCACTACTCAGAAAAGTCCGAGCTTGGGGCAAAGAGGTGAAGGTGATTGGAGTAGCGGGCAGTATTCATCATGCTCTGCACCCTTATTGTGTGGAGGATGACCTATTGCAGTGGGTTATTCATGATAAGCCCGAAACCGAGTATCATCCTGAACAGGATTTAGAGCAAGGAATTCAGATACTGGGAACTCTTCAGACTCGCCTACCCTACGTTGCGTCAACAAAGGCGAGAGCCGCCTTAACAGAGCTTCTAGGAAGAACTATTTCTCAAGTTAAAGAGTTCATCCGGTATACGTTAAAAGAAACTATACTCATTGAGAGGGAGCACACAGATTTAAATCTTAAAATCGGTAAGACAAAAATATATCTTCTCAATTTAGGAAATGTTCTGGTTGTGGAAGCGTTAGGATCTATGCATGATGAAGTTTCTCAGCGCCAAAAGTTAATTAAGGAACTTTAATTATGAATATATGAATAGAAGCATGAAAATCCGGTAATCATATTGTTTAGTGGATGTGAAAATGCGCTCGGAGTGAGGGCCTTCGGCGTAATAATGTCTAATGACTGAAATAGTGAGCAATGACGCGATTAATAGATAAAAAGTAGTGTTAATGCTCATATTTGAGCTCTGTGGGGGGTTGCTTTCCAGTGGCCTCTTGCATATTATTATAGATATATTGTTAGCACTCAATAGAGTCGAGTGCTAACAAATATTAAATAAAACAATAGGAGGGACTTTTTTCATGAACATTAAACCTCTCGCAGACCGAGTGATTATCAAAGCACTCCCAATGGAAGAAAAAACTAAGAGCGGGATTTATATGCCTGATACCGCAAAGGAAAAACCACAAGAAGGCGAAGTTATCGCTGTAGGACCTGGTAAAATGGAAAAAGGTGTTCGTATAGCGCTTGACGTTAAAGCGAACGACCGCGTCATTTATTCCAAATATGCAGGTACTGAAGTCAAGTATGATGGTGAAGAGTACTTAATCCTCAAAGAAGCAGACATCTTAGCTATTATTGGCTAATCCTATAAGACTTGAATTTAAGGAGTGGAAAGACGTTGGCAAAACAAATTATTTTTAATCAAGACGCTCGTCATGCTTTAGAACGTGGTGTTAATGCACTGGCTGAAGCGGTACGTGTAACCCTAGGACCTAAAGGCCGTAATGTAGTACTTGACAAGAAATTCGGATCTCCTCTCATCACAAATGATGGAGTAACAATTGCTCGTGACATCGAATTGGAAGACCCATTTGAGAATATGGGAGCACAACTCGTCAAAGAAGTTGCTACCAAAACTAATGACGTGGCTGGCGATGGTACGACGACTGCTACAGTTTTAGCACAAGCGATCATTCGTGAAGGTCTCAAAAACGTCGCTGCTGGTGCAAATCCTATGGGAATCAAACGTGGTATTGAAAAAGCAGTTGAGGCTGTAGTAACTGATATTAAAGCGAATGCCAAACTCGTTGAGACGAGCGAAGCGATTGCTCAAGTTGCTTCAATCTCTGCAAGTGACAAAAACATTGGCGACCTAATTGCTCAGGCAATGGAGAAAGTCGGCAAAGATGGCGTTATCACGGTTGAAGAAGCTAAAGGCATGACGACTGAACTTGAAGTGGTTGAAGGAATGCAATTTGACCGCGGTTATATTTCAGCGTACATGATTACTGATACTGAAAAAATGGAATCTATACTTAATGATCCTTTCATTCTTATCACAGATAAGAAGATCAGCGCGATTCAAGACGTATTACCAATTCTCGAGAAAGTAGTCGCAGCTGGTCGTCAATTAATGATTATTGCTGAAGACATCGATGGGGAAGCCTTGGCAACTCTCGTTGTGAATAAGCTTCGTGGTACGTTCGTCTGTGTTGGAGTTAAAGCACCTGGCTTTGGCGATCGTCGCAAAGCTATGCTGGAAGACATTGCAGTGCTTACAGGCGGAACAGTCATTACAGAAGATCTCGGCTTAAAGCTGGAGAATACGACTATTGAAATGCTTGGACGTGCGCGTCAAGTTCGCGTAACGAAAGAGGAAACTACTCTTATTGAAGGATCTGGTAACACGGAAAATATTAAGCAACGTGTAGAGGCTATCAAACGACAAGTGGAAGAAACCACTTCAGACTTTGATCGCGAGAAGCTCCAAGAACGTCTTGCTAAACTATCCGGTGGTGTTGCGGTCATTCAAGTCGGTGCAGCAACCGAAACCGAAATGAAGGAGAAGAAACTCCGGATTGAAGATGCTTTGGCTGCTACTCGTGCTGCTGTTGAAGAAGGAATTGTGTCTGGTGGGGGTACAGCTTTCATTGATTCCATCCAAGCCTTAGATGCGCTTAAATTGATCGGTGACGAAGCAACTGGCGTGAACATCATTCGTCGCGCACTTGAAGAGCCACTTCGTCAAATTGCCAACAATGCTGGGCATGAAGGCTCCGTTGTCGTTGGGAAGGTTCATGAATCAGCCACAAGAGGAATTGGCTTCAATGTCATCACTGAAGTGTATGAAGACATGATCGCAGCTGGAATCGTTGACCCAGCGAAAGTCACACGTTCGGCGTTGCAAAATGCAGCTTCTATTGCTGCTATGCTTCTAACCACCGAGTGCTTGATCTCAGACGTTCCGTCAAAAGATGGCGGCGGAGCACCTGGCATGGGCGGAATGG
This sequence comes from Desulfosporosinus sp., assembly GCA_035648155.1. Lineage (GTDB taxonomy): Bacteria > Bacillota > Desulfitobacteriia > Desulfitobacteriales > Desulfitobacteriaceae > Desulfosporosinus. The sequence goes on from DASRMA010000003.1 coordinate 8,791, forward strand.
GTGGCATGGGCGGAATGGGCGGCATGATGTAAT
>DASRMA010000004.1:0-5033 GCA_035648155.1 Desulfosporosinus sp.
GCGCGGGCTAAGTATAGGACTCCCTATGATCCTAGGGGTTATCATATCCTACTTACCCACGGCGGTTCTGAACACCTTCCCTCTTATTCTAAAACCGATCTTAGGCAACGGCTTTGTAGTCGGCGTGATAACGGTTTTGATTATGGAGCATATCGTATTCCGAGAAAAAGTTTGAGCGATTGATGTTCTCCATCATCCCTTAAAATTCGATGCATATTGAGTATGCAATTTTATGTCGATTTTGATGGTTGTCAAGACAGGAGGACAGTTTCTCTCTCATCGCACAGATATCAAGTCGTTTACTTAAGTGCCGGTTTAAGAGTTTCTATAGTTTCAGATTAAAACAAAAACAGTAAGTAACTATATATTGAAGACGCAATCGTAAATATGATCAGTATCGGTAGCGTACTTTTCACCAAATCATACATTGATGTATTAAACCTTTCTGTTACTATAGCTAAACATATATGGGTTGGGGAAATTTGCATTGCGATATAACTTAAGCTCATTAAGAAAATGAGTAACCCTACTCCACCTGTTGGCATAGCTGCAAAAGCCAGTGGTAAGCACAAGGCGGAGATAGCAGTAGCTCCAACTATCAGCGTACCAAAGAAAACTATCAATGCAAATATTACCACTATAGGGACGGGGAAAGCTGCGAACTGCTCAGGCAGTCTCCCTATAACACCCGTATAGGTTAACATATCCTTAAACATCATGATGACCACCGTCGTTAAAATCAACTTCATTTCTAAGGCGGTAACAAACATAGGCATAATTTCTTTAAGAGTAAATTTATTAATAAAAATGGATAATAGGACTATAGGCAGTACGGCAATGTAAACAGGTATTTTTAAAATGAGAATAATTGCAATAGAAAGCGCGATAGGCCACAGGCTTATGATTAAATTTTTTACATCTTGTCCTTTATCTTCCGATTGGGGAAATCCTGTTTCTTTAGGTAATTTCCGAACATAAAAGACATACCCGAGTAAAAATAATAGTCCCACCAACGGCAACATCCCTAAAACAAAGGCCGTCATATCCACCTTAGTCAAGCTTAAAGCAAGTAGTATGGTGGAATACACCGGTAAAAAAGACTCTGGTATGTGCCTATAAAAGCTTGCGATGAATGTTTTATCTTCCTTACTGATATAGTCACCTCCCGCATTATCAACAATCGGAGCTGCAATCAAAACGGCCCCCGCAGAAGGCAATAGTCCCATAATAAACGGAGCCACCATTGCATTCACACGCCTACTATTAAACAATCCGCTCAATGACTTTTCTGCTAGTACAAGGTGGTCCCTTTCCTCTAACATCCTTTGCAGAAAAGTAATTGTGTAAAAGGCTAATACCAAAGATTTAGTGTCCCAACTAATCATAGATTGCCCCATTATTCTCAAGTCTTGTGAAGGCCATATACTATAAAGGACTGATGTTCCCATTATTCCCGCAGCTATAGCGGTATATAGGGGTTGCTTTAATTTCATGACGCCAACAATAAGCGACAGTATAATAACTAATTTGAAAATATCCACTGTTTTACCTCCATTTGTTACTTTCGCTACACTTCGTTTTACTCGGGTTCGACAGTCTGCAGGCACGAGAAGTGCCTCAAAAGCTTATGACACAAGGGCTAGAGGCACTTGTGAATAAATTGCCGTGTGTCTGCGTTTTTGACCTTCCAAAAAGGGAAATATCCTGTATTTTAGAGGGTCCCAAGAAGGGCGTAAACTAAAGCACTATTATGGCGACTTTAAAGTAAGTGCAGTTGAAGAGGTTAACACCCATCAAACCTGGCCTCAATTACGTTCGGAACTGGAAGATATGCATCTAATCGAATACGAATCGACTGGCGGGAAGGTCTACGAAAGAACAGAGATAACCGAAGGTCAAAAGTAACACCCATCTTTCAACCCCTTTCATTTACAAAATGATTATATCATGATGTCCATAAATGGGGTGCACTTCAGACTGTGGTTCAATCTCAGCGTACCGCTTGCACGCTCGGAGCATATTAAACCTGCTTATTTGAGTCAATAAATCCAACTTTTCTTGTCCTAGTGAAGAATTGGGATTTGCCCTGTGTAATAGGGTTTGGATTCAAGATAAATTTTAGAATAACACGGAATATAAGTAAGAGGCCCCGTCTAATACCGTTGTAGCTTATTTAGGGAAACACACATGCTTATTCTCGTTAACTTGGTTATTGTACAACCTTGGTCCGAATATATTTTTAGTCACGGTAGAGATACCGGTTACCCGGCACCCCCCGCACAGATCCCGGCGTGCGGAATTATCGCACCGGGCTCCTCAAGAGTATTCGCTTCCATACTTCCAGCATCAGAAATCAAAGTGCAGTTGTACTTGGTCTGACTCAACAATTCTTGGCTTTGGAACTCCATATCTTTTCCAACATGCGGTGAACTCGGCTAGATTGAAACTACGTCTCTGACTCCTTCGGTTAAGCCATTTGTAAAGAATTAGCTTTACCTGTTCATAAAACCTGCTTAAGCCTCTGTGGTTTCCAATCAGTCCATAATAGTTGTTATATCCTCGCAGTTTTGCTATGAGTTTGGGAAAGAGCCTTCTCAAACGCTTATTTCGCATCTCTCTGCACCATTCTGTAAATGCGGTCAGTGATTTTCTTAATTTTTCCGGTGCTGTGCGTCGTTTGATGATATCTTTTCCTCTAAAGGATACACCCCAGCGAAATTCAAACCCTAAGAACTCAAACTTTGTCTTTTCCTCTTTGCGAAATCGTGTAAAGCTTATGATGTTGGTTTTCTCCTGCGCCAGTTCCAGTCCAAATTTTTCTAAGCGCTCTCCTACTGCTTGATAAAATTGTACCGCGTCTTGTTTGTATTGGAACGCACACACGAAGTCATCTGCATATCTGCAGATATAGTTCATGCCTTTGCAAGACTGCTTGACTCTCTTTTCAAACCATAAATCCAGTGCATAATGTAGGTAGATGTTCGCAAGAATTGGACTGATGACACCACCTTGTGGGCATCCAGTTACTGGGTGTTTAACCATTCCATCGATGTCCAACACTCCTGCTTTTAACCATTTCTTGATCAGTCTCAGAAATGCTTTATCTGCAATGCGCAATTCCAGCATCCGGATGAGCCAGTCATGATCAATAGCAACAAAGAAACCTCGGATGTCTGCTTCAACGATGTAACTATATCTTCCGAAGTTTAGTTCATGGGTTAAGTCTTTCACTGCTTTTTGTGCTCCTGTATGAGGACGATAGCCATAGCTGTGCTCACTGAATTCAGTCTCATAGATAGCCTCTAGAATCTTCGCCGCCGCGCGTTGGATGATCTTGTCTGAGACAACTGGTATGCCCAGTGGTCTTTTCTTTCCGTTACCCTTGTCGATGTACACTCTGCGAACTAACTTCGCCCGGTATTGTTTACTTTTCAACTGTGCCTCTAACTCGCCAAGGTTGCATTCCAATTCTTTGGCGTATTCCTCAGCTGTTATCTTGTCGACCCCCGCTGCAGCTTTCTTCTTTAAGTCATAGAACGCTGTGCGCAGTGATTCTACATTGAGTAGTTGATATAAGTTCCCAAACTGGTGAGTTTTGTTTTCTTTTGCCTTCTTTGCTATTCCCCGCAGGGAGGTTTGCCAGCGTACTTCCGATCCGACATGTCCGGCGCTGGTTTCCTTTACAGGCTGCATACTCTTGTTAACCCCTTCCCCATGTAGTCGGCTTTCCCGACCTCGGAGTACTGTGAGTTAATCCGACTCCCTGCTAGTCTTCAGCCTTCCTCTTTTTCGATTGGTAAGACTTACCGGCCTTTGCCGGAACCGACAGGGTCTCCCAAGTTCCTGATACTTCTCTCCATACATGCCATGTTCTCTGACCCCGACAGGCCCTCCGGAATCTCACCTTTAGTGATTCCTTTGTATTGACTTCCGTGACGTTAAACACGTTGTCACCTGCACTTTGTTCGTTTCCGAACCCCCAATAACGAGGCTGAATATGCTTCAGGAGTTACGGTCCTCCCTGTGGCCTATATGGTTCTCTGTGTACACTTCACCTTACTGTTACCAGCTTCGGCGCAACACTCGATATGGGTGGTTGGTTAGACCTTGCCCAACAAGGACTTTCACCTTGCAAGAGGTATCAAACTTCTTGGCGTACTAGCGCACTGGGGTGAAATGATGATACACAATATCTTCAAGGCATTGATAAGTATCAGAACACATGTTCCATAAATATACAAGGGATATTTATTTCTTCTCTCAAGAAAAGCTACCAACTATAACCAGGGAACCATAAGAATATAAAATAAAATCGTATCCCCCCTTTCTTACTTTGCTGTCTAGCTGCTGAGTTCTCCTGACGGTTTCTTCTTCATGTTCTTACAAATCGATTTGTTAAGATCAGACATTACGGTCTGCTTTGCAGCCGTAATATTAATAATTAACAATCTTACAAAAACCGCAAGGATGAGAAATCCCTGTGGTTTTCCATTGCCCTTTTTTATAGAGGTCTTTAAGGCTCGAACCATTTTGACAAAAATATTGTTAACACCCTCCGCAAAGGCATTTTGGATTATATTCCCACAAACCATTGGTAGCAATTTCTATCTTCTTACGTATTCTATTTCAAGATCAGCGTTTGCAGTTAGCTCCAGCTAACCCGATTCGAATATTATAAGGAGATGAAATACATTACATTTCTTTGCCAACAGCCTCAATCCATAGACGATTTTTCGCATCTACCTGAATCCATGAAATCATTATAGGCTTGTTGCCAAGACGGATCGCCTTTCATGAACTCCACAAGAATTTTAATGGCATCCATTGTTGCAGTTGAAAGGTAATGTTCCATGGCCTCAGCCTCGGCAGCAAAATTACATTTGCTACATATTAGGGCAAGAAACTCCTGTAGCAATTGGTTCCTCGTTACTAAGTAGTCCCCAAATTTTTCCCCTTTATCGGTAAGCTTGATCTCACCATATCGTTCGTACTTTATGTAACTCTCATCTCTCAATTTGTAGAGGGCTTTGGTT
>DASRMA010000005.1:0-16678 GCA_035648155.1 Desulfosporosinus sp.
GTAATAGGCTGTGGTTCTTCACCACTCAATACTTTTGCCTACCGCTTGCTTAAGGCAGAATTTATATAGCCCCGCGAGCAGCACATGGGCTGCTCTTACGAGCGCACGGGGGTATTAAACCAGGCGCATTGAAAATAAATTATGAAGATACTTGCACTAATTTTAATTAAGGACATTAATATAGCATAGAATCCGAATAATACGGGAATAGTTACCCCCATTTTCAACACTTCCTATCATCGTACTAATTGAAACATTTCATAAAATTCTAAAAGAATTACGCAGTCGGCTGGTATTTTTAACTTCTTTATGTCTGAGGGTACTTATTGGAGCAGTACCTTCAACTAACGTCCCACTACTGAAGGTACGACTATTTAATGCACATCATAAGAATGATGCGCAGTGTCACGGTGTTCCCTCTGTCCTATAGGGTTCTCTGGGTACACGTCACCTTGCTATTACCAGCTTCGGCGCAACACTCGATATGGTGTGAATGGTAAACTAAAGTGAACAGAAAACGGTAAATAAGAATGAACACTTTTCCCTAAAAACAGGCTCTTCTGCTATCATCAGTGTAACCATCTAACTTCTTACGGCGCTCTCGTTCCTGATCAAGATCATCAGGATTCATTTCCAGGTATCGGTACACGGTGTTTCGTGAGAGGCTAAGCGCTCTTGCAATTTGAGATATCTTGAGCCCCAGCTTCTTGAGTCCATAATCTCTCTGATACATGACTTTCGGAATGTCATGTTTTTTTCTTATCTCCCTTACGAAATTTCTTACGGTACTTTCACAAGCCTCAACCTTCTTACCGTTTTTTTCTTCCAACCAATCCTCGATTTGAGCTGCCGATAAATCGGGGTATTTCTTAAGCCATGAAACGATTTAGGCTACAGAAGACCTTCCTATGGGTCAACAAGCGCAGGTGGACTTTGGTGAGTTAAAGCTGTTGGACACTAGTGGGAACTCCGTCAAACTCCGGTTCATCGCGTTCGTTCTCGCCCATTCTCGTTACAAATATGTTGAGTGGCTAGATCGCCCTTTCACAACACAAGATGTCGTCCGAACTCATGAAAATGCCTTTAGATGTTTTGGGGGAAAGCCTAAGGAGATGGTCTATGATCAGGATCACTTAATCCTTGTTCACGAAAACTACGGCGATCTGATCTTTACTCAGGAGTTTGCAGTTTATGTGAAACGGCGTAACTTTCAAGTTTACATGTGTCGCAAGGCCGACCCAGAAAGTAAGGGCATGATTGAAAATGTGGTTGGCTTTGTGAAGAAAAACTTTGCCCGTCATCGTGTTTTTTACAGTTTGGATAAGTTGAATGAAGCATGCTTAGCCTGGCTTGAACGAAGGGGAAACGGTAAAGTGCATCAGACGACAAAAAAAATACCGGCGCAAGTGTTCCTTGTAGAGAAGAAGCACTTACAGCCGATCACCGAAACACTAACTTTAAACCTTACTAATAGTATAACCAGTTCCGTCCGGAAGGACAACACCGTCGTTTACAAAGGCAATCGGTATACCGTTCCTATAGGAACCTATCAAGGTCCGCAGACGCTCGTTTCTCTGCACTTTCCGAACCCGAAGACCTTGCAGATGACTGTTATGGAGACCGGCGAACTTGTAGCGACCCACGCGCTGAGCCTTGGGAAAGGCAATCTCATTCGTAACACCAATCATCTACGAGATCGGAGCCAAAAGATTAACCAGCTCACGGAAGAGGTGGTGGGACTTCTTAAGAACACCCAGGCCATAAGTTTCTTGGCCGGAATCCGTGAAGCGAAACCACGCTACGTAAGAGACCAACTGGAGCTGATCCGTTTAAATATAACCGATCATACACGGGAAACCGTCGACCAAGCCCTGGTCTTCTGCCTGAAAAACCGTCTGTATAGTGCCGTGGATTTTTGCGATACACTAACGTATTTTGGCGCGCTGTCCGGAGGTTCCCAGAGCGTGGTCGCCACACATGCAGAGCTTCAAACCTTGAGCCAAGAGGCGCAGAGTAAGCTGAAGACTAAGCCCCAAGTCAGGGATATACAGGACTACGTTTCTGCTATGCAAAGGAGATAATCGTTTTGGAATCTATAGCTCAACTTAAGACAACAATGAAAACATTGAAACTACCGACCGCGGCGGACGCCCTCAACGAGTTTCTGATGCAGGCTGAAGAAAAGCAATGGACAAACCAGGAGTTACTCAGCCGTCTTCTCACTCGCGAACTCAACTCACGGGAACAAAAACGCTTGGAGAAGCATCTCAAGCTGGCCTCCTTCCCGGAATATTTACCACTGGAAGGCTTTGACCTCTCAGAGCAGCCCTCCATCAGTCAGAAACAATTCAACCAGCTAAGAGAGCTTCATTGGTTGGAGCAAGCCTACAATCTCATTGTCCTTGGACCCCCAGGGGTAGGAAAAACCCTACTATCGACTGGTTTAGGAATTGAAGCGATACGTCAGGGATACAGGGTTCAATTCACCTCCATGGACGACGTAATTCATCTCCTAAAGACACAAGAAATCACGCGATTTTCAAGGTCAAAACTGAAGCGAATAACCAGCGCGGATTTGGTGATTCTTGATGACCTTATGTTTATGGCCATTGATCATCATGAAGCTAATCTCTTCTTTCAATTGATTAATAAACTCTACGGGCAAACCTCAATCATCATCACTTCTAATAAAGGTCCTGAAGACTGGGGCGAAATACTTGGAGATCCGGCGATCACCACAGCCATTCTGGATCGCCTTCTCCACAAGAGCGAAGTACTCAATTTAGTCGGAGACAGCTATCGACTCAAACACAGGCAAACCATATTTGGAACATCACAGTCGGGAGTTCCAATTGCTCCCCAGCCTGCTGCAGGTTGAAGATATCAAGTGCATATTATCCGTAAATCTAGGTTTATGTATCATGAACCAGGTCACCAACAATCCATTTATGGAATATACTAGGTGTTCAAAATTAATTACCGAAATTTGTTCATTTCTACTTGACGTTCACAACAGGCTACTCATCATATAATACAAAGTCATATTATATCATTTGTAATAGTGAGGGGATAACAGAATGAAAGATATCTATAGAAGTCTCACTGAACTGAGAATTCGGGAAGCTATAGCTAGGGGCGATTTCAAAAACCTTCCAGGCGCAGGAAAGCCTTTAAGGATGGCAGGACTTTATTTTTTACCTCGCAAACTTAGAGCAGCATGCATTGTTCTGAAAAACTCGGGCTATTTTGATCAATCCACCAAATCACAGGATGGATTGATGCATCCAACTACCGCCAATTTAAACTCACCGATGGTGGATACATCTATTTCTAAACAGGAACTTTCTCAAAAGGTCTTAAGTCATAAAGTCATGATGGATTGTAGACACAGGAGATAATCCCCATTGTTTTGTCACTGTGCTCATTAATAATGATATATTCCAAAATTAGATGTCGATATTCTGAATATCTATCGCTTGATCGCTAATAACAACTAAACCAGTATCTCCTTTTAGCTCAGAATTGTGAATCGTGGTAAATGGTTTCCCCACTTCTTTAGCTAATTTAATATACTTTTCAGTAAACTTATAACTAAGGTCACCGTTAATGAGCATTCTTAGTGTCCTTTTGTCCTTAAGAGCTTCTTTGATCTCCGGAAAAATTGAAGGGTTAGCAACCTGCTTTTTTGAAAGCTTACGGATAACCCTCTCTCTGAACTCCCCCAGAAAAAGCATCTTTTCCTCCCTTTTGATCTCAGGTACTCTGTCAACCCCTATAGTCAGAGCTTGTTCAAGCCTACTCTTTTTGCTCAAGCTTCCAATTTGATCTCTTTGAATATCATTATTGACTGTCATTTTATTTCTCCCCCTTAAGGTTATCTTGATCTTTAATTATAATTTGCGCATCTTCTAAATTTGATACCTTTGTATATTCAATAAGCAATTTAACTTCTAAAAGGAAAGGAGCCACCAGCGGCTAAGAATTGTTTAGAAATCTATATTTATTGAAGGCCAACCGATCCCTGTAAGTTTTTTAGCTAGTTTAGGGTCTGTGGTGATAAGAATCATCTGCCTCGTTAGGGATAGTTTACGGAAATACTCAATGACATGTACCCAGAACCTATCATCCTCATCTATCTCTCCTACTGAAAATATCAAGGGTACCTCTGAGTAATCGCCAAGGGCTAACTGAGCAATGGCCATGCGATAAGCAAAATAATCTCTCTTGGCTTCTGCTAGATTTTTGTGCATCGATTCTTGAGCTAGTGAGGAAGGGATTTTACTCAAAATCCACCTCATTTCACTTTCAAGTGCCGCTCCGAATTTGGCTTGCCATTCTTCCCAAGACATTTCCAACAGGACCTGAGCGTCATGTATAGCACTGTGTAAGTCCTCATGAGTCATCCACTGCCGCTTTAATGTCTCAATCTTTTTCTCTAAGACCGTCAACGACGGAAATTTCCTGCTACACTGAACACGCTGTGTTTCTTCCGCATGTTGCCTGCGTGTTTCCAGTAGTTTATTTTGCCAAGTGGTTAGTTCAGCCAAGCGTTCATCATCGGAAACCCGAGTCTCACGTTCCAATTCCGCTAAGGGTTCCAATTTTTTGGTAAGATACTCCATTTTACGATCGCCGAGCAAATCATTAAACCTCTGTGAATACGCAGCGATTTCTCTCTCCGTCTCATCTTTCGTCCGAAGTTGACTAGCAACCTTAAACAAAGCCGATAATACTTCGTCTCTATCTGTGACGGGTGTATCCCAATTTCCTAACTTTACTCGTAGTTGATCAGCGCATACATGTAATTCTTTTTCATAACTTGGAGACTGTTCGAGTAAACATTGTAGCTCATCAATCTCAATCGCCAATTGATGTTTTTTACTCTGGTATTGTTCCCATCCGTTAAGCCAGGCTGGTAGATCCTCTACCATGGCCACGACAAAAGCCTGTTTTAAGAACTCTGTATGAGAATGTACAATCGTGCTGAGGATAGCCTCCTTAGATGTTATTTCTCGTAGTCGTTCAATTTGGAGTTGTACTCGTTCGACTAGTATTTGCTGAACTCGAAAGTCCTTAAGGCGCCTTGTAAATTCCTCGAAATTTGAGGTTTGATAGCTCGCGTAGTATTTACCAAGACGTGACTCTAACGTTTCGGCGATACTAGTGCCATTAATATGTTTGCGTAATATACGATCAATCGAGCAGCCAATTTTAGAGGTTTGCCACTGCTTTAAGTACCTCTCTCGTTGCGTAATCTTGACTTCATGTGCTTCTGTCACTTCAGCCATATCTGCAAGATCCTTAAGTCGTGCTATTTCAATTGAATATAATTGTTGGGCACTTTTGAGATTATTTTTAGTAATTGCGAGCTCATTAAGTTCTTCTTGAGCCTCAGCTCTTTCCTCTTCTGCCCTGCGCATACGTTGATGGTCGTCTTGTGTCAATCCCTGATACCCAAGCCTTTGTAAAGCGCCTTTGAGCTCAGCAATTTTGTCTGTTTGCATTCTTACGAGGATTGCCAAACGCTCAACTTGTTCTTGAAGACTTGCCCACTCAAGGCACTCTTCGTGCAAGTCCTCCATCACAACCCAATCTACTACTGACTCTCTAGTAAGCGTGGTAAGATTCGAATCTACTGCTATTAAGCGTTCTTCTAACTGGATTAATTCCCCTTGAATTTTGCGTAATTCCCGGTAGTCAAAATTCTGAGTAAGAAATGCTAAACGCTCTTGTAATATAAGAGCAGATGCAATCTTATCCGCTAAAATAGCCTCATATTCTTGTAGCTTTTTGATCTCAATTAGAAGCAACATATTTTCGTCCTGCTGTAAACGCGCAGCATCCCATTCACCCCGCAGCGCATCATACTCAGCCCTAGCTATCATCATCTTTCCCTTTTGTTCGTTCACTTTCTTTAGAGCTCCAGCCAGCGATGCTCGCACTTTGATGAGAGAAACTCCTTCATCTCCACCTTGACGAAGGTTGTTGACCAGCAGTCTCAGATGATCATGCCCGTATGTATCAGGCCAGTCTACCACCATACCCTGATGAAAAGCTCGTAGATTAATCCGAAATAAATGATCGCCGACTCTCATATTTTCTGGCAAAGACAAGTTCTGTCCTGTGTCCGCGTTACTCAACTGGATGGAGGAGCGCACAAATTCATTTCCTTGTTGAATAAAATTTTGACATATTTGAAATCGGGTATTTCCTCCAGCCATCCACGCTTCCAATAACCCCTTATTATTCTCAGTTTTTAAAATGCCCGGTATTTTTGGATCGTAGAATAACTCTTCCAGCAACCTGCCCAACGTCTTATGATGACCTCTGTGCTCACAGAAAAGCAAAACTGGTCCTAAGGGAAATGTCCAGTCGACATCCCCGAGCCCTGTTAGTCTAGAGCATTTTATTCGTTCAATTCTCATCGTCTATCCGCCCTTGTCCTAGCGCTGACAGCCCGATTTTCATTACTAGTTCCCAGTGTCCATGGGCCTCAGCACTCACCGCAACTTGGCTTTCACTAAGTTTTTTAATAAATACTTGGGGCAGAGTTGGATAACTATCCTTATTCCCAGATATTGGTTCTATCGGTGTAACGACATCTAGCTCAATTCGAGTGTCCATTTCTCTTTCGGAGTGTACAACTTCGACGAAGCGAAACTTATCTTCTAATAGCTTCTGCATTGGATGAACTGTCTCTTCTACTTTTTGGAATTGTCCAGATAACTTGACCCTATATAAATTTTTCTGTCGTTCTTCCAGGCTCGTGTCTGACAACAGTTTTGTAGTAAGGGATTCAATATTGGACTGGATTGCGAGAGTTTTTTCAATGTAATGGCGCTGTCCTAGTTCGCGAAATTCAAATCGAGCGGATGCTTGCTCAATCTCTCCAATAATTACGCCATGAGGTCCAGGTTCGCAAAAGCTTCTAGCTTCGAGAAAGCCACTATCAGCCCAGACTGTCTCTCCTACTTGCTGCATCCCGCTCCAGCCCTCCCGATGCCCTAAGGCTAGGTAGGTCAAACCACTAGAGGCAATATGCTCAGGTAGAATTGGGATTAACCTCTCTAGATTTTTTGCTGAGTCCACCTCAGCATGGAGAAGCATAATTGGAATCGTTCCATCCTGCGTTACCTGAAAACCATTAAGGTAAGACGTTTCTTGATGATAAGTTGTCCAACCCGCACCATAAACTGTGACATTTCGGGAAGGGACTTTCACACCGCTGATGCCACTTGAGAATATATGCACATTACTTGACCATACAGCTAGCCGATACGCAGAGGTCATAACATATGGGTCTCTTTGTCCTGGGGTAATAAAAACCTTCGTACCATTCAACTTTGCAAATGACCTAGCTACTCGCTCTACAGTTTCTTTACGCACATATTCCTGTTCGAATAAATCACCAGTCAGGAAAAGTAACTCTATCTTTTCTGATCGGCAAAGCGAGAGGACTGCTTCAAAGGTCTGCCATAAATCTTGATTTCGCTGCGCTGCCCACCCCTCTGGTCCTTCCCAAAAAGGGCTGTCAAAACGACATCCCGCACACTGCAAAAAACGTACGCATGGAGCCATATTTCACCTTCAAATCTATCTTAATTGCATACTGGGTCTCTTGAATTCACTAATTTGGTTTGTTTATTATAACACTATAAAGATTAATTAAGCACCTATTGATCAACTTAAGAATCCATAGTGCGATAGGCTGCATAATGAAGTATCATTATGGTATTATCTTGGATAAGAAGGGGAACAAAGAATGGCGGTGTAGTCGTTATAAGAGATATACTAGGAGTGGCGACGGTGGGTGAGACTTACGAGGGGTTTGCTTTCAACTTCAAACCCTGTATTTAAGTATGACAGTATATACGAAAAGAAGTCCCATAAGGGACTAGGAAGGTAACGATGAGATGAAGATTTGGTTTATATTTTCGTTATTTTTTTCAGTACTAGTTGCTGCTTTTGCAGTATTGAACTCTGAAGTAGTGCCTATTAAATTGTATTGGGTTGATTATCATCTATCCCAATCCTTAATTATCCTTTTATCTGCAGTTCTTGGAGCATTAATTACTACATTTTCTGGTATTTTCAGCAAAATTAGGTCTACATTAAAAATAAGGGAATTAAATTTACTTATTAAAACTTTAGAGCAAAAACTCATTGAATTAAGAGGTCAGAATACAATGCCCCAGATCAGTGACACAAATATTAGGTCAGATGATCCAGAAACTATTAATTTAGAGCAAAAAAATAAGGTTTACTAGAAAAGGTGAGTCCTTTTAGCTAAAGTGAAAGAAGCAGCATTTTAAGTTAATGCCGCTTCTTTCACTATTTTAATTGAGGCATGACTCCACTCAATATCAGAGTTTCTCACCTACTTAGATGAGGGCCGACTTCACTTTATTTTCATTGACAAGGGAAGGAACTGGTACTTTTTCTACTTCGAATAATTTCTAATGTACGAGAAACGGTTTAACATCCTCAAGCGCTTTTCTTAACCCCTCAATGGCCTCATCGTTCATTCTCCCAGAGTCGCGCATCCTTTGGAGTAGTTCATCAGGGGTAAGATCTTGCATCTTCATCGTTGAGATGATTTCTTTCTCATCTTTAGTTAAATCTTTCCATTCTCTCATAGTTAAACACCTCCGCATAATCTTAAAACAGTAACCTGTTTAGTCTATAGCATTTGAAGTGTAGTAATTTTCTATACATAAGATTAAATTTAGACGATGAATTATGATCACACCAAATTACGCTTACCCCTTTTATATTTTGTATAATAATTTTGGTTGGTTTATAAACCTTGACCAAAAAGGAGCTCTTCATGCAACAGTCACAAAATGAAAGTACTAATTATAAAGTATATTTTTTCTTACTTCTTTCCGCTCTCATTTATGGAGCAAACGTTATTGCGGGTCGACTAATTGCTGGGGTTGTGCCACCTCTTACTTTGTCCGCAATACGAGTGGTATTAGGCCTCGTAATTATTATACCACTTGCCTGGTCCCGAATGAAAAACGCACCTAAACCCAGTAAAGTAGAGTTCATACAACTAATATTAATGAGTGTTTTAGGAATTACGATTCCCTATGTTACGTTGCTCTTAGGATTACAGCATACGTCAGGGACAAATGCTTCAGTAATTTTTGCAACCTTACCGGCGGTTACGAATATACTGTTATTTCTTATTTATAAGTTGAAACCTTCTAAATTCCAGACTCTAGGTATGATTACTTCTTTTTTGGGGCTAGTGATCGTATTTACTCAAGGCTCACTCCTTCATCTATTGACATTTAAATTAGGAATCGGTGAGTCATATTTATTACTTAATGTTCTATCCATTGTATTATTCAATATTATGGGACAAAATATCATGAAAAAATTCTCATCCTTGGTTACGTGTGTTTATGCCCTTATTTTTGCTGCTGTTATGCTTATTCCAATGGGCGCTTGGCAGATTAGGGCAACTGTATGGAACGTTTCAATGTATGATTGGCTTATTATTTTATACATGGGCTTCCTGGCAGCTGGAGTAGCATTTTTCCTTAATCTTTATGGTATTAACAAGATCGGAAGTGGCAAGGCGTCGGTTTTTAACAATATGCAACATGTATTCAGCATTGCTTTAAGTATCATAATTCTGAAAGAATCCTTGGCATCCTACCATTGGATTGGGTTTGTCTTAGTTATATCTGGGGTGGTACTTTCCTTATCGAGGTCTAAGAAAACTCAAATTAAAACTTTGTGAGATCATGAGATGTAAAAAAGCGGATCGCCTTATTAAAATTCATCACGTTTTTTATCCTGAATCGTAATCGTCTCGTGAATTACTTCGGCTTGCAAATCAATAACTTCTCCTGAGGTGTAGGGCCTATTTTTAAACTCCTTTGATCTCCGCTTCATCAAGTAATAACGATATATTCCAAATAGGCTCACCACCACTGCGGCTACTAGAATAAACCCGATGGAGAATACAACAGTTGCGACCATGATTAATAGAATTGCTAGGGACCATAAAATACTATATAGTTTCTGCATGCCAAAATCCTCCTTTATCAGGTGATAGCAGTTGACAAGAGTATTATACCAGAATATCAAAAGCAACAAAACAATTAGTAGTCATCCATTAACAGCTTATAACTACATTTTGACTCACAGGAGGAACCTGAAGAGGCGCAAGTGAATCCTACGATCTCTTCTGCTTGGAGTGGTGCATCGTCAATTCTTTTACGCATAATCTTTAGCTTAACTATCTTACTGACGGTGGAACACGTTTCATGTCTTACTTCAGTCATTATTTCCTCCATAATATCCCTTTCTGACTATCCCTTCACTCTAGAAGTTTTATCGCTGCCTTAATAAATATTTTAATACCGTTTTGCAGAGCATCTTCATCAATCATAAAGCAAGGGTGATGATGGGGGTAAACGTATCCTTTCTTTTTGTTTCCTCCGCCTATGAAGAAAAATGCACCCGGGGCTTTTTGTATATACGCTGAAAAATCTTCTGCTCCCATGCTGGGGCGGACAAACTCTAGCGCCTCATCGCCCAAGACTTCACGCACGGTCTCTTCTAAAACTCGAACGACACTCTGATCATTAATCACCTGTCTGTAGCCTTGGATAATTTTCAAATCATAGTCTGCTCCGTGAGCAGACGTAACCCCTTTGACAATTCTCTCGAGCAAGAGCGGAACCTCTTGGCGTAGCTTGGGATCCAAGGTGCGAATAGTGCCGTCTATTTGTACTTTGTTCGGTATAATGTTATTAGATGTGCCACCTACAAACCGACACACAGAGATTACTAACTGATCTAAGGGATCAATGTTCCGCGAAACGATATGTTGCAAGTTAACTACCACTTCTGCACCAATTAGAATAGCATCAATCGTTTGATGCGGCATCGCTCCGTGTCCACCTTCCCCCTTAATCGTGAGATAAAAAGAATCTGGCGAAGCCATCATTGGGCCATAAGTAAGGCCTATCTTACCAACTTCTAAAGGAGCCCACACATGTCCACCGATTATTGCGTCTACCCCTTCCATCACCCCAGCTTCAATAAGCTCTTCAGCACCTCCAGGGGGGAATAATTCCTCGGCGTGCTGAAAGATGAAGCGTAGTTCTCCTGTAACATCTGCTTGCATACCACAGAAAAGCTTTGCGACGCCCAATAGCATGGCAATATGAGCGTCGTGCCCACAAGCATGCATCACCCCGGGGTTTTGGGAAGCATAATCAAACGTAGTTTCCTCTTGAATTGGCAGAGCATCCATATCTGCCCTAATCGCTACCACTTTACCTGGTTGATTTCCTATCAGTCTCGCCATCACACTAGTCTTTGTAGGCCGAGTCACCTCTAGATTACCAAAGGACAAGAGTGTATTATAAATAAACTGGGAGGTTTCTCCCTCGTGATAAGATATTTCTGGATTCTGGTGCAGGTGGCGTCTCCAAAGAATTACTTGATCCTTTATTGAATCTATCAATAAATTCAAGTTGCTAATCATCAAATAAAGCTACCTCCATCGACTACAATTGTCTGCCCAGTTACAAACCCTGCATGAGCAATTAATGAAAAGACCACTTCTGCAATATCGTCAGGTGCAGCAATTCGACCGAGTGGGGTTCCTGCAGCTAGCCGCGCGATATGGTCTTCCTTACCTTCCACCCATCGTGTTTGAACAATTCCAGGCGCAACAGCATTAACCCTTACTTCAGGTGCAAGAACTCGGGCTAACGATTTAGTGACGCTTATTCCAGCCGCTTTAGAAGCAGCATAAGCGATAGAACTGCCCAATCCCGTCAATCCAGCGATCGATGTGATGTTAACAATGCACCCCCCGCTCTTCTTCAATTCACCAGCTACGGCCCGGCAACAAAAAAACATACCCTTAACATTGACTCCCATAATATCGTCCCAATATTCCTCTTTCATTCCCTCTAGATCGGTATGCTCGACGAAATGAGTCATTCCAGCGTTATTAATTAAGATATCAAGCTTGCCATAGTCTGTCACTACTTGACTCACCATCAACCTAACTTCGGTATCCTGCGCTACATCTGCTTTATAGATGGAGCAGCGAACTCCTATAGCCTGGATTTCTTGACAAGACTTTAAAGCATCCTCTTCCGAACGAGAAAAGTTAAGAGCGATGTGAACACCTGATCGAGCTAATATTAAGGCGATTGCCCGTCCAATCCCAGTTCCTCCCCCAGTAATCAGTGCGATTCTCCCTTGCAACATCTAAATTCCTCCTCCTTGTACAAATACTTTACCTAGCCCTTCATTTTTTCTAGTATAACTCACCTCGTAAACCACGACAAGAAAGATAGTACATACAAATAGCCACATTTATATGAAATGTAGCTATTTGTGGTGCAAACGTAACTTCAGCTCATTAAATCATGAGCGCTTTCACTTGCTTTGTAGCCTCTAGAATATTCTCCTCAGCTAAAATGGCTGATACGACAGATATTCCATCTATACCTGTCAGCATAACCTGGGCTAGGTTGCTCCTATTGATCCCGCCGATAGCGACCACGGGAATTGTTACTGTTTTTTTGATAAGTTCTAACTGATCGAGACTAACCTCGGTCGCATCGGTTTTTGTTGTTGTGCTGAAGATGGCTCCTACCCCTAAATAGTCAGCGCCTTGTTGTTGGGCTAAAAGCGCTTCCGCCAAGTTACTAACAGATACTCCGATGAGTTTATGAGGAAATAGCTCCCTTGCTTTTAGCATAGGTAAATCATCTTGTCCTACATGCAAGCCATCGGCATCGACCGCCAGAGCAATGTCTAAACGATCATTAATTATTAAGGGAATATGATAACGAGAGGTTAGCTCTTTTACCCTGACAGCCAACCGTAAGAACTGCAAGGTAGAAACAGATTTCTCCCGTAATTGTACAACTGTTACCCCGCCCTGTATTGCATGCTCAATACTTTCCACCAAATCCCGCTCTCCAAGTATTCCTCGATCCGTGACCAGATAAAGACTGTAGTCCACCTTCGTCTTACTCATAACTGATCTTGCCCTCTCTCGCTAAAATTTCAGGGGTCAGATGGTAGATACTATCCAACAACCTTACCCTAAAAGTTCCAATCCCTTCTCCATGGTGTAGCGAAGCCTGAGCAATTTCTCCGGCTATCCCCATGGCAATTATGCCAGCAATGGAAGCAGTATAGTAATCTTTCGTTACGCCACAAAAGGTTCCAACAAGAGAAGTCGTCATACAACCAGTCCCAGTGACGTCTGCTAAAATCCGGTGTCCATTATCCAGCAAACATACTTGAAGTCCATCAGACACGACATCCGTTTTTCCTGTAATTGCAATAACGCAGCTTAAGCTTGCGGCTAATTTTTTAGCAATTATAGAACTACCTTGTTCGTTTGCCATCGAATCCACACCCTTAATAGCGACGTTTTCGCCCGCTAAAACCATGATCTCGGACATATTACCCCGTATAACCTCGGGTTTCAGTTCTCTAATTAATTGTTCTGCAGTATTGGTCCGCAGTTTTGTTGCACCTACTCCTACTGGATCCAGGATCACTGGGATGCCCAACTCCTTCGCCCGAACTCCTGCAGCTAGCATGCTTTCGATGGTCCTTGAATTAATGGTGCCAATATTAAGAACGAGGGCAGAGGCAAAGCCAACCATTTCAGCGACTTCTCCGAGATCATCGGCCATGACAGGTGAGCCTCCAAGGGCCAGAACAATATTTGCACAATCATTGACGGTGACATAGTTGGTAATATGATGAATCAAGGGGCTTTTCTCTTTGACTGAGGTGAAGTTTCCTAAGATCTTCTCACGTATTTCCATTTGACAGTCAACCTCCATGTTATTAAATGTATTATGCTGATAATCAACATAACCGGAATCGTAGCACCTAGAACAAAATTTAAATTGATAAACTGGTAATATAAAATTGTACCGAAGGCACAGAGAGCTAATGTTGCCCAGTTTGCTAAGAGATCAGTCTGAATTTTTTTATTTTTCAAAAGGAAATAATCTGTCAACAAGATGGCAAATAATGGCGCAAAAACCGATCCAATTGCATAGAGAAAGCTCTCATATTCTTCGATATTGACAACGATTGCTAGACCTGTTCCAATGGCTGTCAATACTAAGGCCACTAATTTTTCGTTCATTTTAGGAAATATATTCAAAAAAGTAACTCCTGCAGAATAAGCATCAAGAAAGGTAGTCGTTACAGTTGCCAAAACAATAATTCCTAAGGCTATTATACCAAGATTTAAGGATAATAGCATTGCTGATGGGTCCGGATTAGAATAGACTATTGCTGCACCCAAGCCGATCATGAACATCCAGCTACTACCAATAAAGTAGCCCAACCAGCTGCCCCATGCCCCGCCACGTTTCGTTTTGGCAAATCGGGTATAGTCAGCAATCAAGGGTAACCAGGATAAGGGCATGACGACTGCTAATTCCAGGCCTAAGCCGAACGCCATCTCTCCTGAACCTAACTTATCAAATAGTTCATTGTTGCGAAAGATGATAACACTTAAGACCATCGTCAATAAAAATAATAAGATAACAGCAATGTTGTTTGCTTTTTTCCAGCCGATATCTTTTCCAAGCCAGACCCAGAGCATAATGAACACTCCAATGACTAGGCTCCAAACCGTCTGATGGTCAAAAAACCACAAAGTTTTCGTAATCTCATTAACTGACCTGGCCCCAACTATTATCATAACTGCAGTCCAACCAAGTAATTGTAAAACATTTAAGACTGAAAATACGTAGGAACCGTATGATCCGAAGGATATTCTAGTGGATACTAGAGCAGGTATTCTTTCTGTGGTTCCGATGACTCCTGCTAAAACCAGAAGAGTTGTCCCTACAAGGTGTCCAAGAAGTATAGCCAGAAGCCCCATCTTAAAGCCTAGGGGGGCGAGCAGTCCGCCTGCTAAAATTTCGGCTACAGAAATTGCCGCACCAAACCAGAGGGTTGTGAAGTTGAACATGGATAAGTTATTTTTTGTTGAAATACTCATTCGATTAAACCCGCCTTTTTGTAAAGAGTATAGAAGTGATGAGTTGGTCCAACGCCTTTGCCGATTGATAATGAATGCTGAATCGCAATTGTGATGTACTCCTTAGCTAGTAAGACGGCCTGATTAAGTGTGTACCCTAGAGACAGATTTGCAGTAATAGCTGACGAAAGGGTACACCCCGTTCCATGGGTATTTCTTGTAGCAATCCTGGGTGAGGAAAAATAACTAAATTCCCGCCCATCATATAGTATATCTGTCGATTCGTTCTCTAGATGTCCCCCCTTGATAAGTACATTTTTTGCTCCCATTTGATATATAGCCTTGGCAGACTCTTCCATTTGCTTGAGCGTACGAATAGACATATTAGTCATAACCTCAGCCTCAGGAATATTAGGTGTAACGACCATAGCCATAGGCAACAATTCCTTAATTAGAATTGCTTCCGCCTCTGGGTTCAACAAATGGTATCCACTCTTCGAGACCATCACGGGGTCCAGAACGATGGTTTGAGGTGAGTAGTGTCTCAATCGATCTGCGATGACCTCAATTGTTTGGACTTGAGAAACCATCCCGATTTTTACTCCGTCGACCTCAATATCGTCAAATATTGACTCAATTTGTTTAGCTATCACATCTCCTGATATATCCTCTACCGCAAATACTCCTTGGGTATTTTGAGCAGTGACCGCTGTAATTACGCTCATTCCGTAAACTCCGTGAGCAGAGAACGTTTTTATATCAGCTTGAATACCTGCCCCACCACTACAGTCTGAACCAGCTATGGTAAGTACCTTTTTCATAGCAACCTCCTTAAATATACTAAAAAGAGCACAAAGCCCCAGAATAGGGTTTGTGCTCTTTTAACTTCATAAAAGAGTAAAACTGCTCACCTACGCTGGCATTATCCAGATCAGGTTAAAAGGGTCCTAGACCTTATAGGGTCTAAATCTCAGCCGGCCTTTCCAGCTCCCCCGCCCGTGACAATATGTTGTTCATTAAACTTAACATGTAAAATTGTATAAGTCAATATTGTTTCTCCTACTATAATTTTACTCTAACTCTCCTGTGATCATTACTCTTAGCAATAATAAATAATCTTTTACCAATAATGTCTCCCCAGTATGATAAAGTGTTAAACAGATAGTGCATTGCATATCAGGAGGGTATTCTTATGACAGAACAGTTACTGATCGGTTTAATTATTCTTGTAGGCATTGTCATCATTTTACTTATTATCTTATTGGCGCGTTCTTCACAAAACCCGTTTGTTCAGTTCGAGAGTAAGTTTGTTTCCTTAGAGAAAAATCTTGAAAGGAACGAACGACTTGTCAATAGCGAAATCTCCAAGAACCGAGAGGAATCTAATTCGAATGCCAGACAAGTCCGCGAAGAACTTAACCAGTCTGTCCATTCCTTTAACGAATCCATTCTAATACGTATGGCAGAGATTGCCAACCTGCAGCGTAACCAATTAGACATTTTTGCCACTCAGTTAGGCTCTCTTACCAAAACAAATGATCAAAAATTAGAACAGTTACGCCAAACGGTGGAAGAACGGCTTCTGCTCATTCAACAAGATAATGGACAGAAACTGGATCAAATGCGTGCGACTGTCGATGAAAAGCTCAGCGCGACTCTTGAGCAACGCTTAGG
>DASRMA010000006.1:0-5491 GCA_035648155.1 Desulfosporosinus sp.
ACGAAGGAAATCAAGTTTGTCTTTGTGGTGGATATCTATAATGAAGGGATCGATATTCCCGAGGTAAACACGGTTCTTTTCCTTCGCCCTACAGAAAGCTTGACCGTCTTTTTGCAACAGTTGGGACGTGGCTTAAGGTTAAGCGAGGGGAAAGAAGCCCTGACGGTATTGGATTTCGTGGGACAAGCTCACAAGAAGTATTCGTTTGAAGACCGGTTCAAAGCGTTGTTATCGAGGACTCGGAAAACGGTTGAGCATGAAATCAAGAATGGCTTTGCCAATGTACCGAGAGGATGCTCTATCCAATTGGAAAAGCAAGCGCAGGACTATATTTTGGCGAACATTCGCAATGCGGTAAATACTAAACGAAACCTGATCGGCAAACTCCATGATTTCCTGGAAATTAAAGGACAGCTTAATGTGCGGGAGTTTTTTGAGGGTTACCATGTCACACCACAAGATTTCTATAGTAAGAAGGTGACTGTGGTGGGATTGGCGGAGCAGGCTGGTTTACTCAAGGGATATAGCGTGGATCAGGAGAGGGAGCGCTTACTAGCATCAGCGCTGGGACGGCTGTGTTTATAAATTCCAGGCGATGGATTCGTTTTATCCAGACGATCCTACCCCAGATCCAGATGAGCAAAGGCGTCTTGCTGCAATCTTTGTCAGCGGTGGAAAGAACAATGCTCTCCATGTTTTACTATACGGTGTGGGGAAAGGGCTTGGAGGATCTGGGCAAACGTTTTGCTTCTATTGAAGAGGCCATCTATTGGGTGATTGACGATTCTTTACTATATGGCGAACTCATGGACTTGCTGGAATACCAGTATGTGAAAATAGATTTTGTGGACAAGTCACTAGACGAACTCGGGAATGAAAGCCCGTTGGATTTATACTGCGCGTATACGTTGGACCAGATTTTAGTGGCGCTGGGGAAACATACGGAGAAAAAGAAGAGCTCGTTCAGGGAAGGCGTTCTCTACCTGGCGGAGAAGAATCTGGATGTGTTTTTTGTGACCTTGAAAAAGTCAGAGAAAAATTATTCCCCTTCCACGATGTATCAGGATTATTCGATTAATGAAGAGCTATTTCATTGGCAATCCCAGAGTCGAACGACGGAGGAATCAACAACAGGACAGAGGTATCTTCACAAATCAACCAATGGTGGAAATGTGTTGTTCTTTGTCAGGGAGTATAAAGAGGAGACGAAGTTTACATCACCCTATACCTGTATTGGATTCGCAGACTTTCAAAGCCACTATGGCACGGCACCGATTAGTATTGTTTGGAAGATGAAGGAGTCATTGCCCGGGTTTGTAATGAAGAAGACGGTGAAGGTTTAGATGACTTTTACTGTCAGTCCTGGTAACTCGTAGTCAAGTCGGCGTAGGTCATAAGAGGAACAACAAGGATGTTTCCGAAGAAGTTACGAACATCCTTGAATATATGCGCGTTGTTCTCCAAGGTGTCGGTTAAGAAACCGGTGCCTTTTTCTATTTGCTCGTAAATATATAATAGTTGCTCTTTAAGGGAGTAATACTCCAATTTAGTATATTATATGTAATATTCAACATTTCTGGAAGGATTAACAGAAAGTTCGGCGAAAAAGAAACATATGAGTCAGACATTTGTCTATTTCCTCTACATGTGGTGAGCAGATATCCATTATTGGTGTAGCGGTAGGAATATTGAAGAAAATGCAGTGGACGACAGACAGCACTTGGCGTACCAAAAGGGAGCTGATATATTTATGAAATCAAACTTCTCCTTTCTTAAGGAGAAATGGCCATCAATGACATCTCTTGGGAGTATGGCTGAAAAATATCTATATACAGATTCAAATTCTTGACTTATTAAATTAGGATTATTTGCTGAGTCTATTGTTCAACTTATGTTTAAGTTAGAAACAATACCCGAACTCAAAGAGGATAATACTCAAGCTAATCGCATTAAATTTCTAATAAGTCTAGGACTTCTTCCGAAGGACATCCAAAATATTCTCTATGATATAAGAATATCACGAAATGATGCGGTTCATAACTCTTATGAATCAACCCAAAAATCGGAGACGTTGCTTCAACTTGCTTATAAGCTAGGTATTTGGTTTATGCAAATCTATGGTAATTGGAACTTCGAACCGTTAGCCTTTGAAATGCCAGAAGATACAAGTGGGGACTTTGATTTTAAAGCTGTCATAGCTGTTCTGGAAGACCGGATGAATCAGCTTGATGACAAGATTAAAGACCCTCCTAGTAATGTGATGGATGTTTCTATTGATGATAGAAGAAATAGGGCAAATAGTTCAGCAGGTAAAACCAAATTTTCGGAGGAAGAAACACGATATCGACAAGTTAGTCCAAAGCAAAAGACCGGAGAGACAGAGCTTAAATTGGTGCTTTTGTAAGGAATACAACACATAAACTTGTCCAGGAAGATGCTATATCAGAGGATATGGTGGCTATGCTTTGCAGTAAAAGCTATTGCAAGCAAACATTCAATTTGAACTATCCGTTTCTAAAGCGAATAAAGAAGAGTACCTCCCTCTCTGAACAACGAAAAATAAACGGTTACGACCGTTATTGGACTGATGAACAAGATATTCATGTCCATAAATATCTTGTGTGTAATGACTGGTATGAAAGAAATAGGGTTCTCTTTATAAAATGGGTAGCACATATTAATACGAACGGGTGATCCAATTGGTGAACAAGCTAAAGAACTGTTGGCGGAGTGGAAACAGTTTATCAATATTGTGGTAGGCGCCACAAGTATGCAATTCGATATTTTCACAACTCAATGGCAAAACAGCGGGAATTTGTCTACGTATCACTGGAGTGCTCTGAGAGATAAAGGTTATGAGAGCTATTCTACCTGTCCTTGGGAATTTAGAAGGGATACCTGTTCACAGTTTTACATCCCCCGATGTACTTGAAACCAATCCGCTTTCCGATAAGTACCTTAACGGATTTCTGGTGCAAGTGGATTTCGGGTGAATTCACTTTAAGTGTTCACAACTTGACGTGGGTTAATTGCCATGAGTTAGACTTATATTCTTAAACGATGAAGCGGGTAAAATTACTTGATTATTAGGACTAAATTTGGTACTATATTTGTATAGGGGGGATTATCTGAATGAATACTAAAGAAGATATTAGACCCATTTCTTATATCAAAGCCAATGCTGCCGAGATTCTCGAACAGGTGAATCAGACCCGCAGACCTGTCTATGTAACTCAAAATGGAGAGGCTAGGGCTGTTTTAGTAGATACTGAATCCTATGAAAATATGAAGAAGGCTATTGGTTTGTTAAAATTACTGACCCAAGGGGAAAGTGATATTGTTGATGGGAAAGTTTTATCACAGGAAGACTTCTTTTCAGGCTTAGATCGTGAATTAGATAACTATGACAATATAAAATTATGACTATAGGCGAATATCATGTCTTCTGGACACAAACAGCCCAGATGGATTTGAAAAGAATAATAGAATATATTGCAGTATATAGTGACATTCAAGCAAGACGAGTTTATCTAGCCATTAAACAAAAAACTGATAACTTATGGCAGATGCCTTTACAAGGACGAATTGTTCCCGAATTAAGATATCATAGTATCCTGATTTACAGAGAATTAATTAGCGCGCCATGGAGAATTATTTATAAGACTGAAGAAAATAAGGTATGGGTGCTTGCAGTGATCGATGGAAGGAGAAATGTAGAAGACATATTACTTGAAAGATTCATGTAATTGTCATTCCCGGTAGATTCTAGCTACTTTAACCAAGGGCAACAATAAGTACCATAACATAAACGTTGCATTGTCATTACTCGGCGGAACGCTTGTGGGTCGTTATTTTTGTCGTTTCGCGTAGGTTCCAGAACCCTTCGCGAAACGACATGTTTCGCCGAATATATTATGACTGATAACACGAATTTCAGTGCATTCGAGGCCTTAAACCAAAGCAAACAAATGATGACTGGCTTTAAAGGAAAGCTGTTCAGATTATGGTTAAGCTTTTTTGGCTGGTTTCTCGTTGGAATTATTACCTTAGGCATAGGATTTTTATGGGTTCTACCCTACTATAATACTGCTAAGGCTAACTTTTACCAAGACCTGAAAGACCATTTGACTTATGCTGAATAACTAAATATTACCATTTGTGTTGGATTTTATCATATACGTTGGTGGGGTGTTGCTTGGCGCAATCGGTGCAGGGTATTGAAGGAGAGATGAAAAATAATAACTTTGTTTGATCTAAGAGAGAAACAAAATGGTGAAATTTATGAGGCCATCGGTAATTTTTATGAGGAAACTTTGAAGGTAGTTAGATTAGGACATCAATCCATAACTGCATGTATTGGCTGTTGGAGCTGTTGGCTCAAGACCCCTGGTAGATGTGTAATGAACGATAAAATGGCTGAAATTTATCCCGACTATGTAAACAGTGATACTGTAATTTTACTAATGAATACAGCCCAAGGTTTTATTAGCCAACAAGCTAAAGCTTTTTTGGACAGGACAATTCCCCACTACCATCCATATATAGAAATGGTAGATGGAGAATGTCATCATGTTGCTAGATATAAGTGCTATCCTGATATGGTATTTTACTATGATACTGAAGGCTTAACAAATCAAGAAGAACAGGTTATTGAGGATTATTTGTATCGTACTGCCTACCATTTTCAATCTAAAGCCTATCGCATTGTTAAAGATGGCAGTCTTCAATTGCGCCTCCTGGAATCAAGGAAAGGCTAAAAACCAGATTGTGGACTTTGCGTCAACTGAATCTATGGAAAAACTACTGATATACAACGGTTCTCCTAGAAGGGTTGGCAGCAATTCGGCACTTATTCTGAACAAAGCTGTTGACGCCCTTGGTGATAGGGTTGAGATTCGTAATTTGAAGGAAAGCGATAAATGGGAGGAGTGGACAGAGGCTTTTAAAAGTGAGAAACATGTAATGTTCTTCATGCCCTTATATGTCCATGCAATGCCTTCCCACGTCGTGGCATTTATTGAGAAGCTTCAAGCCTGCAAAGGGAGTATAAGTTTTTTTGTACAATCTGGTTTTCCTGAAAGCAGTCAATCTTACTATCTTGAGGCATATTTTGAACTTTTGGCTCTCAGATTGGGAAGAACTTATCTTGGGACAGCCATTAAGGGCGGAGTGGAAGGTTTGCAGATGAGGCCGAATAAGGCTCAAGATAAAATGATTGAACCGATGGTAAAGACTATCGTTAACTTGGTGTGTGAAGGGAAGTTCAATCCAACGGATATCCGCCAATTGGCTAGGCCAATTCGGTTAGGAAAGGGTATGGAAATTCTCTTTAAGTTACTTACCAAGATTGGACTAATAAACTTTTTCTGGAATCAACAGTTCAAAGTAAATAATGCATATAAAAAACGTTTTGATCGTCCTTACTTATTACCATGATAAAATTTAATCAGTAGTAATTAATTCCCCATATTATGGTGTGATTAGAGCATAC
>DASRMA010000007.1:0-2389 GCA_035648155.1 Desulfosporosinus sp.
CAATTCCTGTGGTCCCCAACAAAAAAGTCCACATTAAACGATTCGCCAAAACCTCCTGAAACCTCAATTGCCTAAGAATCGGACCCATTTCGACTTTGACTTGGACATCCCCAGCACGAAAATTTTTCGGTTATTCATTCAGAGAAACTTGAAAAAAACTCAACTTTGGTTCATGAGATTATTTATCCAATATTTATTGAATAGGCACGTAAATCTTTTATTATTTTACTGTCCAATAGTTGACACAACAGTACTATCCGTATATATTGTATATATACATAATATTAATATATTACTATTCAATTAAGGCATATGAAAGAAAATAACAAGTCAAAGATGCTAAGGATATTTTGCGTCAGACAAGGAGTGTGAACGTCATAGCGGGCTATTAGGTGAACATGCCGACGTGGTATGGCGCGAAATAGACTGGCATACTGACTGGTTATTTTCTTGAATGTGCCTAACTAGGTTAAGTTAATTTCTAACTTCATGTATCAGCGAGTTAATCATGACTCGCCAAAGGGAAAGATCTACCGCGTTAACCTAACTCAGCGACTTGAAGAAAGGAGGGGGGCGTCTTGCTATGAATATTATTATAGCCAATTCTTCACCCGATCCTATTTATCAACAGATCGTCACCCAAATAAAGAATCTCATCTTGAAGGGTGATCTGACGGAAGCAGAGGCCTTGCCCTCAATTCGCATTCTTGCTAAAGAACTACAAATTAGTGTCATCACGACAAAGAGGGCTTATGAGGAGTTGGAACGGGATGGCTACATCGAGACCGTGGGGGGGAAAGGTTCCTTTGTTTCTGCTCAAAACAAAGAATTATTACGAGAGAAACGATTGCGTGTGGTAGAAGAAAAGGTTGCTGCTGCCATTGCCGCTGCCATAACCGCTGGCATAGATCAGGCAGAACTTCTGGAGATGTTCAAACTACTTTATGAGGAGAGCTAGCTCCTCGTCTCACCAATATTATTTATAAAAATATTTGAAAGAGGGAATAAGAATGTTCAATCAACCTTTAGCATCGAATGAACCTCAATCCCTTGGTTCCCCTAGTGTAACAGACAGCATCCTGTCTGTTGATAATTTGACCAAACATTTTAAGAATTTCTCCTTAAAAAACGTTAGTTTTATGTTGCCTCATGGCTATGTTATGGGCTTTATCGGACCAAATGGATCGGGGAAAAGTACGACGATTAAACTGATTATGAATTTACTTCATAAAGATGGAGGACAGATTAAGGTATTCGGCCTTGATAACCTACAACACGAACTTGCGATTAAAGACCGCATTGCCTTTGTTTATGACGAAAACCACTATTATGAGGAACTGTCCATTCAAGATATGGCTCGAATTGTAGCCTCCTTCTATAAACATTGGGAACGAAAGACCTTTACCCAGTGCTTGAAAGACTTTGATCTCAACCCTAAACACAAGATTAAGCAACTCTCTAAAGGAATGAAAATGAAGTTTTCCTTGGCAGTTGCTCTCTCTCATGGAGCAGAGCTCTTAATCATGGATGAGCCGACCTCTGGCCTTGATCCGATGGCACGCAGCGAGCTCTTGGAAATCCTAGCTACCCTAATCCAGGATGAACGTAAATCCGTCTTTTTTTCCACCCACATCACCTCGGATTTGGACAAGATTGCCGACTTTGTGACCTTTATCCATCACGGCGAAATTGTGATGAGTGCTCCTAAAGATGACATCCTGGAAAAATACGGCGTCGTCAAAGGTGCAAACGAAATGCTCGACGAAGAAGCCAAACGACTTTTTGTGGGTATTAAAACAAATCAATTCGGGTTTGAAGGACTAGTACGGGATAAAGAAAAGGCGCACCGACACTTTAAGGAGCGAGCGATCATAGAAAGGCCAACTTTGGAGGACATTATGCTTTATACCGTAAGGGGGGGAGAGAATGGTTAATCTGGTGTGGAAAGATTTCTTACTTTTGAAACGCTCTCTGTGGTTAGCTCCGTTATACGCATTTTTTGCGTTCTTTGCCTTAAGAACCATGCCCGATGGAGGCCTCAGCGCTGCAACGGTTGTGGTAACCTACATGCTTTTACTTCAAGCCATTATTCAGGATGACAAAAATCAGTCAGAAGTAATGTTGAACAGCCTCCCCTTGCGCCGGGGGAACATTGTCTTAGCCAAGTATCTCTCCGCTTTCGTCTATGCTACCTTGGGGATCCTGTCTTTTCTTCTAGCCCAAGGTATTGTAACTGTTGTAGGGATCCCACTTTCAATAAATCAGATCTCTCTAGAAGAAATATTTGGGGCTCTGATTGCTATGGTTGTCTTAATAGGTAGCTATTTCCCTATTTACTTCAAATTTGGATATCTCAGATCCAGAATAGTGGGAACAATCCTATTTGTTG
>DASRMA010000008.1:0-4193 GCA_035648155.1 Desulfosporosinus sp.
AGGTAGGGTTCCGGTAGCAGCGGGTGCTGCAGATACCCACGCGAAAGGTTCAATTCGGTTGGCACAGGAAGCTAAGCGCTTAGGCTGTGAGGCCATTGTCGTGACCACGCCTTGGTATTTACCGACCAGTCAGGAAATGATCGAGCGTCACTATGAGGCGATTGCAGAGGCCGTCGATATACCCCTCATCTTATATAATATTCCCATGTGCACCGCACCTATATCGTTTGATGTGGTGAAACGCTTAAGTCGCATCAAGAACGTCGTCGGCATGAAGGATAGTAGTGGAAGCATGTCAGATAACATGAATTACATGGATAAAGTGCGTTTGGCGGGGACCAGCGACAAGTTTAACTTTTTAGTGGGTCGGGAGGAGACCTTTTTCCCAGCACTTATGGCCGGAGCGAAAGGGAGTATGACGGCCAGTGCTGGCATTATCCCAGAAGTGATTGTGGGGATTTATAACGCTTATCTGGAAAAAGATTATGCAAAAGCTGTTGAGTTACAGTATTCTTTCCTGGCATTATTGCGTGCTATGAATGCCGCACCATTCCCTGTTGCCTTTAAGGCAGCCTTGGAAGTTAGAGGATTCTCAATGGGGACACAAAGGGCTCTGTTGTCCGATGCAGAAAAGTACAACTTGAGATTAGTACGTTCACGGATCGAAAAAATTATGAAGCAACTGCTCGGAAACGATTACAAAGTTAATGTCGGAAAGCTGGTTAGCGCCCAGGGATCCGCCAGTATACCGACTAATGCTAAATAATATTTAAAACTGTTGAACTTAAAGTAATGTTATAAGGAGCGGGTGAAATGATGTCCGAGAAGACATTGCACACTATATATGGCTCTGAAAATTTCCACCATGCAAACCTTATTGAGAATCGGAAGATCGTCCTCAGTAATAAGGCTTCTTTCCAACACTATATAGATCATGTTCAATTTGAAGCGTGTACACCTTTTTTAGGTTTCATTATCAGAGGCTGAGGCTGTCCTCTTGATGTTCATAACCAAAGAAGATCAAGAGGAAGTCTTATTAACAATGGAATCGCCGACCATCTTTTTCTTTATTGGGATTTTCGAAAAATAGGAGGAAATGAAATGATTATTGTAGGAGAACTAATTAACGCAAGCCGCAAGGCCATAGGAGAAGCTATAAGAGCCCAGGATACAGATTATATTCAAAAGGTTGCTAAGGAGGAATTCGAGGCTGGGGCAAATTATATTGATGTCAATGCAGGAATCTTTGTTGGTAAGGAACCAGAATACCTGAGATGGCTGGTCAAGACAGTTCAAGAAGTAGTAGATTGCCCCTGCTGTATTGACAGCCCTGACCCGAAGGCAATTGAAGAGGCCTTATCCGTACACAAAGGCGTTGCGATGATTAATTCCATATCCCTAGAAAAAGCGCGCTATGCTGCATTGATTCCTGTCGTTGCAGGCACAGAATTAAAAGTCGTGGCGCTTTGCATGAGTGATGATGGAATGCCTGAAACTATGGACGATCGTTTAAGAATTGCCGATAAACTCATAAATGGTCTCGTCCAAAATAATGTGCCGCTTGATCATATCTATGTAGATCCGCTTGTACAACCAATTTCTACGAACAGCACGTTTGCAGTAGAATTTATTAACTCTGTTGAGGCTATTATGACTCGATTTAAAGGGGTTCATACGATGTGCGGGCTGTCTAATATATCCTATGGCCTACCCGAGAGAAAATTCATGAATCATGCCTTTGCAATCATGGCTATTGGCAAAGGTTTAGATGGACTGATTATTAACCCCTTGGACAAGATGATGATGGCAAGTTTGGTCACGGCTGAGACACTGGCTGGCCGAGATGACTATTGTTGCAAATTTCTTAAGGCTTATCGCAACAAACAATTTGAGATGTAGAACAAAAATATGGTAACATCCCTTCGGTAATAAGACAAGGGGATGCTCTTTAAGTAAAAGTAATTTCGATAAACATACCGGTAACGGCCTTGGCTTAGAAGAATTTGGGATGAGCTATGATATCGTTGCTTACTCTTGGAATTCTGGAGATGGTCAAGTAAAGATGAACTAGAAAATAGGCTCTGGATAAGTTCAACTAAACTTCAGCTGGAGTTAGAACTCCAGCAGGAAGTATGTTTCCAATATGGGGAGGTTTTTAAAAGTTATCAAATACTAAAGCTTATGCAGATTGTAATGTGGATGCCCTAATTTGCATTGGCCATGAATCCGTCATCATAAGTCACTGGCGACTGGGGTCGTCAGGTTACGTGTTTAAACTGGGATAGTGTTCAAAAGGCTAATAAAGAGCATCACTTGAACACAATTAAAAAGGGAGATTCTACAGAGG
The DNA here is from genome assembly GCA_035648155.1 of Desulfosporosinus sp. Taxonomy (GTDB): domain Bacteria; phylum Bacillota; class Desulfitobacteriia; order Desulfitobacteriales; family Desulfitobacteriaceae; genus Desulfosporosinus. The sequence continues at coordinate 2,348 of DASRMA010000008.1, forward strand.
AAATATAAATATTAATTTTAAATAAGTATAACCATTAATGAAAAAGGGTGATGAAATGGCTAAAATTACAAAAGTAGAGGCGATGAGCTTTCCGATGGGTTCTTCCTGGTTAGTTGATACAATGGTGGCAAATGCTGTATCAAAATATGAGGAATATAGAAGCAAAAGGTCTTCGTGGATGGTAAGCATGGTTACTACTATTGTAAGGATTACTACAGATGAGGGATATTATGGACTGGGATGGGCAGGGGGCGGAAAACAGTTTACAGCGTCTATAGTTAATGATGTTTTTGAAAAATTTTTGTTGGGTAAGGACCCTTTCGATATTGAATATCACTGGGATGTGATGTATAGGGCATCAATAGACTATGGAAGAAAGGGTTGTACAATAGATGCTATTAGTGCTATTGATACTGCTCTATGGGATGTGGTAGGTAAAATAACAGGATATCCTGTTTATAAGCTGCTTGGAGGAAAGGTAAGAGATAAGATTAGTGTATATCCTACTGGAAATGACATCGAGCGCCACAAAAAGATGGGATTTAAAGATTGTAAAATTGCCATGCCATACGGACCTGCAGATGGTAAGGTGGGAATGAAGAAAAATGAGGAACTGGTAAGAAATATTAGAGAATCCATAGGCCAAGATGGAAATATTATGCTGGATTGTTACATGGGGTGGGATGAGGAATACACTATCAAAATGGCTGGAAGATGATATGCTGGATTTCTGCCGTTTCTATGCGGAACAGCTTGCACTGTTTGCCCCTAAAAGCGACTACTTTTTCCTTCGCCGGATGGAAATCTATATCCTGTCAAGTGGCTAACCCAGCAGTTTCTAGAGATCTGGGATTCCGTCAAGCACTATATAGTGCGCTGCGAATGCACATGTATATGATCTTCGTTATCCAAACCTTATAAAATTCAAACCATTTTCAAATATGCCTAATATTTAAGGGTTTTAATGAAAAAAGTTTGGATTTTATTCTTTACTTTTTCATTGACTTAACGCCACAGAATCCTGCCAGTTAAATCGTTTCTAGATGGAGAAATCGATTGCATGAGTTATTTTCTGGACTTCCCCTATGAGGTGGAAAAACGCTATCAAAAGATGGTTTGGGAAGACAGAGACTATGCAGAGCTGATTTACGACTATCTTTTAGAAGAAGGAACTGATAAGTTTAATGAGTTGTCTGATGCCCAGTTTATGAAGTTGATGCGTAAGCAGTACAAATACATCAAGGATGTTGCGAGCGAAGGCTTTTCCTAAGAAAAAAATGGCACTGATTTTCAACTTTGATAATCAGTGCCATTTTTTGTTAAACAATAACTGTTCCACCGCTTACATAACATTTAATAGTATACAGAACTCATGGCTTTAATAACAGCACTTTACTTAATCTACTTTGGTTTTATGTGTTGCTCGCAATCGGGTAAATAATTATTTTGGTTATGGTATCCGCCACGTGTTCTCGGAAAATATCTCAAGTAACATAACGATGAAACAAGTGGTCAGGATCTTTAAAAAGGTATTGATTATATCGATGCCAGATAGCTTAAAAGAGAAAAGGGATTAGTGCATAGTTATTGCCTGAGGCACGATCTATAATGACCCCAGGGGGTTGGACACGGAACTGAAAAAATAAGATAATAAGGGGCTCTTTCTCAAATAGGATGATATCATCCGGCAAGGTCACTTATATTTAGGACATTATAGGCATTTATCAGTTCCATACCGGCTCGTCCTCCACCTCTACGATGCTTCATTTTAATTCTACTATTCAGGCCTTCCGATGTTATTCCCATATGGGAATAACATCGGTTATCGCCGGTAGATTATTATCCC
>DASRMA010000009.1:0-32702 GCA_035648155.1 Desulfosporosinus sp.
GACCTTCAGAACTTGGACATTTCAAGGAGGATGTATCTAGGTGCTGGGAAAAGTTAAATGGTTTAGGCATATGAAAGAAAATAACAAGTCAAAGATGTCATGGATAGTTTGCGTCAGACAAGGAGGTATGTTTACCTCATAGCGGGCTATTAGGTGAATATGCCGACGCAGTATGACACAAAATAGACTGGCATACTGACTGGTTATTTTTTTGAATGTGCCTTAGCAAACAAAAAGGATACGGATTCATTGAAATGGAAGATGGCAACGATTTATTTGTGCATTTTCGGTCTGTGGCCGGAGAGGGATTTCGTACTCTTGAAGAAGGACAGAATGTAGAGTTCGATGTTATTCAAGGTCCTCAGGGCGTGCAAGCCTCTAACGCAATAGTCCGTTAACTCAAAGAAAAGAAAAATATCGTTTGTAATTTTTATATTTAAGCAGGATTTTTTATTTAAATCGGGAATATTACTAATATACCATCTTAAAAGGAGGCTGAATAAATGAATATTATTATTCGTGGTAAACATATTGAACTAACGGACGCGCTTAAAGATTATGTTAACAAACGGGTGGGGAAATTAGCTAAATACTCAGATGAATTTATGGACATTCAAGTCACATTATTAGTCGAGCGAGAACGGCACCGAGTCGAGGTTACTGCTCCACTTCAGGGTATGATTTTGCGTGGAGAAGAAGAAACTGAAGATATGTATTCTTCAATTGATATGGTTGTCGAGAAATTAGAACGTCAAATCCATAAATATCGCACACGCATTAACAAACGAATGCGTACTAACGTCATGAAAGATCATGAACCGAAGCAACCTGTCGAAGTGAATGAAGAACCACTAGAAAAAGTTGTTCGAAATAAGAAGTTCCCGGCGAAGCCTATGTCTGTGGAAGAAGCGATTATGCAGATGAATTTGGTGGGCCATACGTTCTTCGTCTTTACTAATGCCGATAGCCAAGAAATGAATGTGGTTTACCTTCGTAACAATGGAGACTACGGCTTGCTCCAACCTCAAACTTAAGTCGCTATAAACCTGGTAATTTGCTAGGCATAATGGGATAAAAAATTCTACAAATTAATACACCGAAAGGCCCGCATTTGCGGGCCTTTCGGTGTATTAGTCACAAAGTAGACATTAATGATAGCTAAATTATTCCGAATCGCCCGGTATTGTTGCAGTCGGTTCTCAAGGGTGTTAGAATTGATAAATATATGTGGATTGAGAAAGGTGGACATAATGGGCTTTTTAGATTTGTTCGATGATAATGCGCGAGAAATACGGAAATATCAAAAGCGTGTTGTACTAATTAATAGCTTTGAACCGGCGATTCAAGCGCTGGGCGATGACGAGTTGCGTGGGAAAACAGCTGAATTCAGAGAACGCTTGGAACGGGGAGAGAGTCTAGATGACCTGCTGCCGGAGGCCTTTGCTGTCGTTCGAGAGGCTGGAAAAAGGGTCATTAATCAGCGACACTATGATGTGCAGTTGATTGGGGGTATGGTGCTACATGAGGGGCGGATTGCTGAGATGCGGACTGGGGAAGGGAAAACCCTTGTGTCCACTTTGCCGGCATATTTGAATGCTTTAACGGGCCAAGGTGTCCATATCGTGACCGTCAACGATTACTTGGCTCACCGCGATAGTGAGTGGATGGGGCAAATCCACCAATTCCTCGGTCTTTCCATCGGTTTAGTCGTGCATGGCTTGAACTATGAGCAACGTAAGAACAACTATGCTGCAGATATTACGTATGGCACAAATAATGAATTTGGCTTTGACTATCTGCGGGATAACATGGTTACTCGTCCAGAAGCCTCAGTTCAGCGTGAACTGAATTATGCGATCGTCGACGAAGTTGACTCTATCCTTATTGACGAAGCCAGAACTCCCCTTATCATTTCGGGGGAGGGGGACAAGCCTACTGAATTATACTTTAGAGTCGCTATGATTATTCCCCGGTTGAAACCAGAAGATGATTACAAAGTAATTGAAAAAGAGCGAGTTGTCACACTTACGGAACAAGGAGTCCGTAGGGTGGAAAGCATGCTGGGGGTAGATAATCTTTATGAGGATATTCATACTGAATTATCCCATCATATCAATCAGGCGTTAAAAGCACAATCCCTGTTCAAACGGGACCGTGATTACGTGGTTAAAGACGGAGAAGTTATTATTGTCGATGAATTCACGGGGCGTCTGATGGTTGGTCGCCGTTATAGCGAAGGCTTGCACCAAGCTATTGAGGCTAAAGAGGGTGTGAAGATTGAAAAAGAATCACAAACCTTAGCCACTGTCACCTTCCAGAATTACTTCCGAATGTATAAAAAACTCTCTGGGATGACAGGAACGGCCATGACGGAAGAACCAGAATTCCGGAAGATTTATAAACTTGATGTTGTAGAAATTCCTACACACAGGCCCATGATTCGAAACGATGGCCCGGATGTGATTTATCGTACGGAGGAAGGCAAGTTCTTGGCGGCTGTAGAAAGTGTGATCGAACGTCATGCCAAAGGGCAACCACTTCTTGTGGGAACGGTTTCGGTTGAAAAATCCGAGCATTTGAGTGACCTGCTAGGCAAGCGCGGTGTTCCACACCAAGTACTCAATGCCAAATATCATGAAAGAGAAGCGGAGATTGTCGCCCAAGCCGGTCAACTTGGTATGGTTACGATCGCCACGAACATGGCAGGCCGTGGAACGGATATTATTTTAGGTGAGGGCGTTCCTGAACTAGGGGGTTTACATATCATTGGGACAGAACGGCACGAATCTCGTCGAATTGATAACCAATTGCGCGGGCGTGCTGCACGTCAAGGTGACGCTGGATCAACCCAATTCTTTATTTCGATCGAAGATGATTTGATGCGCATGTTCGGTACCAACATTATGAGCGTTATGGATAAATTAGGGATGGATGACACCATGCCAATTGAGTCTAGGATGGTGTCCAAGTCCATTGAAACTGCCCAACGACGTGTAGAGAGCCGAAATTTTGACATCCGTAAACATGTCCTTGATTATGATGATGTCATGAATCAACAACGGGAGGTCATTTATGGACAGAGGCGCTCTGTTCTCATGGGCGAAAACCTTCGTGACAACATAATGGACATGTTGGAGAAATCAGTCAAAGACAGTATCAGTAGGTTCAGTGGGGAAAGCACCTTCGCCGAAGAGTGGGATTTGGAGGGATTTGCAGATTATATTGAAAGCTTCTATCTGCCAGGGATGCATTTGCCCGCTGAACAGTTCTCAGACCTGTCGATAGGGGAAATTGAGGACATGCTGATAGAAAAAGCCAAAGCTTTCTACGAGAGCCGTGCAGAGAAGTTTGGTGCTGAATTGATGAGGGAAATTGAGCGCGCGGTGATGCTTCAGATTGTGGACAGTAAATGGATGGATCATCTTGATGCCATGGATATGCTACGTGAAGGTATTGGTCTACGTGCCTATGGACAGAAGGATCCACTGGTTGAATACAGGCGTGAAGGCTTTGAAATGTTTCAAGAGATGATTGATTCTATTCAGGAAGATATTATTCGTTATGTCATGCGTGTAGCCCCTCAAGTACGCGAAGAAGTTGCAGAACAACCTAAGAACGTGAAGGAGAACCGTTCTGAAGCTGAACCCAGCCAACCAGTACGTGCTGGAGACCAGATTGGGCGCAACGATCTTTGTAGCTGTGGAAGCGGACAAAAATACAAGAAGTGTTGCGGAGCAAAGAAAAAGTAATTGCGCTGATGATTGAAAGGGTGAATATAAGTGCTTTCTGATTGGAAAAAAGAACTGGAAACGTTAAAAGTGTGTTTGGCAGATTTAAGGGCTTCCCTTTGACGTTGCTCAGCGTATAGAAAAGATTAGCTCACTAGAGCGGGAATTTCAGCGTCCTGATTTGTGGGATAATCCCGTCTTGGCTCAAAAAATTATGCAAGAATTGGCCCTTCACCAGAGTAAAGTCAAGCTCTATGATGAACTAGAGCAGGGACTTGAAGAAACGGCGACTCTTTGGCAGCTGGCGACTGAGGAAGATGAGGTGGGTCTGGAGTCAGAAATTGAGCGAGACATAAAAGTACTACAGCAACGTTTTGAGGCTTTGGAATTAGAAATACTGCTTAGTGGGACCTATGACCGCAACAACGCAATTCTTACTTTACATGCGGGAGCAGGGGGCACGGAAGCCCAAGATTGGGTGCAAATGCTCTATCGCCTCTATATTCGGTGGGGAGAGCGGCATGGCTATAAAGTGGAGACCCTAGATTTTCTGAATGGAGAAGAGGCGGGCATCAAAAGCGCAACGCTGTCTTTCAGTGGGGAAAACGCATACGGGTATGCCAAGTCTGAAAAAGGCGTGCACCGGTTAGTGCGAATTTCTCCCTTTGATGCGTCGGGACGTCGTCATACTTCGTTCGCTTCCGTGGATGTTATTCCAGAGGTGACGGAGGATAACGAAATAACGATTGATTCGGAAGATTTGAGGGTGGATACTTACCGGTCCGGTGGGGCCGGCGGTCAGCACGTCAATAAGACAGATTCTGCGATTCGGATTACTCACTTGCCTTCTGGGGTTGTAGTCCAGTGTCAAAGTGAACGTTCCCAGACCCAAAATAAAGCTGCGGCAATGCGTGTTTTGCAAGCGAAGTTACTAGAACTCAAGCGTAAGGAGCAAGAAACTGAAATATCCGAAATCCGCGGTGAGCAACAAGAGATCGCTTGGGGAAGTCAAATCCGGTCTTATGTGTTCCATCCTTATAACTTGGTCAAAGATCACCGTACCAATGAAGAAACTGGGAACGTGTCAGCAGTAATGGATGGGGAGATCGATGCATTCATTGCTGCTTATCTTCAGAAAACCAAGATTGTATAATAGCAAGGAGGAAATATTTTGACAAACATTGCACTGAAGCGGATAGCCAATACTCTTCGTCAAGACATTATTTCCATGCTCGTAACTTCAAAATCGGGACACCCGGGTGGAAGTTTATCGGCTGCAGAAATCTTAGCCACGTTATTCTTTCGCGAAATGCGGGTCAACCCAAAAGACCCACAATGGGTGGAACGAGACCGCTTTGTCCTATCCAAGGGACATGCAGCTCCTGTGCTATACGCGGCACTCGCAGAAAAGGGCTATTTTCCCAAGGAAGAGCTTCAAGGACTTCGCCAAACTGGCCGGATGCTCCAGGGACATCCCGATATGAGGAAGACTCCTGGCGTGGACATGTCTACGGGCTCCTTAGGTCAAGGCCTTTCTGCTGCCAATGGAATGGCATTGGCAGCAAAGCTGGATGGCAAAGATTATCAGGTTTACGCTTTGCTTGGTGACGGTGAGATGGCTGAAGGACAAGTTTGGGAAGCCGCGATGGCGTCTGCCCACTATAAACTAGATAACGTCACAGCAGTCATAGATTATAATGGCTTACAAATAGATGGAACGACGGATAGTGTCATGTCTTCTGCTCCGTTAACCGAAAAGTGGAGGGCCTTTTGCTGGAATGTGATTGAAGTTGACGGGCATGATGTGGATGCTTTGATTAAGGCGTTTGCGGAGGCTAGGCAGGTCAAAGGAAAACCATCGATTATCATTGCAAAAACGGTTAAGGGCAAAGGGGTTTCTTTCATGGAAAACCAAGCAGGCTGGCATGGCAATGCTCCTAGCGTAGAACAAGGCGAGCAAGCGCTGAAAGAATTACGGGAGGAGGCGTTAACCCTTGGTTGATAAAATAGCGACACGTGATGCGTATGGCAAGGCTCTTCTGATTTTAGGTGCTGAAAACCCCAATGTTGTTGTCTTAGATGCAGATCTATCCAAGTCGACCAAGACTGCTGACTTTGGTAAAAAGTATCCCGACCGTTTCTTTAACATGGGGATTGCCGAGGCGAACCTCTTAGGGACAGCAGCGGGGCTCGCGGCGGCAGGGAAAATACCGTTCGCAAGCACTTTTGCGATATTTGCAGTGGGGCGAGCATTCGAGCAAATTCGCAACTCCATAGCTTATCCTAAACTAAATGTTAAAATTGCTGCCACTCATTCCGGGATTACGGTAGGGGAGGACGGAGGCTCTCATCAGGCCATCGAAGACGTCGCAATCATGCGTGCCGTCCCAAACATGGTGGTCTTAGTTCCTGCCGATGGGGAGGAAACCCGCCAGGTGATTTTGGCTGCTGCTAAATACGACGGTCCGGTTTATATTCGCATGGGGCGGCTAGCTGTTCCGCTGCTTTTTGGAGAAGATTATCACTTTGAGATCGGTAAGGCGAACGTCCTTAAAGAAGGGACAGACGTTGCCATCATGGCCAACGGCTTGATGGTGTCCATGGCAATGGAAGCAGCGGTAGAACTTGCAACTGAAGGGATTAGCGTTAGTGTCGTCAATGTCGCTTCCGTTAAACCACTGGATGTAGAGACGATCGTGAGGATTGCCAAGCAGACTAAAGCTGTCGTGACAGCAGAAGAACACAACATCATTGGTGGACTAGGAAGCGCGATTGCAGAAGTTTTGGGAGAAAAACAGCCCACACCTATGGTTCGAGTAGGGCTTAAAGATACGTTTGGAGAATCTGGGCGCCCTCAGGAGCTTCTTGAGAAGTTTGGGTTGACTAAGGCAGGTTTAGTCAAAGCGGTCCATGAGGTCCTTGCGAAAAAGTTGGGTTAAGTGATACCTTGAAATGGGTCTGACTACCCCTAAGAAAGGCGAACACTCTCGGGAGTGTTCGTCCTTTCTTTCTTCATTTATGGAGTTTTTGTGAACTTTGAATTTCTTAACAGGATATCAACGACGAGTGTCGAATAATTTAAGAGTTATGGAGAAAAAGAGCGAGGCATGCAATATCAAGGAGGTAGTATGATTCATTTGACAAATGTATCCAAGATTTATCAGAATGGTGCCAGAGCTCTTATAGATGTCAATCTAAGAATCGGCAAGGGGGACTTTGTTTTTTTGGTGGGCCCTAGCGGAGCAGGTAAATCGACGCTGATTAAATTATTTTATCGTGATGAAATCCCGACACGGGGACAGGTCATCATTAATGGTAAAAATCTGGTGCGCATGAAAGAAAGAGAAGTGCCTTATCTAAGGCGCAATATTGGGGTTATTTTTCAAGATTTCAAGTTGATGTCCAATAAAACAGTGTCTGAAAATGTCGCTTTTGCGCTTGAAGTGATCGGGGTGTCGAGCAAGGAGGTTAAGATTCGTACTCGTACAACGTTGGAACTTGTGGGGCTTAAGAATAAAGAAAATGCCTATCCGCATGAACTATCGGGTGGAGAACAACAGCGTGTCTGTGTAGCACGGGCGATTATTAATAATCCTGCTCTACTAATAGCGGATGAACCCACGGGTAACCTTGACCCGGAAACAGCATGGGGAATTATGGAACTGCTCTATAATATTAACAAACGAGGAACGACCGTTGTCATGGCTACTCATGCCAAAGCAATTGTGAATAAAATGCAAAGACGGGTTATTGCTATAGAAAACGGACGAGTTGCGCGAGATGAAGAAAAGGGGGGATACGGCTATGACGCTTAATTCCACTCGCTATATTCTGCGCGAGACGTTCAACTCCATGAAACGCAATCCTTGGCTTAGTATGGCCTCGGTTTTAACGGTTATGGTGTCCCTTGTGATCTTGGGATTTTCTGTATTTTTTCTAGCAAACGCTTCAAATATGGCGAAATCGTTTGAATCCCAGGTGGAGATTGCGACTTTTGTGCAAAATGGCACAAACATATCTGAGCGAGATAAGTTACAAGCCAAAATTCAGGATATGCCTGGGGTGGAATCTGTGACCCTAGTTACCAAGGAACAAGCCCTTACTGATTTAGGTAAAACGATGGGTGGTTCTGAAAGCGATATTTTGGCCGATCTTGGGGGAACTAATCCTTTACTAGATAAGTTCACAGTCAAGGCTATGAATCCGCAGGAAGTCATTGCCTTGGCTGACGCGGTGAAAGCTCTTCCTGAAGTAGACAAAGTTCGCTACGGCTCTGGATTTGTGGATAAGCTTTTGAAATTTACACAATGGTTGAGGTGGATTGGCCTTGGCGTTGTGGCAGCTTTCGGCTTCGCAGCGATTGTGCTGATTTCCATTAACGTTAAAATGAATGTCTTTTCTCGTCGCCGTGAGATTCAAATTATGAAATTAGTGGGTGCAAGCAACAGTTTTGTGCGTTGGCCTTTTCTTTTGGAGGGAATGGCATTAGGACTTGTTGGGGGAGCAATAGCAGCTGTTATTGTTGGCATGGGCTATAATTGGATTACGATTACTGTTCAATCATCCTTAACGTTTCTACCAGTTGTTCAAAACGCTACACTCTTCCACCAAGTTACAGTGGGCCTCTTGCTCGCAGGCATGGCGATGGGTACCATGGGAAGTGGGTTTTCTTTGCAGAAGTTCCTAAAGGCTTAGTCTCGTTCGTAGGAACTCGGAGTCAGTTCATGTTCGTTGACGCAAAGAAGCTTTTTGAGTTTAATCAGATAAGGCACATTCAAAAAAATAACCAGTCAGCGTCTGCAAGTCTATTTTACGTAATACTGCGTCTGCATATTCACCTAAACCCAGAAGTTAGAGGTCAGAAACCGGATGGTATCAGATTGGGGTATTGCTTTCTGATCTCTTGCCCCTGTCAACTGACCTCTGGAGACGTACCTCCTTGTCTGACGTAAAATATCCATGACATCTTTGACTTGTTATTTTCTTTCATATGCCTAAACTATTTAAGACGGAGGAGATCGATTTGTTTCGGAGGAAAGTACTACTAATTGGGATACTTAGTCTTGGGTTAATTGGAACCGCGGTATTGCCCTCTCGAGCTAATGAGTTAGGAGATGCTCTGGGACAACAGAATGATGCGTTAACCCAAAAGAATCAAGCAAGGGGACAGTTAAACCAATTAACGTTTACGGCAGATAAAATCAAGGTTCGAATGGCTCAGTTAGACACGCAAATTACTGCAGCTCAGCAACTCCTAGGTCAGACCCAGGCCGCGTATGACAAAGCCCAAGAACAAGTTCACTCAGCGCAGAAAGAACTTGCGCTCAAACAAAAGGAGCTTGAAGGCCGCCGGGTGGCTCTTGGGAAACGGGCAAAAGGAATCTATGAAAGTGGACAGGTTAGTTATTTAGAAATGCTTTTTCAGTCAGGGGACCTTGGGGACTTTATTACACGAATGGAGTATTTCTCTAAATTAGTGTCCAATGACCATGAATTATTGGCCGATATTCAAACCCAAAAGGAACAAATCATACAAAAAGCAAACGAATTGCAAAGCAAAAGGGATCAAGCCGCACTACTTCAAGTGAAGGCAGCTTCAGTGAGCGCGGATCTCGCTAAAAATAGATCTCAACAAAGTATTGCTCTGGAGCAAAATAAGAAGACTCAACAAGCAGCGTATGATAATGTCGATCGACTGGAATCTGAAGCGAATGCCTTAGGGGAAAAGATTCGGAAGATGCAGGCAGCACAGGTATCACGAGGTACACCTCAAGGAGGTGTGAATGGATCGATCTCTACTTGGCCAGTGCCGGGCTTTTACGAAATCAGTGACCCCTTTGGCTGGAGGACCCACCCTATAAAGAAGACGAGAAGTTTGCACACAGGAACGGATATTGTCGCTCCGACCGGAACGCAGATTCACTCAGCGGGAGCAGGAGTAGTCATAGTAGCTGGTTGGAATTCAGCTTATGGAAATATGACCATTATTGACAATGGTCATGGAATATCCACACTCTATGGACATCAGTCATCTTTGGGTGTCAGCGAGGGCCAATGGGTTCAAGCTAATCAAGTGATTGGTAAAGTTGGATCTACGGGCTTGAGTACAGGGGCACACCTGCATTTTGAAGTAAGGGTAGGCGGAAATCCGTCAGATCCTTTGCAGTATTTCCATAATTGATGGATAAGCAGTATTATTACTAGTAATAAGCATATAATAGACGAGACACAAAGAGGGGGTTGACTTGCTTGCAAGAGTGGAACTTAAAAAGAGTAGCCAAAAGTGTAGGGGTCATGCTATTAATAGTTTCAGTAATAGTGACCACGACGCTTGGAGGGGTTATTCTTGCTAACGTAAATAACGTGGGACGATTAGTTCACGTTATGCAACTGATTCGTAGCGATTACTTACATAACGTTACGACAGATCAGCTTGTGGAAGGTGCCACAAAAGGGATTGTAGAAGCACTGGGGGATCCTTATTCGATATACATGAATGCCACCGAGTACGGAGACCTTTTTCAAATGCTAGAAGGAAAGTTCGGCGGAGTAGGAATCGTTCTTAGCCTTAAGGATCCGAAAAAGCTCACGGTCCTGCGGCCCATTAAGAATTCTCCTGCTATTAAGGCGGGTATCCAATCGGGCGATGTCGTCAGCAAGATTGATGGTGCGGTCACCGCCGATATGGAGCAAGAAAAAGCAGTGGGTATGATGCGTGGAGAACCTGGAACGAAAGTCAACTTGGCGCTTTATCGGGAGAGAGCGAATAAGACTTTCACAGTCACTTTGACGAGGGAAAACATAACCGTTCCAACGGTTGAGGGAGAAGCACTGCCAGGGCACTCTGATATTGCTTATATTAATATTTCTCAATTCTCCTCAGTTACTGGAACTGAGCTTAAAGAAACTTTAACTAAAATGGAAATTAAGAAATTTAAAGGACTTATTTTGGATATGAGATATAACCATGGCGGAGAGCTTAAGTCTGCAGTCCAGGTTGCCAGTTATTTTATTCCAGAGGGGCCAGCAGTTTATATTGTAGATAAACAAGGAAATATCGATACAAAAATGACAGAGGGTACGTATTTAGACATGCCTATGGTTGTTCTCGTTAACGAAGAAAGTGCATCAGCTGCAGAAATTGTAGCAGGAGCGATTAAAGACACGAAAACGGCTAGTCTTGTGGGAGTAAAGACGTTTGGTAAAGGGATTGTACAGACGATTTTTCCTTTGGGTATGGGGACGGGTGTCAAATTAACAACCGCCAAATACTTGACTCCTAATAAAGTGGATATTCACAAAAAAGGAATTGACCCCGATGTAGTGGTAGAACTAGACAAAGGGAAGCCAGCTACCATTTCCCCAACAGACACAAACTTTGACAACCAGCTTCAAAAAGCTCTACAGACGTTACAAGGGAAACTAAACTAAGGTTAGAAAAGGCATGCTTTAATCCAATCGTTAGACTCCCACTTCTATAAGTGGGAGTGGTGCCCCGTTAACCTGCTTCGGTGGGGGTAGAATCCCCCACCGAAGTCTCGATGCTCAACTTTAGGTGAACGAGTTCACTAAACATAACTTCCCCCTCCCCAATAAAGTGGCACTTAAAAAATATTCAAACCAACGAGGTCCTTTAACCCTTATTCATTTATAAGTTTGATTGATGCAATGGTTAAATTAAAGCTATTTTCATGCTCTGTAATCACATAATCAACAACAAACCTTCTGTCATTCTTAAAAAGAGTATCTTTCCTAAAAATCAAATAATCACAGATTTCATTAAACCGATCCTCTGTTTGTTTATCCTTGGCTAATCTTTTTATGATGCTATCTTTTTGTTTTTCTCTATCCTCCATTGGATATAATGATATGTTCCAAACCAGAATCCCAAATTTTATCATGCTTTTATTCATTTCATCATTATCAATTCTTTCAGATAGAGGTTTTACAAATTCAAGGATACCCACTGACAATTTATTTGCAGTGGGTAAGTTATTTTTATTTAATCTCTTTTTGTTTTTCTTTTTCTTAATAACAGACATACTTACCTGGTTCCCAAATACTAGACAAATCTGTACAACACTAAAAAATCCAGCATTTTCACTTTGCCGACTAAACAAAGCGGTAGCGTCACAGGAATTACCTACTAAGGCATATGAAAGAAAATAACAAGTCAAAGATGCCAAGGATATTTTGTGTCAGACAAGGAGTACTATAGAATAATATATTTTTTATTAATTGTACAGTAGAAATGTATAGATTTACAAGCGAAGGACTTTTAGGTTTAGGTTTCAAGAGTTGAGCTTGACAGCTTGAATCACGGAGTTTGTTGGAACATTATGGAATGTTAACCGTGCAGTTCGAATACTTTTCAACTTGCGGCTGGACGCAATATAATACAGGAGACCCATATGAAAGATGACCATGTGTATATATTTCCTTTACAAACCCTCCGCCTCATGAGCACGGCCACTTTTCACATTTTTCCATCGGCTTGGTATAATATAATGAGTTAATTAAAGATCAAAACAAGAATAGAAATCTTCCAAGAAATACGTTTTAGCGTTATAATTTAAAAGACAAGGCACTAAAACGTCATTAAAGGAGGGATGCTCAAGGGCAACTATTAATAAATCGAAGACCAAAATCATTATATTAGTATTGTGTGTGTTGGGTATTGTCGGCAGTATACTACTATATAATCAGTTTTCAACTTCAAAACAAACGCTTGCGTCCTTGCAGAGTCATTCGGAGGAGTGGATTAGTTTCCAAGATGCTCAATCAGAATGGGAAATACATAAAGCAAGTCTAGAGTTTCCGGATCAAGAAGTTATACCTAAAGCCCCACGTGATCGGTGATCCAGATAAGGATTTAGGTTATGGGACTACATTGCAAGATGTAAAAAGTTATTATTAAGTAAATTGAATTCTACACTAGAACAGACAGAATATTTTTGCATCTGTTGACGATAGAAATACTTAAAGATATACTTCATCATAGAGATTCAAATAAGATTTCTTGATATTTAGGAGGTATACCTATGTTGGAATTGGCAGATTTCCCGGTTAAAGTGAAAATGTCGCTTGCCTGGGGTGAGATGGATGCCTATGGTCATATCAATAACATTTATTATTTACGATACTTCGAAGCCGCTCGGATCCAATATTTCCAAGAAACCGGGCTAATGGATTCAAAATCTGAGACGGGTTTAGGCCCAATATTGGCTCAAACCACGTGTAAGTATCACAAGCCTCTGACGTATCCTGATCAAATAGTCATCGGCGCCAAAGTAAAGTCCATCAGCAAATCGAGCTTTGTCATGGAGCACCTCATCGTTAGTGAAAGATTGGGAGTAGTGGCTTCTGGGGAAGGGATTATAGTGATGTACGACTATAATACTTCCCAAAAAACGAAATTACCCTTGGTCATTAAGGCGGCGATTGAAGAAGCTGAAAAGGGTAATTTTTCCCATGGAGCATCATAAGATCTTTCGTGCAGCAAGCCGGATTTACCGATAGGGTAATCCGCTTGCTGTTTCTTCTGCTGGGTGGAAAAATAATTTGTAAAATTCCTCTAAGTTAAGGTGGATTTGCCTATAATATAGTTACAACATTTTACTATTTTGAAAGTTGTTTGATGGTATGAGATGATGAGTGGGGTGGGAAATATGGATAAATTTGTAATAGAAGGTTTGAAGCACAAGTTGCCAGTCATACCTGGTATCAATGGAAAAGAAGAATATTTTAATTCTGCGGTCTTAGTTCTGCTTATGTTAGTGAACCAAGAATTTCATTTTGTCTTTGAAAAAAGGGCCGCCAATATAAGGCAAGGTGGAGAAATTTGCTTTCCTGGTGGGAAATTTGATCCCGCCTTAGACGCTGACTTGCGGCACACAGCAATCAGAGAAACAGTAGAGGAGTTAGGAGTTGCCTCTGACAAGATTAGCATTATTGGCAATCTTGATACCGTTGTTGCGACAATGGGTGCAACTGTAGACGCATTTTTAGGAGTTATAGATATAAGTGGTTTAGATGATCTACAAATAAATCCTGCAGAAGTTGAGAAAATTTTTTCGATTCCAGTTTCATTTTTTGAAGACAATGAACCAGAGGCATATAAGGTAAATGTTACAGTACATCCTTCTTACATCAATGAAGCCGGGGAAGAAGTTATTAGTTTTCCAGCGAAAGAATTAGGATTGCCGGAGCGATATACAAAACCATGGGGTAATGTTATGGGGAATGTTTTTGTATATAGGGTGGAAGGAGCCACTATATGGGGAATGACGGCACGATTAATTAGGGATGTTGTTGCAAAATTAAGGAGCTTATAGAAACAATTTAGTAAAGATCTTCTCGCCGCTGCTTCCAGACTGGCAGAGCCTCTCGAACCTCATCGACTTGGGTCAAATCGAGCTCGACCATCAATAGCCCTGGCTTTTCGTCTAACTGGGCAAGCACATTACCCCACGGATTGACGGCTAAGGAATGGCCATAGGCAACATAGGAGGCCTGGGGATCACGGGCAGGAGAAGCGCCGAGCATGAAGATTTCATTGTCAAGGGCACGGGCGCGGAACAACAATTCCCAATGGATAGGACCAGTGGTCATGTTGAAAGCCGCAGGGACGATGACAAGGTGGGCTCCGTCCTTAGCCATTTTCCTGGTCAATTCTGGGAAACGAAGGTCATAGCATATTTCTACACCAATTTTACCCCAGGGTGTCTCAAACAGAGTTGCGGTATTACCCGGGGACAGCACCAGAGATTCAGTGAACTCTATACCATTTTTGATTCGTACATCAAACAGGTGGGCTTTGCGGTGCTGGGCAATAATCTCCCCTTGTGGATTAAATACGACACTTGTATTGTAGAGCAGCTCACCAGACAGTTCTGGAATCGAGCCGCCAACGAGAAAAAGACCATGGGTGCGAGCTAGGCTGGCGAGGTGGTTCGTAGTTTCCCCAGAGGGGATTTCCTCAGCGTAGTCCCGAAAGCAATGGATATCGTACGGGCAATTGAACATTTCCGGCAAGACTGCCAGCTGTGCCCCTCCAGCAGCGGCCTCCTGCAGCATTGCTGCGGCATGGTTGAGATTTGCTTGCTTATCAGCCTCAACAAGCATTTGAATCAATGCTATCTTTAGAATGGTCATAATTTAGCCTCCCTTTTAATCTTTTGTGGGTATCTTTGAGGACCGCAAGAAAATAACTTCTTATTAAGTTTATTATGAATGTCTTCGCCCTCGGGCGCAAGAGATGCAGTGTATTCCGCCCTTGTCAAAGGAAAAATAGCTAATCCTTCAACATGGGTCATTTTGATTAATGTATGGTACATTGAGCCTGACGTTAGGCATATGAAAGAAAATAACAAGTCAAAGATACGGGATACCGCTTCCATTTGTAGAAGTGGGAGTCTCACTAAAAAATGTAGGGGGACTCTAAATGTCAACGTTAACCTTAACATTGAAGATTGAATTGGTAAAATTTATTAGGGAGAAGTTCCTTGGCAAGAGCTTGTATTGTATAGACGTCCTTAGTGTCATAGAAGGGACTGTGGATTTTGGAGTTGTACAAAATGTTGATTTTGCGGATGATAGGATTTCAATTTGGGGAGCTGAGTCAAGAGTCTTTTGGCTTAATGTAAACGATATTATCAACGTTAATTTTAATCCAAATGAAGCAGATGTATGCTTGCTGATCGAAGCTAAGAACAATGTTGAAGTGCGTTTTATGGTAGAATAATGAAATGAGACCGTGCAAAGGATTTCTGTGATGGCAATAGAGGGATATTGTAAATTCTGG
Source organism: Desulfosporosinus sp. (assembly GCA_035648155.1). Lineage (GTDB taxonomy): Bacteria > Bacillota > Desulfitobacteriia > Desulfitobacteriales > Desulfitobacteriaceae > Desulfosporosinus. The sequence continues at coordinate 15,532 of DASRMA010000009.1, forward strand.
CGAATTTCAAAGGGTAATGAATAATGATTCATTAAAGAACAAGAGATAGGTATTAATCTAACGTACAAAAATGCGTATGAAAGAAAGGCGGCAAGTTATGAATTGGGATAGTCTTGAACTCGATATTATGGATACTGGGGTGTCAGTGCTTACGTTTAATCGTCCTGATAAAATGAATTCTGTTGATGAACAGTTTTGTATGGATGTTCAGGCAGTTTGTAAGGTGATCTCTGAAAATGATGCGGTTAAAGTCGTGGTTATTACTGGAGCAGGTAAGGGATGGTCTAGCGGGGGAGATATTTCTATGTTAGCTTCAATAAAAAATCCCATCAATGCCAAGGCTACTTATGATGCTGCTGGCGAGCTTGTAAAGGCTATCTATGAACTAAAAAAACCAGTTATAGCAGCACTTAATGGAGTGGTAGCAGGTGCTTCTATTGCGGCGTGTTTGGCTTGTGACTTGATTATTGCCTCGGAAAAAGCCCGCGTAGGATTTACCTTTATGCAGTTGGCATTTTGCCCTGATAGTGGAACGTCGCACTTTTTAATTGAGAAGGTCGGCTATCATAAGGCTCTAGAGTTACTGTGGTTTGGTAAAATCCTTAATGCTGAGGAAGCAGAAAAATTAGGATTGTTTAATACGGTAGTACCTCATGAGGAGTGTCTGCCTGAAGCGATAAGATGGGCAGAAAAGTTAGCACAGCAGCCGTTGATGACAGTGGGACTCGATAAAAAGTTATTGCGCGAGGCCTCTAAAAATAATTTCTATCAACAAACTGAGCTAGAGGCTATGTCTCAGGTATTGGCATGGTCCTCAGAGGATTTCAAAGAAGGGTGTTCGGCATTTGCTGAGAAACGTAAACCAATATTTAAGAATAAATAAGACAGGCTGCAGTATCATATTATGTGAGGGTCCGTTAGCGAGTCGACTACCGAGAGCTGAGTAAAAAGTAACTTAAATAAACATAGCTGGAGGTAATAATCGCTTCCAGCTATGTTTTCTTCGTAAAATCCTATGTAATAGGATTTAGTCACTTTACTGTTCAAACGCTCGGTTTTACACCATAATACTTACTAGCTAGACCAGTATTGACTATTTATGCTTGCGTAGGAAACACCGCTATTTGACGAGTTAATCATGATGCCATTACCTACATATATGCCAACATGATAGGGGCCTGGTAGATACGTTGAAAAGAAAACTAAATCTCCAGCCACTAAGCTATCTTTCGTCACGCTTTGTCCCTCACCCTATTGATCCCAAGTCACCCTACTAAGGCTGGTCCCAAACTATTGCACAGTTGGAAATAATTTTAACCAAGTTGTGGAAACTACACACATTTTTTCATTCCTATTTGTGCTACCCGCGATAGCGGCGGAAGGGAGGTTAATATGGAGAAAATTGCAGTAATATCAGATATTCATGGAAATATACCTGCATTAAAAGCTGTGTTAGAAGATATTAAGAACAGAAATATTGAAAGAATATTTTGTCTTGGGGACTTGGCTGGAAAGGGTCCTAGTTCTACTGAGGCAGTAGATAAAATTAAAGAATATTGCGAAGTGGTAATTAAAGGGAATTGGGATTATTATCTGACAGAAATTGAGGGCGATGAAGTTTTCATGTGGCATCAGAAAAAGTTAGGGGTTGAGAGACTACTATATATGAAGGAGCTACCTATTTATAAAGAATTTTATATCAGTGGAAAGTTATTAAGACTATGTCATGCTTCTCCAAATGATCTTTTTCATAGAGTCTACCTTTTTACCGAACAAAGTAAGCGGTTAAAATTGTTTGAAGCAACGCCAACTCTTAATGTCGAAGCAGACGTGGTAGGATATGGAGATATACATGGTGCTCACATAGATAATTTTGAAGGAAAGACTATTTTTAATGTTGGAAGTGTTGGTAATCCCCTTGATATACCCCAAGCATCGTATGGAATAATTGAAGGGAAACTGGATGATAAAAATAAATGGCCCTTTACGATATCTCTGGTTAGAGTACCGTATGACATACAATTAGCGATTGATCATGCGAACTCAACAGATATGCCAGAGAAACAAGAATATATTAACGAGCTGAAGACGGGGATATATAGAGGTCAAAAAGTCTAAGAGATGTCTCACGAACAACCACATGACAGAATTCACTGGTAGCATTAATACTTCTAGAATGGGAGAGGAACGTGAATTAACGTGACGGGGAAAACGCATGTAGCCATCGGTTTCGCTGCTGCAGTTGTTGGGGGGCGCTTAATGCAACAGACCAGTCTTGAAAATTACCCTAATTTACTACTACAAAAAGGTTTGCCTTCAGATGTATTAATACAATTCATAGCAATGACTATAGCCGTAGGGTTGGGTTCTATGGCTCCAGATCTGGATCAACCGGGAAGCACTTTAAGCCGAGACATCAGTGGACCATTAGGAAGAACTAAAGTTACTGCGTTTGTGGGAGGCATAAGTCTTTTATATTTAGCAACTCATTTACCAGTTATATTAAGTTCTTTGCCTTATCTCTCGGCGGGATTTCTCATCGTTGGGTGGATCCTTTTAATGATGGCTATAGTTAAACATCGCGGTCTTACCCACTCCTTACTGGGTATGGGGCTGGCGTGTATTGCGGTACATTGGGGGTTAGTTGTTTTGCTAGCAGATGGTGTTAGTTTTGCCTCAAATCTTTTTCTTCCTTTTCTTATCGGTTATGGTGCGCATCTAGTTGCAGACAGTTTCACTAATAGCGGTATTGCTCCACTTTATTTGCCTTTTATTCCAATTACTCAGAAACATTGGCATTTCCCACTTCATATTCGGACGGGATCATTCGCGGATAGGGTAGTATTGCGATTAGGGGCAATAGTTTTTGTTATTGTTGGATTTGCACAAAATCTTATGTTTTAGACTTGTTTTAACTTAACCATTATATATAGGAGGTTTACTGAGTAGTTTATTAACGTTCATTCAATAGATAAAACCAATCAATAACTGCAGGAAAAGTTGTTTGATTAAATTGGAGGCATAACTGTGATTACAGAAGTTTACCCGAATATCTTCAAGAATGAAATACCTTTGCCGAAAAATCCCTTAAGAGCGATCAATAGTTACATCATAATATCTAAGAATAGGAATTTAATCATCGATACAGGCTTTAACACAGCAGAATGCCTGACAGAGTTGACGAGGGGTCTAGAGGAGCTGAACATTGACCTGAAAAAAACTGATCTCCTGATTACCCATATGCACACTGATCACTCCGGTCTTGCTCCAATCCTCAAAAAAAAAGGAGTACAATCAATCTATTTTAGTCAGACAGATGGAGATCTGTTTAATCAAACCTCCAAACGAGATAGTTTTTACCATACACTCAACCAAATATTTGGCTTTAAAATCGACAACTCTTTAAGTTTTGGCAAAGAGTTTGGGACCAGGCTGGTCGAGCCTCTAGATTTCATCCCGTTGATTGAGGGGAACGAAGTAGTTCTGGGGGACTATTGCTTTGAAGTGGTGGATATTCCCGGTCATACTCCAGGGCATATTGGGTTGTATGAAAGAAAACATAGGCTGTTTTTTTGTGGAGACCATATCTTAGATGAAATAACTCCGAATATATCATTCTGGGGATTTGAACAGGATATTTTGGCCACCTATTTGGATAGCCTCGACAAGGTGTATGAGTATGAAATTGATTACTTATTTACAGCTCATAGAAAAATCATCAGGGATCACCAGAAAAGAATTACCGAGCTTTTAGGACACCATGAAGAACGCCTAAAGGAAATTTTGTTTATTTTAAAAGATGGCCAAAAGACAGCCAGCGAAATGGCTGCCTCTATGCACTGGGATGTAAGTCATAAAAAGTGGGAGGATTTCCCCCATTCGCAAAAATGGTTTGCCTCTGGGGAAGCATTGTCTCATTTAGAACATTTAGTGCATTTTGGACTCGTTGACCGGGCAAATAAGGATGGGATGTTTTTTTATGGATTGAAGTGAACTCGTTCAACTAAAGTTGAACATCGAGACTTCGGTGGGGGATTCTACCCCCACCGAAGCAGGGTAACGAGGTACCACTCCCACTTATAGAAGTGGGAGTCTACGATTGGATCAAATCAAATCAAGCATTGAATAGACGAAGCCACTGGTGAAAATTGGTGGAAATTGAGATATATTTCCTAGGGTGGGAGGATTATACTGAATCTTGACGAATGTTATTATACTGAATCTTGACGAATGTTGATGAGTGTGGATCTCAATGACATCATGTGAAAGGAGAAACCCATGCCACCTTCGCAAAAGGCTTTCTCTCCGAGGAAAATATGCTTACTTTATGCTTTTTCGAGCGGATTATGGATATTATTTTCTGAATTGGTGATCCATTATTTGCTTCGGGATCATGAATTGATTCTTCGATTTTCCATTTGGCAAGTCTGGTTCTTCGCCTTTTTTACGATCGTTTTCTTTTACTTTTTCATGGGAGGCATTTGGAAGGCTCTCCAAGCCGCTCGACAGGAAATCAATAGGACGGAAGGAAAGCAACACCAGCAATTCGATGCTATTAAACGGCAAGAAGGATTTTACCAACGTATTTATGATAGCGTTGTAGAGGGTGTGATTCTGCAACATATCTCCGGGACGTTTTCTAATGCCAACTCTGCTGCGTGCACTCTGCTCGACACTTCTTTAACAGACATGCAGAAAAGAGAATTTTCTACCCAAATCACCCCATGGGTAGATGATCAAGGAGAGCCTTTTAGCTGGGAAACTCATGCCTCCAACATGCTGGCTGCTGCTCAAGATACAGGGGGGATAACACACATCTTGAAACGCTTTGTCCCTGCACAGCGCTGGTTACACCTGCATAGCGTTCTCCTTCGCAATGCTCAAGGCGAACCGAGCTGGGTGGTTACTACGTTAAGTGACATCAGTATGCAAAAACACAGTGAATTGAAAGAAACCGTTCTCTACGGTATCACCCAGCGTATCCTCGCCGAAAAACCGTTAGGAGATATCTTCCGATATCTCTGTGATGAATTAGTACATACCATCGGTTATCCTGTTGTTGCAGTTGGATTGAAAATGCCGGACGGTTCTGTTAATACTGCGGCTGTAGCTGGTGTGGCAGAAGAATATATAACAAAGCTTAATATACGCTGGGATGACAGCGCTGAGGGACAGGGCGCAGTGGGTGTAGCTATCCGCAGTGGTAAGCCACAAGTGCAAAACCTAATCGACAACCCGCAGTATACACCTTGGTGGACTTTTTATAAAGAGTTAAATCTGCAGTCGATAGCTACTTTTCCTTTGAGGGCGCAGGGACAATGCTTGGGGGTAATCGCCTTGTATACTCATCTTCCAGATTATTTCAACTCAGAAAGCATTGAACGCCTGCAATCCTTGGCGGAACAAATTACGATGGCTCTTCTGGCCCATGAAGATCGAAGTCAACTCCGAATACAGAGTACGGCCCTTTCGGCCGCTGCTAATGCAATCATTCTTACGGATCGAACGGGTAAGCTCCTCTGGGCTAATCCTGCTTTCGCCCAACTGACGGGTTATGCATTTGAAGAAGTTCAAGGTCGAAATATAAGGTTTCTTCAATCCGGCTACCAGGATAGCGCTTTTTATAAAATAATGTGGGATACGGTTCTCTCCGGTGAGACATGGCGAGGTGAACTTATTAATCGTCACGCGAAAGGCTCCCTCTACCGGGAAGAGATGACGCTTACCCCTGTGCAGGTGGATGGAGTAGAGGTCACTCATTTTATCGCCATTAAACAGGATGTGAGCGAATACTTCGCGACTCACAAAGCGTTACGGGACAGCGAAGAACGCTATCAGGAAATGTTTGAAAACATGAGTAATGCAGTCGCTGTCTTTCAGTTCTCGGAAGACGAAAAAATCTTTCATTGTAAAGCCTTTAATAGGGCTGCCGAAAAGATAGAAAACGTACCTCGTAGTGAAGTGCTAGACCAGCCTCTGGATCAGTTCTTTTCAAAACATGAATCGTTAGGTCTATTAAAGATCTTCAATCACGTCTTCCGGACGGGAGAAGCGTTACATTTTCCAGCTACATACTATCATAACGGGCGCATCCCAGGCTGGCGGGAAGGCTTCATCTACAAGTTATCAACGGGCGAAGTGGTTGCGATCTATGAAGATGTTACGAGACGAAAACAAGACGAAGAAATCCTTTGGCTAGAAAAAGAACGTGCTCAGATCACACTAGCCTCCATCGGAGATGCTGTGATCACGACCAATGTACAAGTGGAAATCACCTATCTTAATCCTGTCGCCGAAAGGATGACTGGCTGGACGAACGAACAAGCTAAGGGCTTGCCGCTTTTGAGTGTCTTTAAACTTCATAACGAAAATACGGGTCAGGCGGTCGCTAATCCGGTCATTCAATGCCTTAGTGAAAAGCGTATTGTAACATTGGCTAACCACACGACTCTTACTCATCGGGATGGGAGTAGGTTTGCCATTGAGGAATCAGCGGCACCGATTTGTGACAGGAGAGGAGCTGTGATCGGTGCAGTACTCGTTTTCCACGATGTTAGTGAAAAGCGTGCTCTTTTGCACCAACTTTTCCACCAGGCTCATCATGATGCGCTCACAGGCTTACCTAATCGTGTATTATTTAAAGATCGTGCTCAACAAGCTCTTGCTCAGGCCCACCGTCAACAGGCTCAGGTCGCGGTACTCTTTCTCGATCTGGATCGGTTTAAACTCATTAATGATACGCTCGGGCATACTGTGGGAGATCAGCTTTTGCTGGCTACAGCAGATCGCCTTGTAGCCAGTTTACGGGAAGGAGATACAGTATCACGGCAGGGAGGAGATGAATTTCTCATTCTTCTACCAGGAATGCGCTCAGAAAACCAAGTCGCACAGGTAGCCCAAAAACTCATAAATATCTTTAAAGAACCCCTACATCTTCAGGAAAAGGAAATCTATATCACTGTGAGTCTGGGTATTGCTCTCTATCCTTCTGACGGAGAGGATATCGAAAACCTGATAAAGTATGCTGATGCCGCGATGTACCATGCAAAAGAGGAGGGGCGCAACCGCTATCAGTTTTACACCCTAACGTTCAATCAAGCCCTTTCTGAACGTCTGGATTTACAAAATGATCTGCGTCATGCTTTGGCATTTGAGGAATTCGTACTCTATTACCAACCACAGTATCGAATCTTTGACAAGCAAATGTGTGGTATGGAAGCCTTAGTGCGTTGGCAACATCCGGAGAGGGGATTTCTTCTCCCTGGAGAATTCATTTCAATTGCTGAAGAAAGCGGGCTTATTTTGCCTCTTGGGGAGTGGGTCTTGCGCAGCGCTTGTCTGCAGAACAAACGCTGGCAGGAGATGGGCTATCCTCCCGTACGTGTCGCTGTCAACTTATCTGCGCGTCAGTTTCGGCAAGCTAATCTTGTTAGCCAGATTGCCCAGATCCTCTCGGAGACTGGTCTAGATCCGCAGTGGCTCGAGCTAGAAATCACGGAGAGTATCAGTATGGAAAATTCGTCCTCCACTCTAACCATACTTCAAGAACTCAAAGGGATGGGAATCCACCTCTCAATCGACGATTTTGGTACAGGTTTTTCTTCACTGAGCTATTTGAGCCAATTTTCCTTAGATACTTTGAAAATTGATCGCTCGTTCGTGAGGATGCTTACCACTCAGTCGGACGAGAGAGCGCGCGGGAATGAAATCGTGACGACCATTATTCAACTCGCTCATAATTTAGGCCTTCGAGTCATTGCTGAGGGAGTAGAAACCGAAGCCCAGTTAGATTTTCTCCGCTCTCACGGGTGTTCTGAAGTGCAAGGATACTTATTTGCCAGACCCGTCTCCGCTGAAGATCTATTAACATTAATGTAAAGGAGAGGCTTGGCATCACTGTATCGGTATGAACTTATCGAGGGCAAAGGTGGAAGAAGCAAGTATTGGTTAAGTGCATTCGCTACGGGAGGTATTTTGTATGCGCCTTGTGATTTTCGATTTTGACGGCACCATTCATCTTGAGGAAACCCCTCGCATCTTCTTACGGGTTCTAAGTCAAGACAAAGGGATGCACAAAAAGATCCGTAAGTTCTATATTTCGATGTCATGGGTGTATCTATTGTATCGTTTTGGACTATGTCGTCAATTAGCAATTAGGCGTGTTTTAAGCGGCATAGTCAAGATGATGGCTGGGATGAGTAAGACTCAAATAGAAGGAGTTTTCAAGCAAGGTTTAGAGTTGGCAAGAGGGAGTTTTAGTCCTGTATCTCTAAGTCGGGTAAAAGTTCACCTTGACTCAAATGATCAAATTTTGCTTCTTTCGGGTGCCTTTTCACAGTTTGTTGCCTTGGTAGCCCGAGATCTGGGGATGAAATTTTGGCTTGGGACTGAGATTGAATTATTGGGCGGTGTTTGCACAGGCCGAATAACATCTATTATGAATGGACATTCAAAGGTGCAGGCCTTGAGAAATTTCCTGCAGAAACAAACAGAGGCAGGGGTTGTTCTTGACATGGGTGAAGCATATGCTTATGCTGATTCAATCCAGGATCTACCCCTGCTATCACTCGTTGGACACCCAGTGGCTGTTAATCCGGACCAGGAGCTTCTAAAAGAAGCTAAATTAAGAGGGTGGGAAATCATCAGAGATGACTCCCATCATGAAAGCAAGGTTAGAGAAGGGCATTAAGGGTTCCCTTGAAATTCATTCTGAGATGATAAAAAAGTGACATTATTATATCCTGCCAATAATGGAAATCACAAACCATGAATAGTAGCCGTCGTTCACGTTGGTGCATAGACTACGCTGACCATAAAAAACGATGGGGGTTACACGCATGAGAAATAAGACCGGAGTTCGACATTATTTTGCAGAAGGAATGACCACTAGGGGCTACATATCTCTTTTGCCCAACATGATGCCGAGTTGGCAACGGGTTTATGTCTTACTGGGAGGACCCGGAACGGGTAAATCGACGTTGATTAAGGTTATTGGCCTCGAATTATTGGATCGAGGATATGGCGTTGATTTCTTTCGTTCCGTGCGGGACCCAGATTCAATGGCAGGTTTTATCTTGCCGGATATGGGATTGGCAATGCTAGATGCCATGGAGATTTCCCCAGTGCGATGGAGAGCTCCAGGAGTTGTTGAGAAGTTTATTGATTTTAGTATTTTCTGTGATGAACTCACGTTAGAGAAGCAACGTTCACAAATTTTTAAACTTGAAAATCAGCTTCAAGTGCTTCAAACGTCCTTGGAGGAAGAACTGGCGGAGGAACTTGTTTCGCTGCTTGGGAGTAGAGTCCCTAAACGACTTATAGAAAAAGAAGACCTATCTTGGATCTTAGGAAATTCTGCTCGTGTTAAGGTTAAGAGAGAGCACACGGGACCTTGGCCTCTCGCCAAAAATGCTTTGAAACTCTTGCAAAAGAGTGTAATTATACCGTATTTTTTACATGGTTTAACTGTGGACGGGTGGCTTAATCTTGCGCCACATTTTCTAACTGACTTCGATCAAATTCGACTCGAAGGAGACGAAACACTCGATGCCCTAGATTGGGTACTGAGAGAAGCGCAACAATTGGGACAAATGATTGAGATTATCTTACATCCGCTCAATCCAGATGAGGTAATTGGGATTGTGTTTCCTGAAAGGCATTTGGCGATCTGGCAGGGCAATCCCGAAAATTTAATAGATCAAGGATTAGATCGTCCGTTTAGCGAAAAGCTAAAAGAGACCTTAGTATCTTGGCAAACACACAGGTCTCAACTTAAAGGTATCTATATGAATGCGATGAATTTTGATCAATTGGATGGCTATAGAGAAACTGTGCTCAACCGTATATTGTGCGACTTAAAAACAAAGATTTAAGGTAGAACATTAAGTAGCGTGCTTTTCTAACTAAATACGGTGGGATCAAGAAGAAAATCTCCGAGCTCTGCTATGAGAAGTTCCAGATCGGATTCTTTGAGAGATAGCTGGTCAAGAGCCTCTTGTTGTATGGGGTTCAAAAAACTATCCACACCTCCGCCAATCCCAAGTAAGCTAGCTAGGCCATTGGAAACGTGAATTACGCTGGCAAGTTCCGAATAGTTTTGGGCTTTAGAGGGGGCATGATGGCAGGAGATACTCTCTACGAGATCATCGGGTAAATTCCAACCTTTGGCCATAAATCCTCCGACGGTTGCGTGGCTGAACCCAATTATTTTTTCCTCAAGTTCAACATAGGAGAGCTTAGCAACGGACACTTTTTCTAAAAGATAGGCTCCTACTTCCTGAACATAAATAGAAATCACTAGTTTTCCGATATCGTGAAGCAAGCCAGCGGTGAAGGCAACATCTCCATAAGGGAGATCAAGCTTTTTACATAAACTTTTCGCAGTCATGGCGGTAAGCATGGAGTGCTTCCAAAGTCCATCCTGCTCAATCTCATACCCGATTAGTTGGGTTTTAAGTAAGGGGGCGACCGCAGAAGCCATCGCTAATCCTTGTGTCGCCTGGAAGCCAAGTACGACGATGGCTTCTTGAAGAGAAGAGATACGCCTGGCATATCCATAATAAGCGGAGTTGGCTTGTCGGAGCATGCCAGCTGCTAGGGCTGGATCTTGACCAATAACGTCTTCGAGCTCTCTTGCAGAGGTTGAAGGGTTTTTAGTTAAAGCAATTACCCGCATTGCCGACGTAGGCAGGGGAGGTAGTGTATGTATGCGTTTTAATACGTGTTCTAATTTAACAGGCAAATGAAAGACCTCCTTTTGATAAATCGATCATTTTTAAAAGTGATCTTCTTTTAGTACTGCATCTTTTTAGTCGACAAGGGAAAACTAACCTAAAGAATTTAGGATTGAGCTTCGAGAGGAGTATGTCTCATGTCAAAAAGATTGCGGTACCTATTAGTTATTATTTCCTTATCCCTTAGTTTAACAATAACTGGCTGTGGTCTACAAGCCCTTTTACAAAACAAAACCAAATCTTCTGCAAATAAGGGGGCGGTTGAGACCGTCATCGTAGTTTCTTTGAATGAGGAAGATCCCAATAAACTACTTATTACCAAAGGGATCGACGATCTGGCGAAAAAGGGAAACGTACAAGTAAAGTACTTGGATGAAAGTGCAGCCGAAAAGGAATCACCCTTGAAAGGAGCTAAAGTTCTAATTTATCAAGGGGGGAATCCCAATATTCTTAAGAGTGCAGAAACAGATAAAATTCCAGTGATAGCTTTAAGTCGGCTTCCTGCAGGCGTAAAGCTAGTGGGGATAATTACTCCGGATAACGAAAAGGTTGGAGAGCTAATGGCACAAACGTTGGTAAGTAAAGTTTCTGAGGGTCAAATAATAAATCTGCAGGAAGCCCCAAACCAAACTGGATCACAAGAACGCTTAGCCGGAAACAATGTAGTACTTAACAACTATCCCAAAATAACAGTCCAGAACATTATCAGTTCCGCATCGTCTGATTCCGTCGCCAAGCAGGGGTTAGTAGATTATCTGCAAAAGAATCCCGGCAAGGTCCAAGGTATCTTGGCGCACACCGAAAAATTAGCAGTTATAGCAAACGAAGTTTTGAAACAGTTACAGTTAGATAAGAAAATCATCTTGGTTGGGGGACAAGCCAGTGTTGCTGGGCTGGAACGAATGTCAAGCGGAAGTCAGGTCGGGGATGTTGATACTTCTCCTTATCTGCAGGGTGTGAATGCCTATCAATGGGCTCAGAAGATTATGAAAAAAGAATCACTGGATGTCAATAACTCCGTCACAAGTGAGCAAGGCGAAATTCCAGCTAAGATTATTCAGGTTAAGGCAGTAACCACAGATAATCTAGCACTGATCCAGAAGAGTTACACCTTGACCTTACAAAGTGCAGAACAAGATAAAAAGCAAACAGGGGCAAAGACTAAACAAGAGCAGAGTGGAGATCAGGCTTCACAAGGCAATGACCAAGGCGACTCGAAAAAGCAAGAGAGTTCATCTGGAACAAGCAATATTCCTCCAGGAGTCCAAAAGGTTACGGAACGAATTAAGACTGAGACAACGAGAGAATATCTTGATGGTCAAGATAAGGTTATTGGTACTGAGAAAACTGTCAATGAGCAGGTAAAAACCGTTCCCCCCGCAATGTTAAAACAACAGTCCGAGCAACCAAAAGCTGAGACGAAAGATCAGGGGAATCAGTCTGAGAAGGATAAGAAGAGTAGTGGAGAAAAATAGGAATCATGTCTTATGGTATTGTATTACGAATGGCAGGATTATAGTTAATACTTTTTAATTGTATAAGTCACAGCTTAGATGTAAAATAAACTAAGAAGAATTATAAATTATTAACTCCAAATTAGATGGATATTGTCAAGGGCTATCGAAATATAATGGTATTTATATTAAAAAGGAGATCGGACATGGAATTCCATTTACATGCCCCCTACAAGGCTGCAGGGGATCAACCTCAGGCCATAGATGCTCTGGTTGCGGGGGTGAATGAAGGTCGGCGGCACCAGACGTTACTCGGGGTAACAGGATCGGGAAAAACCTTTACGATGGCTAATATAATCACGAAGGTGCAGCGGCCGACTCTCATTCTTGCGCATAACAAAACATTGGCCGCTCAACTTTATAGCGAGTTCAAGGAGTACTTTCCTGAGAATGCAGTGGAGTACTTCGTGAGTTATTATGATTATTTCCAACCCGAGGCTTACGTGCCCTCTAGTGATACGTTTATTGAGAAAGACTCTTCTATTAACGAAGAAATTGAGAAATTGCGTCACTCGGCAACCGCTTCACTGTTCGAACGGCGTGATGTGATCGTGGTGGCTAGCGTTTCTTGCATTTACGGTTTAGGTTCTCCCGATGAATACCGTGACCTTGTTCTTTCCTTACGGCAGGGACAAGTTGTCGATCGTAACGAGATTTTGCGCAAGCTGATAGCAATCCAATATGACCGCAATGATATGGCGTTTGTCAGGGGAACGTTTCGTGTGCGCGGAGATGTCGTTGAGATCTATCCTGCAGCATCAAGTGATCGAGTACTTCGAATCGAGATGTTCGGAGACGAAATCGAGCATATTTACGAGATAAATGTGCTGACGGGTGAAATCTTGGGAGAACGTTACCATGTGTCAATTTTCCCGAATTCTCATTATGTGACTGCCCAAGAAAAGGTCATGGAAGCAGCAGACAATATTGAAAAAGAGCTGGAAGAACGAGTGAAGATTCTAAAATCGGAGGACAAACTCGTAGAAGTGCAGAGACTTGAGCAGAGAACGCGCTATGATTTGGAAATGCTCAGAGAAATGGGTTTTTGCAATGGAATTGAAAATTATTCCCGCCACTTGACGTTTCGTGAGCAGGGGGATACTCCCTATACGCTAATTCATTATTTCCCAGAGGATTTCCTGCTTTTTGTGGATGAATCCCACGTTTCTCTTCCACAGGTGAGAGGGATGTATGAAGGGGACCGTTCACGTAAAACAACTCTGGTTAATTATGGCTTCCGCCTTCCTTCTGCCCTAGATAATCGACCGCTGATGTTTGCTGAGTTTGAACGGACGATTAAACAAAGCATATATGTCAGTGCAACACCTGGACCGTATGAATTGGCACACTGCCCGACGGTTGTGGAACAAATGATTCGCCCCACTGGGTTGTTGGATCCAGAGGTCATTGTTAGACCAACCAAAGGGCAGATCGACGATTTGCTTGGAGAAATTAGAGCACGGATTGCTAGGAATGAACGAGTTCTCGTTACGACACTAACCAAGAAGATGGCTGAGGATCTCACGGATTACTTCAAAAACTTGGAAATTAAGGTGAAGTACCTTCATTCGGATATTAAGACCCTGGAACGCGTGGAAATCCTTCGGGAACTACGCCTAGGCACAATTGATGTGGTGGTTGGGATTAACCTCTTGAGGGAAGGACTGGATTTACCGGAAGTTTCCCTTGTGACGATTCTCGACGCAGATAAAGAAGGATTTCTTAGATCAGAGCGTTCCCTCATTCAGACCATTGGACGTGCCGCACGCCATGCTCAAGGCAAGGTCATCATGTATGGCGACAAGATCACAAAATCCATGCAGCTCGCCTTGCATGAGACGAATCGACGTCGAGAAATACAAATGGCCCACAATGAGAAAATGGGGATTATCCCTCAAACGATTCGTAAGGCGGTTCATGACGCTCCAGAGGCAACTCGTGTTGCCGAGCTAAAGAAAGCCTATGGATCAAAATTACCTCCCGAGGAACTCGCCAAGCTCATTAAGAATCTGGAGCAGGAAATGCGCCTAGCAGCTAAGGACCTGGACTTTGAACGAGCTGCCGAACTCAGAGATGCTATGATTGAGCTAAAAGGAGAAGATAATAACTACAAAGTTACTGCGCAACAACGGGGAAGTAAAAGCAAAAAATATGACCATAAAGCACTACAAAAACAGGTGACTTACAAAAAGGGTAAGAAATAGGATGAATGGAATGAATGCAAATGAAATTGCACGTTCACCAAAGCTCCGCGACCGGGCCAAGATACTTTCGACTAGGAGGAACAAACCATGACTCAGGACTACTTACGCGTGCGTGGTGCGCGTGCTCATAATTTGAAAAACATTGACATTGATATTCCACGCGACAAATTAGTGGTGATCACGGGGTTGTCGGGCTCGGGAAAATCATCGCTGGCCTTCGATACTATTTATGCTGAGGGACAGCGGCGTTATGTGGAATCTCTTTCAGCGTATGCGCGACAATTTTTAGGACAAATGGACAAACCAGATGTCGATTCCATTGAGGGCCTTTCCCCTGCTATTTCTATCGACCAGAAGACGACTAACCGCAACCCTAGGTCTACTGTGGGCACTGCGACGGAAGTTTCTGATTACCTTCGTTTACTTTTCGCCCGAATCGGGCATCCGCATTGTCCAAAGTGCGGCCGAGGAATTTCCCAGCAAACTATTCAGCAAATGGTTGATCAGGTGATGAGCTTGCCGGACCGAACGAAACTGCAAATATTGGCGCCGCTGGTTAAAGGGAAAAAAGGAGAGCACCATAAGGTCTTTGAGGAAGCCCGTAAGGCCGGTTATGTTCGAGTTCGCGTCGACGGTGAAAAAAGGGATCTTAGCGAAGAGATAGAGCTGGTTAAGAATAAAAAGCACTCCGTTGAAGTCGTGATTGACAGAATTTCTCTCAAACCTGAGAGCGCTGGACGTTTGGCAGACTCTCTGGAAACAGCGCTCAAACTTGGCGAAGGCAATGTCATCGTGGACATCACAGACGGGAGTGAGTTGCTCTTTAGCGAGAATTTCGCTTGTCCAGATTGTGGAATTGCTCTCGAAGAACTATCTCCACGTCTTTTTTCCTTCAACAGTCCTTATGGAGCTTGCCCTGCGTGTACAGGACTTGGGGCAAATCTTGTTGTCGACATTGACCTTTTTCTCCCTGACCATTCCTTATCTTTGGCAACAGGGGCGATTGCACCCTGGGCCAAATCCACCTCCAGTTATTACCCTAAGATGATGGAGGCTGTAGCCTTAAATCTAGGCTTCAAGATGGATACCCCTTTGAATAAGCTTGATGAGAAGCAATGGAAGGGACTGCTCTATGGAACAGATACTCCAATATTTTTTGAGTATCAAAATATTTTTAATCAGTTAAAAACACATCATACCAAATTCGAAGGACTTGTTCCCTTTTTCGGACGACGCTATCGTGAGTCGACGTCGGATATGGTACGCATGGAAATCGAACGGTATATGAGTGAGCATCCTTGCCCAGAGTGTCACGGTAAGCGGCTGAAACCAGAAGCTCTAGCCGTGAAGGTGGGGGGTATCTCTATTGATGATTTGACCTGCTTACCTATCACTGAAGCCTTGGACTTCCTGAAGGCTTTGACCCTAACGTCAAAAGAACAAACGATAGCCCAGCAGATCCTTAAGGAAATCAGTGAAAGACTAGGCTTTTTGATGAATGTTGGACTAGATTATCTGACCCTGGGTCGTGCTGCAGGCTCGCTTTCTGGGGGAGAGGCGCAGAGAATCCGATTGGCGACGCAGATTGGGTCAAGCTTGATGGGTGTCCTCTATGTTCTGGATGAACCGAGCATTGGCTTGCACCAGCGGGATAATGCTCGTCTGCTTTCAACGCTCAAACGTTTGCGTGATCTCGGAAATACACTGATTGTGGTTGAACATGATGAGGATACGATGATTGCTGCAGATCACATTATTGATATTGGTCCTGGAGCAGGGGTTCACGGTGGCCGAGTGGTTGCAGAGGGGACGATTGAGGAAATTAAGGCCAACAAGGATTCGATTACGGGGCAGTACTTGTGTGGTACGAAACAGATTCTGGTGCCAGAGAAACGAAGACCGCCGAATGGTAAGTGGCTCGAAGTATTTGGCGCTCGAGAAAACAATCTCAAGGATTTTCATGTACGAGTTCCTTTGGGTGTATTCACTTGTGTTACAGGGGTGTCGGGTTCCGGTAAAAGCACCTTAGTCAATGAAATTATTTTTAAAGGATTAGCAAGCAAATTAGGTGGTGCACGTCGGCGCGCCGGTGCGCATGATCGCTTGGAGGGGTTAGAGCATCTGGACAAGGTTATTGACATTGACCAGTCTCCGATTGGAAGGACTCCTCGTTCCAATCCAGCCACCTATACCGGGGTCTTCAATTTTATCCGCGAACTCTTTTCCATAACTCCGGAAGCAAAACTGCGAGGATATAAACAAGGGCGGTTTAGCTTCAATGTCAAGGGCGGGCGGTGCGAGGCCTGTCATGGAGACGGGATCATCAAAATTGAGATGCATTTCCTCCCGGACGTTTACGTTCCCTGTGAAATTTGTGAGGGCAAACGGTATAACCGAGAGACCTTAGAAGTACGCTACAAAGGGAAAAATATTGCTCAAGTCTTAGATATGACAGTAGACGAAGCTGTGGACTTTTTCCAAGTAGTTCAGAAAATTTCCAGGAAGTTTCTGACGATGCAGGATGTGGGACTGGGCTATATTCGCTTAGGACAACCCGCCACCACCTTATCAGGGGGAGAAGCACAGCGTATTAAGTTGGCCACGGAGTTGAGCCGACGCAGTACAGGTAAAACCATTTATATTCTCGATGAACCAACCACAGGTTTGCACTCGGCAGATATCGATAAGCTTCTCCACGTGCTCCATCGTTTAGTGGATGC
>DASRMA010000010.1:0-24510 GCA_035648155.1 Desulfosporosinus sp.
AAATACTCTACTTTACATAATATCTATTATGGGACCCAAATTATACAATAGGCTTTCACATTTCTTTATCCAATTATGGTTGGTTTTATAATTTTACGTTTCTTAAGCTTCCTCTTTTGCAGATAGTCTAGAAGGACAAGATCCAGCAACAAGCTCAGGGATTCCGGCTACTTTAATCTCTTTCGCATTTCCCCTTAACCCAAGCGCTCCTTCAAATAAAAGCACCATTGGCTCCGCGCTGCTCACGAGGGGCCTTGGCGTACGCGCCATGACCCAATCCGTAGTTGCTTGATCTAGGGCACCAAAAATCATTTGCCGAGCGATCCGAATATCGACCAGCAAAACCTCCTCTCGTTCTATACCCTCACGGACCACTTCCTCAATAAGGCGAAAGTATTCTAATAAGGGACCGGTTATCGCAGTACGCACGATTGGATTAGACTGCCGAAGCTCCAACTGAGTCACAATGGCGAACGATCGATTTTCTTCCATATAAGAAAAATGGGTTCCGACAATGGCCCGTAGACGATCTTCCGTGGTGTTGCACTGAGAAAGTTGTCGGCGAATACTCGCTATAAAATCGCCCATTCGTTCTTGGAAAAGTCGAATAAGGATTTCCTCTTTGTTCTTAAAGTATAAATAAATCGTCCCATCGGCTACCCCTGCTAAACGTGCAATTTTGGATACTTGACATTGATAAAAACCAAACTCAGCAATTCCTTCGATGGCAGCATCAAGAATTCGTTTAAATTTATCCTCGCGTGGTGCATTCATAAATTTTAACCACCTGTTTCCCTAATTTTTCCTTCAGCATTAGCACAATATCGAATCAGTCGCTTTCAATGCTATAAATCTCCAACCGTAAGATATTTGCTTACCCATTCCATTTCTATCCAACAACCTGCTGTACGAAGATTTCAAAGTCGAAAAGTAAAATTATATAGCAATTGTAACACTTCATCGTCCTGGGAAAGTAAACTTCTGGACCCCCAACTTATCTTGAAATGGAAATACTGCCTTAACCCAGTACTTTATATTTGTATGTGTTTCGTCGGCCCTTACTGTTAATTTCCGGTAATTTAGGGGTTTGCCCAGATAGATCTTTGATGTTAATCAGATAGTTATGACCCTCGTGTCATCGTCTTTCAATGAATCTGTTAGCACCAAACCCGTATATTTTACTATAATCCCCATATTTTCTAACACCTCAGAAACTCCGTAACTATCTGCGCATGCTTTGCAGGCCAACAGCTCAACACCTGCATCCTTCATTTTTTCTACGTATTCCTGCAAAGTTGTGTCTTCCGCGAGGAGTTTAGCCGAAGGGCCCCAAACTATCAGAGATACTTCATTCCACCATTCCTTAATTTTTGAGTTAAGTGTATACATAAATGCCATACGAATAGCAACTTCTCTGTCTCCGTTAGTCCAAACCACTATTAACTTATTTGGCTGACTCATAATACCAATCCTCCTAATTTTTTTAGACAAAATCCTTGGGGTTCGTGCCGTTAACTATGAAAGTATCCATTCCAATTGGCTTTACACTCTCTAATCTTGCCTTAGCCCTTTTTTGCACGCTCGGGTATTCTCGGACTTAGGGCATTGAAAATAAAATCAGCCAACGATTAGATTAATAATACAGAGCGGTAGTGTTTAATCCATATTAAAAATCAAAGTGATGACCAAAATACCAATGTTTAAATAATCTTGGTTATGATTTAATCTTATATTTGTTACCCTTCCCCTTATGGCGTGACAGTGAATTTGGATTATCCGTGTTCAAGAGTATATCGTCAATCTCAATTTCTGCAAAATCTCCATCAAGAAGTTCAATACATTGACCGCAATTATCACACTGTTTGCTCGGATCTCGATCACATAAGTCACATTCGCCACATTCTGTACAAGAACGATCTTCTAGAACACATGGTTCACCAAGGTTTTTCAAGTTCAGTACCTCCATGTCATTAGTTGATACAAGTATAAACAACGCTATTATAACTAATCTTAGGGCAAGTGGCAAGTTTTTATCTTCTCCCCTCCTGCCAATACTTCCATGCTTCCAAAAAAGGATACGGGTTGATCCATTGCCCGTTCGGTAATTCAATTCCAAAATGAAGATGGTCAGGTGTTGTTAAAGCTACTCCTGTATGACCCATTGTACCCAAGCACTCCCCCGCCTTGACACGTTCTCCTTTTACAAGCAAGGGGCAAATCGTCTGGAGGTGTGCGTAATAGTAATAATTTCCATCATTTCCGCGTATACCTACACGCTCTCCGCCCAAACGATTCCAGCCCAATTGCTCAACTTTACCCCCACTGATACTGACAATGGGAGTTCCTTCTTTTCCAAAAATGTCGGTCCCTTCATGCCTACGTTTTCCCCCTTCACGATCCGCTCCAAAACTATCTTCAAACCAAGTAGTTCCGATCACCGGAAATTCATACCTATCGGGTTGGTAATATGTATAGTTGTGAAGAATTTCACTATTTCTTTGAATAATTTTTTGCGTATTTAATGGTATGTATCCCCATCTAATATCCGAAAAAAGAACATGATTTTTAAGTTGATTAACCAACGATTGTGCTTCTTTTTGGGTTAGTGTCGAGCGGATAGCTAATAATTCTTCTATATCAATTGTTGGGGACGTTCTATTTTCCTCAATACACTGCTTCACTAATGCCGGTGGCAGAGAAGTTAGATACGGATAAACATCCGAAAGTATAGTGGGTGCACGGTGGAGCCCCTGCCATGCTACTATTGCCACAAATATGAGAAAACCTAACTGAGACATTATTCGTTTCAGTTTAGATGGAATTTTCATAGTTCCTTCCCCACTTTCTTTCTTTCTTTCTTTCTTTCTTTCTTCTTAATAATTTATCGAACATTTGTTTGTACTTTCATTCGATGAATGATAAAATATAATTGACAAGATGGGGGTGTAAAAATATGTACCCGGATTTATCACTGAGGCAAACTAATATTTTAGAATTCATAAAAGACGAAATACGTAAAAAAGGATATCCCCCTGCGGTTCGCGAGATTGGCGAAGCTGTAGGGCTGCTATCTAGCTCAACAGTTCATGGCCATCTACAAACGTTAGAGGACAAGGGATATATTCGGCGTGATCCCACAAAACCTCGTGCGATTGAGATTCTGGATAGTTCAAGTGACCTACTTGATGCAAAAAAAGTCGTTCACGTACCAATTGTAGGTCGTGTCACTGCAGGACAACCTATTTTAGCTGTAGAGAACATTGAAGGCACCTTTCCCCTTCCTGCTGATCTTGTTCACCAGGATAACGTTTTCATGCTTAAGGTTCAGGGAGAGAGTATGATAGGCGCTGGAATTTTAGATGGCGATTTCATTATTGTCCGTCAACAAAATGAGGCACGAAATGGAGAAATTGTCGTTGCGTTAATTGGAGATGAAGCGACAGTCAAACGCTTTTTTAAGGAAAGAACTCTTATTCGACTTCAGCCTGAGAACCCATCCATGGAACCAATTTATTCCCAGGATGTCTCTATTTTAGGGAAAGTTGTCGGTGTTTTTCGTAACTTCCAATAAATTTAATTACCCGTTACACATAGATATGCACAAGAATGTTATGTTAAGCTATTCTTCAGAATTCTATGGTTAATCTTTAGCATGAGCTGACCAGGATGGTACAATAACAAAGGGGAGCAGATTAATTAATCTGCTCCCCTTTGTTATTGTACCTATTAAATTAATCAAGAGAAATTTTAGAGGTTTGTTTGTCCTGAAAACGTTCCCATCCTAAAGTGATTAAACGGTCGATTAACTCAGAGTATGGTATACCAGACGCTTCCCAAAGCTTGGGGTACATCGAGATTTTTGTAAATCCTGGTAAAGTATTAATTTCATTAAGGAATATTATATTTTCAGGAGTTACAAAGAAATCAACCCGACTCAGCCCGCTAGCCTCTACGGCACGAAAGGCTTCAATAGCCATTTCTTTTAAACGGCAAACTACAGATTCATCGAGAGGGGCTGGGATTACCAAGCTAGAGCCAATATTTGAATACTTAGCTTCATAAGTGTAAAACTCATGTGCTGGTTTTACTTCTCCTGGAATTGATGCTATTGGAGTGTCATTTCCCAGAACAGCAACTTCAATTTCCTTTCCGTTAATAGTTTCTTCTATAACAATTTTACGGTCGAATATGGTAGCAATATCCAAGGCATCTACTAATTCTTCACGGTTGTGCGCTTTGGATATACCCACACTAGATCCTAGATTGGCGGGTTTTACAAAGCAAGGATAGTCAATCTTTGACTCAATTTCATTAAGACAGGCTTCTTGTCCACTCAGTAAATCTGAACGAAGCAAGGTCACATAACGTGCTTGTGGTAGATCCTTCTCAGAGAAGACAGCCTTCATCCGGTCTTTGTCCATCCCTAGGGAAGATCCTAAAACTCCAGAACCTACGTAAGGTACATTAGCCATCTCCAATAATCCTTGCAGGGTTCCATCTTCTCCGTACGGGCCATGTAGCACCGGAAAAATAAGGTCAAATTGCCCTTGGTTTGGAAGAGTATGGCCGTCTAGGGCCAAGAAATACGGCTTTGTAGGATCAATGACCAACGTAACCTGATGGCTCTGGTCAGCCTCAGGAAACCCTTCTTTTATCAGAATTTCAGGGAGAACGCCCCAGAACCACTGGCCTTGTTTATTAATCCCGATTGTTTCTACATTGTATCGAGTTCGATCAATGGCTTTAAATATAGACTGTGCTGAATTTAAGGAAACCTCATGTTCGCCTGAACGCCCGCCAAATATAAGAACCACCTTTAGTTTATGATCTTCCACAAAGTCCCACCCTCTCAATTATGTAATTTTAATGAGTGTCTTCAATTAGTATATGCTGAAAAAAAGAAAAAAGCTCCCCCCTAACGGGCAAGAGCACCAATTTGATCCATAGGCCAATACCGAAATAGGCTTCGGCCAGTTATGTTTTGAGTAGGTAAAAAGCCCCACTCCCTTGAGTCAGCACTATTGTTTCGATTATCCCCCATAACGAATACTGATTCTGCAGGAATAACAATCGGTCCAAAATCATCCTTTGACTTATCAAGTACATAAGGTTCATAAAGAGGCTGATTGTTTACATAAGTCGTGTGATTACGTATTTCGATTTTATCACCTGCTAAACCAACGACCCGTTTAATAAAGTCCTCTGTCGCGTGAGCACTGGCTGGAGGATGAAAGACTATGATGTCTCCATGACTAATACTGTCAAAATGTTTGAAGAAGAACTTATCCACAATGACTCGGTCTTCCAGTTGAATTGTTGGTAGCATTGAGCCAGTAGGAACTTTGCGAGCTTCAATAACATAAGTTCGTAATACCCATGAAAGTGCGAAAGCAATAAGGACAATTTCAACAAGTTCAACCAAAAAACGCATTGTGCTTTTCGGCGATTCTGAATCTCCCATAATTAACCCCTTTCTACCCCTTCATATTAACACATTATTGTATATGTTTGAAAGGTAGGCTGTCATTATCGAGAACTGCTTATAAGAATACATATAGATAAGCTAGCTTAATAGGCCTTGTTGCCATAAATTTAGCGCCGCTAAAACGTTACCCATCTGCACATAAGTGCTTGAAATCCCACCTTGCTGATAGACAATATAAGGTTCCCGGAGTGGACCATCCGCAGAAAATTCACTCGTTGAGCCTTGAATAAACGTACCACCTGCCATGATAACTTCATTTTCATACCCAGGCATTTCAGAAGGAATGGGGAAAACATGAGAATCTACAGGAGAGCCGCTCTGAATTCCTCGGCAGAATGAAATCATCTTATCCCTTGATCCAAGTTTAACTGCTTGAATTAGATCTGTTCTGGGCCCTTCTGGTTCTGGATGCACCTCAAACCCTAACGCCCGCCAAAATGCTGCAGAAAAGATGGCACCTTTAATGGACTCAGAAACGGTTAGGGGGCTTAAGAATATTCCCTGATAAAACAGCCGCTGCCATTCCAAGGTTGCTCCCATATGCTCACCAATACCTGGTGCAGTCAAACGCTGGGCCGTAAGTTTAACCAAGTCTGAGCGACCAGCTACATAGCCACCAGTGGGAGCAAGACTACCTCCCAGATTCTTAATCAGCGAACCAGCCATCAAATCGACACCAATGTCACCAGGTTCCTGCTTTTCGACCAACTCTCCATAACAGTTATCTACGAAGATAATCATCTGAGGATAGTTATTTCGAACAAAATTAACGAACTCCTTAAGCTGAGCTACCATGATTGAGTTTCTCCACTCATATCCGCGTGAGCGTTGAACCATCAACATACGTGTTTTATCTGTTATACATTTGCTTAAAAGTTCATATTGTATTTCTCCTTGGGAATTTAGAGGAATGTCGTCGTAAGACACGTCAAAATCCAGCAGACTTCCTTGTCCTTTTCCTCTTAAGCCGATGACTTCTTCTAAGGTATCGTACGGAGGACCACTGACCGAAATAACATGATCTCCAGGTCGTAAAACACCAAATAAGGCTGCAGAAATTGCGTGAGTACCGGAAACAAATTGTCCCCGCACCAGCGCTGCTTCCGTGCCCAAAATACGTGCAAACACACGGTCAAGGACTTCACGGCCTGAATCACCTATGCCATAACCGGTTGTTCCCTGTAAATGATACGTTGAGACACGTTCTGCTTGAAAGGCTTTCAAGACCTTTTCGTGGTTATGTGCCGAAATTTCTTGTATCTTGGGAAGCTGACAATGGAGCGCCTCTTCTGCTTCAGTTACAGCTTTACGAATTAACTCGGGCCATTCGGGATTCAAATACAAACAACTTCCCCCTTATTCACAATGGGCAAAGATATAAAATCAGGTTAATAATGAACTGAGATGCTTCCAAACTGGCTTTAAGGAATCCCCCCGTGTGAGGGACAACTGGATGGGATGAGGAAGTCGTTGAACTAGTTCGGAAAGATCGTCTTCAGTCAAAACTTTGTCGACTTTATTTAACAAAGTAATCATGGGTTTTTCATTGCATTCAAGTTGTTTTAATACCTCATTGACCGTCTCAGCGTGTTGGAGTGCTTGCGGATGGCTCGCATCTACTACATGTAATAAAATATCTGCTTGTTTGACTTCTTCCAGCGTTGCTAAAAATGCCCGCAGCAGTTGAGTTGGTAACTTTCTTATAAACCCAACCGTATCGCTCAGAAGAATTTCCAGGGTTGAGTTAATGACGATACTACGCACTATCGGATCTAATGTTGCAAATAATTTATTTTCACCAATTGGAATATCAGACCGACTACCAGCCTGTTCCATTGCTACTTTCAAAAAGGTTGTCTTCCCAGCGTTCGTATACCCAACTAAGGCGATTGTAGGTAGACCACTTCTTGTTCTTTGACGACGCTGAACATCCCGATGCTGTAAGACCTGCTTCAATTCTTTCTCCAGTTGTGTAATGCGATCCCGCATACGTCTTCGGTCAAGTTCCAATTTTGTCTCGCCGGGTCCACGCAATCCGACTCCTGAACCTAGCCGAGAGAGAGCTTGTCCTTGGCCAGACAAATATGGCAATAGATGTTTGAGTTGGGCTAATTCGACTTGAAGTTTTCCTTCACGTGATTGAGCACGTTGCGCAAAAATATCTAAGATTAAGCCTGTACGATCTAATACTTTGAGCCCGGTTTCTGTCTCTAAGGTTCGCAACTGTGCAGGAGATAATTCATCATCGCAAATCACTACATTGGCCTCAGTTTCCTGCAATCGATGAGCTAATTCTTCAATTTTTCCGCTCCCTAGATAGCTTCGTGACTGACCATAACGGCGTAGTTGCACAAGTTGTCCAACTACGTCTACGCCAGCTGATCTAGCAAGCTCTCGAAGTTCAGTCAAATCTTCATTGTCATCTTGTTCACTGTCTACTAGAGCGATAAGGAAAGCACGCTCTTCACCAGATGCTGTTTCAGCTTTGGCTATACCCTTGGGAAAGCTAGACAAGGTGTCGTTATAGTCAAATGACTGCCAATTTTCAGAACTAAGATTTACGATAGAGGAATCGTCCTCCCCTGTTCTATAAGCAATCTGAATTCCAGTAAGTGAACCGTCGCGAACTCCAACTGCAGCCATACTTTCCAGTTGAAGAGATAACAGGGCACTATGATCTAGAGGACTAAGCCTGGAGTCCCCATTGGGATGTGTATGGATGCACCTCAGGTGTTTTCCAATCGATCTTCCTTTGATCTGAGGTAGTGTTACATTGGCATGACGCCCAACTGCAGCCGCCAGGAGTATACCTGGACGAGAAAGATAAACGGCAATTTCTCGATTCCAAAGTTGTGTCAGCCGAATCAACTCTTCTAGGATTTCAGAATTTATTAGTTCAGAACGTTCAGTCTTGAATTCAGAAAGATTCTTTAGTTCTTGTAACTGGCTTGCCCGAATGCCGGACAATTCTCCCGAAATATCCATATCCATATCCATAGAAAACCTCTTATTCTAAGTTTTTCATATATTTAAGTTAACCCAAAAGATTATAAATCTTCCAGGGTAATATCCACAGGTAAAATTTGCATTAATTCTTCACGACTAGAACTAGTCTTTTGGAATAGCCGAACCGCTTGTTTCCGTACTGTCTTTTCAACAAGGTTACGAACAAGCCTAGCGTTTCCGGCATATGGCTGAGTATTTAATAAATTTTGCAGGTGACCACGGAGCGCCTCCGTACCCCCTAGAGTAAGTTCATATTGCCTAGATTTGAGCATCGAGTTCCCGATGGCTAACAATTCATCAAGCGAATAATCCGGAAAATCAATATGTATTGGAAAACGCGAGCGAAGTCCAGGATTGGTACGCAAAAACCATTCCATCTCATCACGATAACCAGCTAATATTAAAACAATATTGTCCTTGTTATCCTCCATCGCCTTCACTATGACATCAATGGCTTCCTTGCCAAAATCCTTTCCGCCCCCTCGGGCTAGAGAATAAGCTTCATCTATAAAGAGAACTCCACCTAAAGCCGTCTTGACCAGATCTCTTGTTTTCTGAGCAGTATGTCCAATATATTCTCCGACAAGATCTGCTCGCTCACATTCAATCACATGCCCTTTCTGGAGAACTCCCATCTCTTTAAACAGTCGCCCGACCAATCGAGCCACCGTCGTTTTGCCGGTTCCAGGGTTTCCACGAAAGATCATATGCAATACCAGGGACTCGGCGATAAGTTTTTCCCGTGTACGTCGCTTTTGGATTTCCACATAGGCTAGTAATTCCCTAATAAGACTTTTCACTGTCGCTAAGCCAATGAAAGCTTCCAACTCATCAAGAATATCTGCGACTCTATCTTTGTCTTTTTCAAGGGAAGAAGGATTTCCCTTTCGCACTAGGCCTATTCCACCCAGTTCTTTCACAGGTGTGTTAATCTGTGCAGTTTCGCGGGGCAAGGGAGATTGAATGACCGGAGGCTGATGATTCTCAGGTCTAAACGTCACACGGATTGTCATATGTACAGGCACCTCCCACCTTTACTACTATACTCAAGTAAAGATGAAAGGTGTCCTATAAATCGTATTGTTATTATTTCCCTGTTAATGTCTTAGAATATCGTACGCGAGAAGAGTGCTCTAAGAATCTCTTGCGGATACGAACGTTTTTTGGAGTGATTTCTACCAATTCATCATCGTTAATAAACTCTAACGATTGTTCCAAAGAAAACTCTCTGGGTTTTTCAAGTCGCAATGCTTCATCGGCAGAACTGGTACGCATATTAGTAAGCTGCTTTTTTCTACAAACGTTCACTTCTATATCTTGTTCACGCTTATTTTCACCAACAACCATACCGCCATAAACGTGTAGGCCCGGATCTACGAACAGAGTTCCTCGTTCCTGAGCAGAATATAGACCGTAAGCGTTTGTTTCTCCTTCTTCGAAAGCAATGAGTGCGCCACGACTCCGTCCAGGGATATCTCCTTTATAGGGTTCATAGCCCAAGAACACATGACTCATCATTCCTTCACCTCGTGTTTCAGAAAGGAAGTCCCCTCGGAAGCCAATAAGTCCGCGTGCCGGGATTTTAAATTCTAGACGTAGTTGCGTAGCAGAAAGACTTGTCATATTGGCCATTTCTGCCTTACGTTTTCCGAGAAGCTCCATAATCGATCCCAGCGCACTTTCGTGAAGATCACAAGTTAGAAATTCAATCGGTTCGCATTTGACACCGTCAATGTTCCTATAGATAACTTCGGGTTTAGAAACTTGAAGTTCATATCCTTCGCGACGCATGTTTTCAATCAGAACTGAGAGGTGAAGTTCTCCCCTACCAGATACTTGGAAACAATCCGCAGATTCCGTCTCTTCGACCCTAAGACTAACATTAGTCTCGACTTCTTTCCAAAGACGTTCACGTATCTTTCGAGAGGTTACAAAATGACCCTCTCTCCCAGCGAAGGGACTGTTATTAACCATAAAGTTCATGGATAAGGTGGGCTCATCGACTTCAATGGTTGGTAAGGCTTCAGGGTTTACTGCACAGGCAACAGTTTCTCCAATGTTAGCGCTGGTTAGTCCTGTAAGCGCAACGATTTCTCCAGCAGATGCTTCGAGAACGTCTTGCCGCTTTAGTCCTTCAAAGATCATAACTTTACCCACTTTAACTCGTTCAAAACTTCCATCCCGCTTGATTAAGGTGACATTTTCGTTTTGATGTATAGTTCCACGAACAATTCTACCGACTGAAATTTTCCCAACATAATCATCGTAGTCCAAAGTCGTGACAAGCATCTGGAACGGAGCTTCGAGATCAACGAGTGGAGCTGGAATGTGTTCCAAGATCACCGAAAATAGTGGTGTTAACGAGTCTGCCAGAGAGTCGTAAGTGAGCCCTGCCGTTCCTGCACGAGCGGACGCATAGACGACTGGAAAATCCAACTGATCATCTTCTGCGCCAAGCTCAATAAAGAGGTCAAGCACTTCATCGACCACCTCATCTGGGCGAGCATCGGGGCGGTCAATTTTATTAATAACAACAATAGGTACGAGCTTAAGCTCTAAAGCTTTTCTCAAAACAAAACGGGTTTGTGGCATTGGGCCTTCAAAAGAATCAACAATGAGGAGCACCCCATTGACCATTTGTAAGACTCGCTCAACCTCACCCCCGAAGTCGGCATGTCCTGGCGTATCAATAATGTTGACTTTAGTTCCTTGCCAGTGAACGGATGTGTTTTTGGATAAGATGGTAATTCCACGTTCACGTTCTAAATCATTGGAGTCCATGACGCGTTCCATTACTTGTTGGTTAGCTCTGAAGGTTCCACTCTGTTTTAACATGGCATCAACAAGCGTCGTTTTCCCATGATCAACGTGAGCGATAATTGCAATGTTTCTTAAATTTCGAGTTTCCATAGTTGGGTTGAGTTCCTTTCTTTCACCAAGATAAAAGCATATACTTGAAATATATCATAAACAAATAGCGAATTCAAGAGAAAGAACTGAGTTCGATACTATATCGAACTCAGTTCTTAATTTTTTAGGGCTTACCCTAATTATTAAGTCTTAGGCGCGAGTACTCGTAGCTGAATCTGCAGGACTTACAGTCATAAAGTTGATCGGGCGAATCGGCATGACTGTCGAAATTGCATGTTTATAGACCATCTGTTGTCTACCTTCAAACTCAATTACTACAGTGAAGTTATCAAAACCTTTAATAAGTCCCTTAATTTGAAACCCGTTAACCAAGTAAATGGTCACCGGAAGACTTTCCTTGCGTACCTGATTTAAAAAGGTATCTTGTAAATTGATGGGCGATTTATTCATCTTTTTCCCTCCATCACCTTATATTTCTACTCTATTTATTCTACACGAATTTGACAAGATCTGCAAGTCTTGACAATATCCTTCAGTGATACATCCGTTCCTGCCTCAATATCATACCAAACAATACGTGGATCACGGCGAAACCAAGTCAATTGTCGTTTTGCAAAATGCCGAGTATCTCTTTGCAGCAAGCGTAGCATTTCAGGTTGTGTGACTAGCCCCTTTATGTACCAAAGCGAATGGCGGTAGCCTATGCTCTGTAAGGGCTTTAATGTTGGTGCATAACCGATGTCTAAAAGAGCAAGTGTTTCTTGGATTAAACCTCGGGAAAGCATCGTGACGCATCGTTGATTGATTCTCTCATAAATCACTGCGCGTGGAGCAGTTAGCCCAATATAAAGAATCGACGGATCAAGCGCCTTGTATTCATCATCTCTGAATTGACGTTGACTCGAAAGAGTGCTGCCTGTTAATTCAAACACTTCAAGTGCCCTAATAACGCGAAAAACATCATTGGGATGCAACTGCTTTGCAGTTTCAGAATCCCGCTCTTTCAGCTCCTTATGCAGTGCCAAGTTCCCGTGTAGTCGGACAAATTCCCTCCATCTAGAACGGATTTCCTCAGAGCCATGTTGAGCGAAGTCATAGGGATCGAGTAAGGAACGAACATAGAGCCCTGTCCCTCCGACCACAATTGGAACATTTCCTCGGTCTCTAATTTCCTGAATTAAGCAAATCGCTTTCATCTTGAACCGGGCTGCCGAAAAAGGCTCTGAGGGGTCTATACAATCAATAAGGTGGTGTGGAACGAGTTGGAGTTCTTCCTCAGATGGTTTCGCTGAGCCAATATTAAGTTCTTTGTAAATCTGAACAGAATCTCCAGAAATTATTTCACCACCTATTTCTTGCGCTAGGGCAATTCCTAGTGACGACTTACCGACACCGGTCGGACCGATGATAATGATTAGTGGATGCACCAAACAACCCCCATTACACTAAAATAACGCCATAATCGACGGTACTGTACCGACCTCCGGGTAGTATGTTAAACCCAAGACGTTGAAATTCTGGACTGTCTTTGCGTTCTTTGAGCACAACTCGGTTTCGAGCGATCCGACACGCTTCTAATACAGCCTCATGATGGAGCGGATTATGGTCTGACCACCGGTGCAAGGGTACAATTGAATCAGACTGTTTACAGGTGTGGCGAAACATCGGATCAAAATAGACCACATGCGCTGAGCGTGATGGGATCCGCTTTAAGGACTCACAGTGTTCTCCCCAACGCACTTCAATTCGTCTCGAAGCCCGTTCTAAGGCATCCCAGGCAGCTTGTTTATAATTATTTCGGGCATCAGGAACAATCTCTGTAAAATGATTTAAGCCATCTTGAACAAAAGCAGCTAAAATTGGAGACTGTTCAAGTGCCAGCACACTTCCCTTATCACCAACAGCCCATGCCCCAAGAAGAGCCTCGGTCCCTAAACCAAGGGTAGCATCAATTAAAGTGTCGCCAGCCTTTAACTGGGTTGCTTCGAGATAACGGTCAGACCTGCCATTGAGTAGATGCATGAGTCGAATGAGTGCCATACTTGGATGAAAGGGTAGTTGTTTTGCCCCATTTGTTAAAAAAACGCCTTGCCGAGTTATTGTAAGATCTGGTAAATCTCCGTCCCCACTCCGTATTATGGTCTCGTTACAACCAGGTTGTTGCTGAAACCAAGCCAGCCTTTTTAGAAGTTCAGGGTCGGAATGCGTTATTTTAATGAGGACAGGTTTATCATTTAACATAAAGCCTCCGGTTTTTTATCACATTGACAATATACCCATGTCATCTGGACACAAACTTTTAGTGACTCGTTCACTAAAGATAAATTAGGTACGGTAAAAGCGTTTCTCCAATTCCGAGCGGGTCATTTTGACCATAGTTGGCCTTCCATGTGGGCACGTGTAGGGGTTATTAGTTTTGCTAAGTAGCGCAATGAGCTGTTCCATTTCTAGCAAAGAAAGTGCGTCTTGTGCTTTAATGGATTCTTTGCAAGCCAAAAGGTAAATCCATTCTTCTAATAATTTTTCAATTGTGGGTACTGAATTTTTCTGCAAGACTTCTTCAATAAATTGACGCAATAGCCTGTCTGGTTGCATAGTTCCTGTCGTAACAGGTACACCTCGTAAAAGATAAGTTCGTGCGCCAAATTGCTCAAGAATAAAACCCATTTCATTCAGATTCCATAAATTTTCTAGAACCACCTGCTCTTCCTGTAAAGTGAACTCTATGGGAAGTGGAACTAGAAGAGTCTGACTAGAATATTCGTCTTGTCTAAACTGGGCTAGCAGTCGTTCATAGTTGATCCTCTCGTGAGCTGCATGTTGGTCTATCATCAACAGGACCTCACCGTCAGTAGCTAAGATATAGGTGGTGAATAGCTGTGCTAAGGGCCAGATATTAGCAAGAGTATCTTCCATATGGGAACTTGACTCATTGCAGCTTTTTGGACTAGGTACGTCACTTACTGTATTATCAAGAATTCTAGTCTGTTCTTGAGCACGTAGGAAGAGCTTTTGTTGGTCAACTACTTCGGGTCTAAGATGCGATTTCTCAGGGATATTTGTCATAATAGATGCTTCTAGCTCTCGTAAATGCTTCCCAGCTTTTAGAGTGTACTGAGATCTGGTTTCATGTGTGGTTGAGATTTGTGTTGTAAACGAAGGTAAAGGTTTACTATTGATTTGAGTTTGGAAAACCGCTTGAGTGATAAATACGGCTAAGGTTTGTTCACTCTTAAAGCGCACATCCATTTTTGTGGGGTGGACATTTACATCATACTCTGAGGGGGGAACATGCAAATGCAGCACAACTACCGGATGAAGCTTTGTTGGAATGAGGGTGTGATATCCTTCCTCTAGAGCGTGGCTCAAGAACGTAGAACGAACAATTCGTCCGTTAATCATAAATGTTTGAGTTTGCTTTGACGATCGAACCAGATCTGGTGGGCTGATAAAGCCTTCTATTCGCCAAGCTCCCTGTTGAGCGGTTATTGGTATAAGCTGACGGGCTATCGCATGACCAAGGATTGCTCCAATAGTTTCCCGTAAATCACCGCGCCCAGATGTTTGCAAAACGACTTGTTGAGGATGAGTCAGAGAAAAAGAAACATCTGGATGAGCAAGGGCTATTCGCCCAATTGTATCACTTATGAGACCAAATTCTGTAGGAATGGATTTTAGAAATTTCAACCGTGCTGGTGTATTAAAGAAAAGATTTCGGACAGTCACTGACGTCCCCACAGGGCACCCAACTTCTGAAAATTCCCCTTGCTCTCCGCCGATAAGTTTAAGGCATAATCCAGCAACTTCATCTGCAGGACGTGAGGAGATTTCCAGATGAGAAACTGAAGCAATACTCGGTAAAGCTTCTCCTCTAAAACCAAGGGTTTGTAAATGATCTAGGTCATCAATCTGGTTGATTTTACTTGTTGCATGCCGAATAACTGCCAAAGGTAAATCAGCAATGGCGATTCCACAGCCATCATCTCGTACTCGAATTAGTGGTACGCCGTTTCCTTCAATGGTTATGTCGATGTGTTTAGCCCCAGCGTCTAGGGCATTTTCGACTAGTTCCTTGACTACAGAAGCAGGGCGTTCAACAACTTCACCTGCAGCAATTTGGTTTGCCGAGTGCGAATCAAGGATATGTATCATCGGTGTCAAAATTCCTTCAGTCCTTCTTTCCGATTCCAAACGGTTAATTTATCACGGAGTTGGTTTTGCAGTAAACCGTTTGTGGTATCCTCAATGTGCTTTTGAAGATGGTCCCAAAGGTCATAGCCCGCTTGCTCGCAATCTGGGCAGGCCTCGAACGGAATTCGTACTAGAATAGACTTTTCAGGAGACTGGGAACTGTAGCTTTCTATATACACGGTTCCTGCACAGTGATTGCATTGCCGAATGTAATCATGTCGGGTTTCTTGAAACCCCTCCGTATCATAATAGATTGACCGAGGGCTATAAGTCCAACTTCCTTTGGGGAAGAATGCTTTGCCTTGGGTTGTGAAGTCAGGTTTACTGTTTACCTGCTGTTTCTTGAGCTCCTCAAGAAAAGGCTTTAGGGTCGCTAGAGTTAAGACTGGACGATCTAGTTTTTTGGGCTCACGAACATGATGGTAATCTTCTCCGGCAAGCGCAAGTAAAATTGCCAGGTTAACATAAGGCAGTGCCCCCTCTATGGAGTATCCACCTTCTAGGACTGCTAAATCTGGTTGTAGAAGTTCTGTAATCCGCCCGTACCCATTAGCAGTTAGATTCATCGCTCCCAGTGGGTCCGTGAAATGATTATCTTGTCCAGCTGAATTAATAATCAGATCAGGGGCAAAAGCTTGGAGCCGCGGTAACACCCAGTTTTCCAGAACGTAGTGGTAACCTTCGTCTCCTGTACCGGGCGGTAAAGGAATGTTTAAAGTCTGGTCCCAAGCATTTGGGCCCCCTTTTTCATTGACAAATCCGCTTCCCGGAAAAATTGTGCGCCCGTCTTGATGAATCGAAATGAAAAGAACATTGGGATCGTGATAAAAAATATCTTGGGTTCCGTCTCCATGATGGACATCGGTATCCACAATAGCGATCTTCTTAATGCCAAAACGAGCCCTCAAATGATTTACAAGGATGGCCTCATAATTAAGCGTGCAAAACCCACGATTACCCCAAACGGTTGCCCCTGAATGATGCCCTGGAGGGCGTGCAAGGACGAAGCCATTAGCAATGTCTCCGCGGACACGAGCTTCGCCAAGTAAGATGGCACTACCTGCTGCAATGAGGTGGGCATCTATCGTATCCGTATACGATTTAGGATTAGGAAATAAAGCTTGGGACCGTAAACCATCGTGTATAGAGGCGACACGGGGGGAGTACTGTTTGATTTGGGGTAAGTCAAGAATCCCTTCTTCAAACAGTTGTTCCTGAGTATAGAGAAGACGTTCTTCTCTTTCAGGATGCGAGTCTCCGAGTGACCAATCAAAAGCGGGGAAAAATATAATTCCAGTTCGTTTCATACGCGTATCCTCCCAATCACACCAGACCTCAGATGGACGGCACCACGGACAATTTGGCCGACGGTTTTATACCCTTGAACAATTGGAAAGAAATCGAAGGGCTCTTTTTCCACGTCTCCCATTTTAACATCATAGAAACTAGCTTGTTTTTGAGCTAGGTTATCTAAAAAGCCCTCTACTTCACGATAAGGACGAAGGGAACCAGACCATTGCCCTTGTTCCCCTGTCTCTTCGACTCGATACCTTTTCATATAAGTGTCCAGATGAAGTGTGCAATCAAAAGTAGGCTTGGCCATAGCTGCACCAAGGGCATTGGAAACTTCGGGATATAGTCCGAGCCGAACAGAAGTCTTGAGACGTTTTTCCAGAGCGTTTATCATTCCCCGGGCTCCTCCACCGCTGACCAGAGTGTCAAAGGCATGGGCTTCGTGTGGATGGAGAACCTCCCAGACTTTATAGGTTGGCTCTTCTTGCCACTCACGTTTAAGAGAATCGACTGCCCCGGCTATTCTATCTGCTACAAGGTCAATAATAGCAGTTGCCAACTCATGTAGAAACTCTGGAGTTCGACGTTCCAGCGGCAAAATAGAAGCCAGTGCCTCTTCCGCCAAGCGCTTATTTCCGTAGTCAATAAGCTCAAGGTATCTCATGGCATCCGTTGGTGTGGGTATGTTCCCGCCCAGGCAAAAGGCGGGTCCGAGTCTGTAATTTTCTAAAATAAACCCCTGCTCGGTGGCGTGGATGGCAGAGTCTCCCCCAACTGGAATTGAATGGACCGCAAGTGAACGGATAAGTGTTGAATAAGGCCCTATTTGAGCACCTTTTGAACTGAGCAACGGTATACCGGAAAGAACTAGACCTATATCCGTTGTTGTTCCTCCAATATCCACTATTATAGTAGAAGCAGTTGGTTCATTTTGAGTCAGAGCAGCAAGGATACTAGCGGCTGGTCCAGAGTAGATAGATTCAATTGGACGTATTTTGGAAATAGGCAAGATCCCCCCGTCTGCCTTCAAAATAGAAATTGGAGCACGAATTTTTCGGTCGGATGCTGCGCTTTGTAATTGTTGAGTAAATTTATTATATAAGTCGGAAACAGCGAGATTAAGATACGTGGTCAGACTACGTCGATGAAAATTCGCTTGTCCCCAAGCGTGTCCTAGAGCAATGCGCAAAGAGGGATTAGCTCCCCTCAGATAGCTCGCGAGTTGTTCTTCATGAAGACTGTTTCGATGCGAGAATTTCCCTACAATAGCAACTAGTGCAGGATTCTCACTGAAATTATGCGTTAGGACGTTTCTCCATTCACTCAGTTCAGTGGGTTCGATCTCTCGGCCCCGGAAATCCATTTCTCCAGAGAGCTCAAGATAACTGACTGGCCAGGGAAGTGCATCGACTCTCATACCATTTCCTGAAAATAATAGTAATTGAACAGGAGTCATTCGGTTTTGGAGAATAGCGTTCGTAACAAGTGTTGTGCTGACCGTTATTTGGTTAATCGCTTGTTCATCCGGAATCTTTAACCGATCAAAGGCATCCATTAGTGTCTCCACTAAATTTTCAGATCTTGTGGGTACCTTAGCTGTATGTTGAATACGATTGTCGTAAATATACACAGCGTCAGTATAAGTCCCTCCCACATCGATCCCTACTCGATTAGGAATATTAAACACCCCCTAAATGATTTCTGAAGATTGAATGCGCTCTTTAAGTTCAAACAGATACTGAAGGGCTTGGCGTGCAGTCATATCGTCCATTGAAAGTTTGTTTATTTCCTCCAAAAGCGGGTTGATTTGTGGTATTTCAAAGAGGGAAAATTGATTAATCTTGTTGGGTTGGGCGTTCCTCGCAAGTGTTGGTTCAGAGGATTCAAATTCCAGTAACAGGGTTTTAGCCCGTCTTAACAGGTCTTGAGGCAGGCCAGCTAATCGGGCTACTTGGATACCATAGCTTCGATCGGCCTTACCCGGCAATATTTTATGTAAGAAAACAATATCCTCTCCTCGCTCCTTTACTCCAACATGTAGGTTGAACAGTACCGAGAAATTTTCTTGTAGATGCGTTAGCTCATGATAATGCGTGGCAAAGAGGGTCTTAGGGTTGAGCTCGGACTGTTGAACGAGATGCTCTGTAACTGCCCAGGCAATGCTAAGACCATCAAAAGTCGCTGTCCCCCGTCCAATTTCGTCTAAAATAACCAAACTTTTACCTGTGGCATATTTTAAGATGTGTGCTACTTCTTGCATCTCAACCATAAAGGTACTTTGTCCTGCTGCTAAATCATCCGACGCACCCACTCTCGTAAAGATCCGATCAACCAGAGTGATTTTGGCCCTTTTAGCAGGTACAAAGGATCCAATATGAGCCATAAGGACTATCAAAGCCACCTGGCGCATGTAGGTTGATTTCCCCGCCATATTGGGGCCAGTGATAAGAGCTAACTGATGGCTGTTTGACATTAGGGTATCATTGGGGACGAACACGCCTGGTTCAAGCATTTGTTCAACAACAGGGTGCCTGCCTTCTGTGATAAGAATTTCGCCGTTATCTTGAAGCAGCGGACGAACGTAATGGTTACGAACTGCAACTTCAGCTAAACTTACAAAAACATCAATTTCTGCCAATACATGGGCTATGTTCAGAATGATCTTAGCGTGTGTCCGTACGTCTTCCCGAAGAACTAAGAGAAGCTCGTATTCTATGTCCTTGAGTTTTTCCTCTGCTCCCATAATTTTTTGTTCATACTCTTTCAATTGGGGAGTAATGAAACGTTCGGCATTGGACAAGGTCTGCTTGCGTTGATAATCAGGAGGACTAAGATGAGCATTGGCATGGGTGATTTCAATATAATAACCAAAGACCTTGTTATAGCCTATCTTCAAGGAACGAATTCCGGTACGTTCTCGTTCTGCTTGCTCCAATTGGGCAACCCATGCTTTGCCACCCGTCGAAATGGAACGCAGTTCATCTACTTCTTGGGAATAACCAGTTTTGATGATATTGCCATCACGTAACGATATTGGGGGATTGGGCTCAAGTGCTCTTTGAAGCTCATTGACGAATGAGTCAAGTCCATCAAGATGGGGAACATTGCCTTTAAGGTTTTCAGCAGAACTAGTCGTCAGGAGAGTGCGAATTTTAGGAAGAAGAGCTAATGTTTGCGCCAAAGCTAATAAGTCCTTTGCATTGGCAGTCCCGTATGAAACCTTTCCCATGAGTCGCTCCAGATCATAAACCTCGGACAGAAGCTTAAATAAATCTCTGCGAAGAAATGAGTCCGCGGTCAGTTCTTCAACCGCATCGAGACGCCGATCTATTGCAGCTTGCCTAAGCAAGGGTTTATCAATCCATTTCTTTAAAAGCCTGCCTCCAAATGCAGTTTGGGTTAAATCAAGAACAGACAAGAGCGTACCTTTTTTTTCAACGCTACGTAGGGATTCGGTCAGTTCAAGATTACGACGAGTCCATTGGTCCAGAAACATCCATTGTTCAGAACGGAACGTCGTAATTTCTATGATATGGGTTGGATCTACCCCAGGCATTGTTTCGAGTAAGTAGATCCATAACGCTGTGGCAGCTTGGGTCCCAATTGGAAATTCCTGAAACAAATCCTCCTGAGAAGGAAACTGATCACTCAAGACCTTACCACAAAACGTTTTACGTTCGCGCTGGCTACAGTAATAAGCCGCCCATGGTTTAGGTTTCTTCATAAGTTCAGTGGGTAATAGTAGTTCTGCTGGGTTAATACGGGATAGTTCAGTGAGTAGAACGTCAAGTTCTGGAGTTTGGAACATTGAAAATTCCCCAGTTGCTAAATCAAGAAAAGCAAGACCCCAGTATGTATCATGATAAACACTGGCCAAATAATGGTTGGTCCGCTCAGAAACAGATTCGATCAGTGTGCCTGGAGAAACAATACGAATAATGTCACGTTTGACAATTCCTTTAGCATTTTTAGCGTCTTCTACTTGTTCACATATGGCGACTTTATGTCCAGCCTTGACGAGCTTAGACAAGTAATTATCTAATGCATGATAAGGGACGCCGCACATGGGAATTCGTTTACCATTCCCAGCATCTCGACCAGTTAAAGCTATTTGTAAAATGGGTGCGGCTAATTCTGCATCCTCCCCAAACATTTCATAAAAATCGCCTAGACGATAAAAAAGAATAGCTCCTGGAGCCTTTTCTTTAATTCCTCGATATTGTAACATCATCGGGGTGGTCATTCCTTGTATTCTCCCCTTTTGTGAAAGTTAAAGGGAAGAGCTACCTATTTAGCCCTTCCCTTTTAATAACTTATTGACTTCCTCAGATCTTAACTTCCTGAGCAACCGCAGCCGCCGCTACCACACCCACCAGGCTCACATCCGCCAGGATCACATGTGTCGCCTTCGCAGGAACAACCGTCAGACCCAGCAATCGCACCAGCTAGTATGGCATTGACACTATCCAACATTTCCGTGAATTTGTCTTGAGCTGCCATATAAGCGACAATAGCAGGGTTAGCCTCTACTTTAGTTTCAATCTCATCGACCGCATTTTTATCGGCTTCAGAAGGCTCACTTCCTTGTTTTTCCATAAATCCTTCTTGAGCTTTCTGTAATTCGGCAATCAATTGTTGTGCTGATTCATCAGCCGACATTGCATCTTCCGTACTACGTAACTCGGCAAGCTCCGAACTTCGACCAATGGCTTCAGCCAAAAGTCCAGCTTTTTCTTTAATTTCATTATTAAACATTAATAAATACACCTCCAAATATTACATTCTACATAAAACCTTGAATTCCTGCATTATTTCAAAGAACTATTTAAGCTATTCAATTTCTCCGATTAGAGTCCAAGACCCTGCCTCATTGATCCTTACATTTACCAACGATCCAATAATATCTAGATTACCATTGAAAACAACGAGTTCATTCCCACGAGTTCTCCCAGTTAAACGCTCAGGATTTGTTTTACTTGGCCCTTCAGCAAGAACTTCAACAGTTTTTCCAATCATATTTTGCCGATACTCTAGGCTTTCTTGATTTTGGACACTCATCAATTTCTGTAAACGTCTCTTTTTGACGTCTAATGGTATCTGGTTTTCCATCTTTGAGGCAAGCGTTCCTGATCGTTTAGAATACATAAAGGTAAAAGCTTGACTATAATGAGCTTGATTCATCATAGCGAGAGTTTGTTCGAAGTCTTCTTCCGATTCACC
The DNA here is from genome assembly GCA_035648155.1 of Desulfosporosinus sp. Taxonomy (GTDB): domain Bacteria; phylum Bacillota; class Desulfitobacteriia; order Desulfitobacteriales; family Desulfitobacteriaceae; genus Desulfosporosinus. The sequence goes on from DASRMA010000010.1 coordinate 22,067, forward strand.
GGGAAAACCCACAATAATATCAGTTGATAAACTAGCATCCGGAATAAGTTTGCGAATTTGTTCAATTCGTCTTAAATAGTATTCCCTTGTGTATTTACGATTCATGCGCTCTAAAATAAAATTACTTCCTGATTGAATGGGAAGATGAAAGTGCTCACAAAGTTTATCCCCCTCAGCAACAGTTTCAATCAGCTTATCTGATAAATCTTTGGGGTGTGAGGTGATAAAACGCACCCTTAAAAGAAATGCGATTTGATTCACTTGATGGAGTAGATCTGCAAAATCATAGGCGGGCGAAAATTCCTTTCCGTATGAATTTACATTTTGCCCAAGTAAAGTGACTTCTCGGCATCCACTATTCACTAATAATTCGATTTCTTGAAGAATTTCTTGAGGTTTACGGCTCCTTTCCCTCCCACGTACATATGGAACAATGCAATATGAGCAAAAATTATCGCAGCCATACATTACATTCACACTTGCTTGTAGCTTGCCTTTCTCAGCGAGTGACGCAACTTCTATAGTCGCATTTGGTTCTTGCCAAACTTCTGCTACTTTTTCTCCTTGTTCTACCCTTTGCAAAAGCGCGGAAAAATCGTTTATATTATGGGTTCCCTCCCAGATGTCTACATGAGGTGCGCGTTTCTGCAATCGTTCTAAAGCACCAGGTTGTTGAACCATACATCCACTGATAGCGATCTTAACCTTCGGGTTTCTTTCTTTTAGTTTCTTTAGTTCTCCAATTTTCCCAAGTATCTTATTCTCTGCACTTTCTCTTACGCAACATGTGTTAACAATTACTAGATCTGCAGACTCAAGGTCATCTGAAGGCGAATAACCAAAGTCTCTTGTGATCTGCGTCAATGTTTCAGCATCTCGTTCAGACATTTGACAACCATAGACTATCGTAACAACCTTTTTATTATCCAAGAAAGTCACTCCTAAATCGCGCCCATTCATTCTTAAACATCTTAGTCATGTGATTCACGAATTGGGCTGCCTTCTGCTTGCAAGTCGCATTTGTCTTCGCCATCGCCTATCCACATATAGTTTTCGGCTGATGAGAAGTGTCAGAACAACTCCCATGATCGTGAATCCCGTAATCCAGTACAGATACTTTGAAAGCACACTGCTTTTCAATGGAGTCGGGAAAAAAGTCCGTGAGGACTTCAGAGGAAGCGTGTTTACCACTGTGTTCCCGTCTATAATTTCGACCTGGGCAATAACTTGACCTTCTTTTACAGTGCTAAGAGGACTGTTTGAAGTCGGTACAACACGTAAATTCAATGTTGAACTCTGATCGCCCAGTTTATGGGTTATATAGATGGGACGATCGGTAATTAGAGCAACAGGTTCATTACTTACCATAATTGTTGAAATGATCGATCCTGAAGCTTTAAAAACAGTCTCTTTATACTGAGTAAAGCCGAACTCAAACATAGTCTGCATATCTGTCCAGATTTCTGGACCTGGAGACTTGAGGATCACGCCAATAAATTGTCGTCCATCCTTAGTCATCGATGCGACAAGACAATTTTTGGCTGTAGTTGTATATCCTGTTTTAATGCCATCAACAGCTGAATCTCTCCACAACAATTTATTCTGATTAACCATTACTGTGGGAATATCTGGTTTATCTCGAGATATAGTCTCTGATTTAGTGCGTACATATTCAGCGAACGTGGGATTTTGATAGGCGACTCGGGCTATAAGTGCTAGATCATGAGCGGTTGTGACTTGCCCAGTCTCTGTTAAACCATTCGGGTTAATAAAATGCGTCTGTGTAGCCCCTATTTCAAGGGCACGTTGATTCATCATTTCCACAAAGTTAGGGACGTCGTTTCCTATATGTTCCGCAATGGCAACCGCTGAATCGTTGGCAGAGTTTAACAGCAAAGCGTAAAGAAGGTCTTTTAAGGACATTTTTTCCCCTGGCTCAAGATAAATTTTCGTGCCATCCACGAGCTTGTTATTAAGCATTGTAGAACTGGCTGTCACGATATCATTCAAATTTCCACGTTCTATCGCTATGAGTCCAGTCATAATTTTTGTTGTGCTTGCTGGAGCTAGTGGTTTATCTGGATTCTTCATATAGAGGGTCTGACCGGATAATACATCGATTAAATAGGCACCCTCGCCTAGTATTTGAGGCTCTTTTAAAGAAGCTTCGTCCGCAAATGCAGCGGGAGCATTATTAATGATCATAACAATTGCGAGGAGAAAAACAGTAATAAATTTCAACAACAAAGTACACCTCGTATTCCGATGTATTTCAAGTCACAAAAAAGGGCCAATGTTCTTACATTCTTGACAGTCAAAAGTTCTACGATAAAAATCGCCCATAAAAATCCACACTATATCGGTAAACACAGTTAAACAGTCTTGAAAGAATCCCGTAATTTTTAAAAGAGTACAAGGGAACCGAGAACTCGAACATTTTTGGA
>DASRMA010000011.1:0-8632 GCA_035648155.1 Desulfosporosinus sp.
GGCATGAAACAGAGGGTTGGATTAGCACGTGCCTTGACCAATGATCCTGATATCCTACTTATGGATGAAGCCTTTAGTGCCTTGGATCCTCTGATTCGGGAAGAAATGCAAGATGAGTTACTAAATCTTCAGCATAAGATGAGTAAGACAATCGTATTTATTACTCATGATTTGAATGAAGCTTTGAAAATAGGCGACCGTATCGCTTTCATAAGGGACGGTTCACTCGTTCAAGTGGGTACACCGGAAGAGATTCTTAGGGACCCTGCGGATGACTATGTCGCTAAATTTACACGGGGTGTTGATCTCACGAAAACTCTAACCTTGAAAGACGTGATGAAGCGACCCCATCCCATCGTACAATTGCGCGACGGCCCGCATGTCGCTTTACAGGTTATGAAGGAACACGGTATTTCCAGTGTCTTCGTGGTGGATAGAGCCAAACATTTACAAGGACTCATTACTGCGGATCAAGCATTAGAAGCACGTAAAGCTGGCATCGTTAGTCTTCAAGAAGTCAAGCTGCTCGATGTTCCAGTTCACAATGAAACTGTCCTCGTACAAGATATTTTCCCGGTTATTGCAGAAAGCAAGGTCCCATTAGCTGTGATAGATGATGAACAGCGTCTCATCGGAATCATTATACGCGGTTCAGTGCTTGCTGCATTAGCCGACACAGGAGGTGATAAGGATGTATCGACTTCCATTGGGACAGTGGGTTAACCACGGTGTAGCTTGGCTTTTAAGTCATTTTGGTAGTGCCTTTGATGCCTTCACAGCATCAGTAATCAGCGTTACAGATTCCTTACGTGATCGCTTGGGTTCACTTCCCTGGTATGTAATAATTCTAATATTTGCCGTGTTGGCATGGCGTGCCAAAGGCTGGCGTCTTGCTTTAGGGACTACGCTTGGATTAGTTCTTATCTATGACATACAATTATGGTCACCGTTTCTTGATACTTTGATTCTCGTGCTGATCGCTTCCCTTGTATCTCTAATAATAGGCATCCCCTTAGGCATACTGGCAGCACGGGGTGATCGCTTTCATCGAGTGCTCTCCCCTATACTGGATTTCATGCAGACAATGCCCTCGTTTGTCTATCTCATTCCGGCCTTGATGTTCTTCAGTCTAGGTACCGTATCAGCGGTTTTCGCCACGGTAATCTTCTCAATGCCCCCTGTCATTCGTCTGACAGACCTTGGGATTCGTCAGGTCCCTGAGGACCTCGTCGAAGTAGGCGAAGCCTTTGGGTCAAGCCCTAGCCAGATGCTCTTTAAGATCCAGTTACCTCTAGCAATGCCAACCATCATGGCGGGAATCAACCAAACTATGATGCTCTCTCTTTCTATGGTTGTTATTTCAGCGATGATTGGGGCTCAGGGATTGGGTGCCGGCGTTCTCGCAGGGATCGCCCAGATGGACGTTGGTAAAGGCTTTGAGTACGGTTTATCTGTCGTTATTCTTGCTATGATCTTAGATCGCCTCAGTCAAGGGGTGGTTCACAATTCTAGGGGAGCGAAAAAGTGAACTAGTTCAGCAGCTACGAGAGTCTTACGTATAAATAAAAAAAACAGGAGGATGATCAAATGCAATTCCAAAAAAACAAATTGAAACGAGTTTTGGGTGGGGCCATGGTGGCCATTCTAACAATGGGTCTACTGGCAGGGTGCGGTACTACTCCAGAGAAAAAGGAGGCCGTCACGCCGACCGCTAACAAAACTGTTAACATCGGTTACGTCAATTGGGCTGAAGATGTCGCTGTAAGTAATCTCTGGAAGGTGCTTTTAGAGGAGAAAGGTTATACTGTTAATCTTAAGAGTCTTGAAGTGGCACCCCTCTTTGTCGGGTTAAATAAAGGCGATCTAGACGTGTTTATGGATGCTTGGCTTCCTATAACTCACCAATCGTATTGGAAAAAATATAAAGATAAACTAGATGACTATGGCGTATGGTATAAGAGCGCTGCGAAAATAGGCTTGGTCGTCCCTAGCTATGTCGATGTCACTTCCATTGAAGATTTGAAAGCTAATAAAGCTAAGTTCGATGGTAAAATTATTGGTATTGATCCAGGTGCTGGAATTATGAAAACCACGCAAAAAGCTGACGAAGAGTATGGTCTAGGCTATGAAGTTATTCAAAGTTCCGAAGCCGCTATGATGACTGCTCTTGATAAAGCCTACCGTGATAAAAAATCGATTGTGGTTACTGGTTGGAGTCCTCATTGGATGTTCGCCAAGTATGATCTTAAATACTTAGAAGATTCGAAGAAGACTTATGGAGAAGCTGAAGAAATTCATACCCTCGCAAATAAGGAATTCACTAAAAACAACCCGGACGTTGCTAAAATGTTGCAAACTTTCAAACTAGATGATAAGCAAATAGGCGATATCGAAAGTCTAATTAACGGCGGTTTAGCACCTGATGCAGCTGCTAAAAAATGGATTGAGGATAATAAGAGTATAGTCGATGGTTGGATGAAATAAACAATTCTTTTTGAGACCTGCACGATTTAAGCATATCTAAAAAAGAACATGTACTAAGTAGAAGACACTAAAGTAAAATGCACTTGGTGTCTTCTACTGTAATAGTCTCCACTTATACTGAATTTGGAAATTTACCCATTCTTTTGACTGGTTTAATCATAAAAACAAAAATAACGGGGGGATGCTTAAGTGCGATTACAAAAAAGTAAATTCAAACGAGTTCTGGGTGGTGCCTTGGTGGCCGTGTTAACAGTCGGTCTAGTGGCCGGGTGTGGTATTACTCCAGAGAAAAAGGAGGCCGTCACGCCGACCGGGAACAAGACGGTTAACATTGGTGTCGTCAATTGGGCAGACGATGTGGCGGTCAGTTATCTCTGGAAGGTACTTTTAGAGGAGAAAGGCTATGATGTTAATCTTAGAACGCTTGAAATTGCACCCGTCTTTGTCGGGTTAAATAAAGGGGATCTGGATCTGTACTTGGATGCTTGGCTTCCGATCACCCACCAAGCATATTGGGATAAATATAAAGCTGAACTGGATGACTATGGTGTATGGTATACAAGTGATGCAAAAATGGGCCTCGTCGTCCCTAAGTACATGGAAAATATTAACTCAGTTGAAGAATTGAATGCTAATAAGGCTAAGTTTGATAGTAAAATTAATGGTATTAATCCCGGCGCTGGACTTATGAAAGCCACAAACAATGCGATCAAGGATTATGGTCTAGACTTAGAACTAATCCAGAGTTCCGAAGCCGCCATGATGACTGCCCTCGACAAGGCCTACCGTGAAAAAAAATCGATTGTTATTACTGGTTGGAGTCCTCATTGGATGTTTGCCAAGTATGATCTTAAATACTTAGAAGATTCGAAGAAGATTTTTGGAGAAGCGGAAAAGATTCATACCCTCGCAAACAAGAAATTCACCAAGTCAAATCCGGAAATTGTTAAGATGCTGAAAGCCTTCAAATTTGACGAACAACAAATGGGTGATGTCGAAAGTCTAATTAACGAAGGTATGGAGCCTGAAGCAGCTGCCAAAAAATGGATTGAGGATAATAGGGATCTAGCTGATAGTTGGATCAAATAGCCAGAAACGTGGCTAGCGGAAGACAACAAGTGCTTTTATTAAAAACAGGAGGATGAAAATGACGTTATTGAAAAGTAAATGGAAACGAGTTCTAGTAGGGGCCATGGTGACCGCCTTAACGCTAGGACTAATGGCAGGATGTGGTACTACCCCAGAGAAAAAGGATGTCCCCACGGCGACCGAGAAGAAGGATATTACCATTGGTTACAACAACTGGGCTGAAGATGTGGCTGTAAGTAATCTCTGGAAGGTACTCCTTGAGGAAAAGGGTTATAATGTTAAAATGATAAGTCTTAAAGTAGCACCCCTCTTCGTGGGATTGAATAAAGGGGATCTGGATTTCTTCATGGATGCATGGCTTCCAATTACCCACAAATCGTATTACGATAGATACAAAGATGGCCTGGAAGACTATGGAATATGGTATACGGGCGAAGCGAAAATGGGCCTGGTCGTCCCCAAATATATGGAAAATATTAACTCAATTGAAGATTTGAATGCCAATAAGGCTCTGTTTGATAGCAAAATTACCGGTGTCGATCCGGGTGATGGGCTTATGAAGGCCACGGGAAGAGCAATTAAAAACTACGGTCTAAACTTTGAACTTATCCCGAGTTCCGAAGCCGCTATGCTGACTGCACTTGATAAAGCTTACCGCGATAAAAAGCCGATCGTTGTTACTGGTTGGAGTCCTCATTGGATGTTTGTTAAATATGATCTTAAATATATAGCCGATCCTAAGAAGGATTATGGAGAAATTGAAGACGTCCATACCATGGCACACAAGGGATTCAGTAAGACAAATCCTGAAGTTGCCAGAATGCTGAAAGCCTTCAAATTCAACGATAAGCAAGTTGCTGGCCTAGAAAGTCTTATTACCGGAGGTATGGAACCTGAAGCCGCTGCTAAAAAATGGATTGCGGATAATAGGGATCTAGCTGATGGTTTCATAAAATAGCTCACGCAAGTGAACTTGTTCAACTAAAGATCAACAATAAATGATCGATAAGAAGCCTGTCTTTGTAACTATTTGCAAGAGAGGCTTTCTTTTTTTGCCAAATCTGTTAGTATAAGTTTTCAGGGTACCTCTTTATCAGTTACAAATTTGGTATGATAGAGTGAGCAACGTCAATTTTCAAGATTTAATAGGTGGTGGAATTTCAAGTAGTCTACAATTCCTTGCTTTTGCCTTGCTTCAACATGAATAAGCGGTTGAGGTTTTCGGCCAATAACTCCAGCCCATTTGGTATAAATGGTTTGAGTATATACTTTTCGAGCAATTGGATCTTCATAACTAAGCCAAATGACAAGAAATTGTGGATTGATATCAGTTCGCAAGAAGTCAGCACTCTTTATGCTAAGGAGCAGACTCGTGGCAGTATCCTTAGGAATATCATTGACTACGGTGTAATCATCAACAAAACTAGGCTCTTCTACCATGTTTTCGTCAAAGAATATGGTTTTACTGGAAAGGCTTGTTGCTGGATGAATCCCTACATTTATGAATCTAAATTCGAATTGTAAACTAAGTTCATCAGCCAGGCTAATGGAAGGAGATTCTTTGAAAGTGAAATATGGGCGTGCTGCTTCGCGCTGAGCATTCCAAGTGGTGAAGGAGATAAAAACAGATACTATTGATACAAACGCAAAAATTACCGTAGATATCGTCACGATGGTGCCTGACCAATTACGTTCTTTCATGTCCCAAGACATAGCTTCCCCCTAATTCGTACGTTAGTTTTGACAATCTATATATATTAAAAGATTGGTTAAAACATTCAAGCATTCTTTAGTTATGGGGTTAGGTTAGGTTAGATTATTAGTACAAAGGGGATTGAATTATGAATTATTCAGAAATTGAACAATCTAAAGCCAACATGCTTGATAAGTTAACAAGGCTGGTGGAAACAAAAGGCAAGATTACCCCTGAATTATATAGGAAATATGAAGTAAAAAGAGGGCTTCGTGATCTAGACGGAAAAGGGGTACTTGTTGGATTAACCGAGATCGGAGAAGTCCATTCCTATATTGTTGATGAAGGAGAAATGGTTCCGGTTCCAGGCAGATTAATTTATCGAGGCATGGATATTAGGGATATCGTCAATGGTTTCATGACCGATGATCGCTATGGATTTGAGGAGACTGCCTATTTACTCCTTTTCGGAACTCTTCCCGACCAAAACGCTCAGAAGGATTTTGAGCAACTTCTCTCCCTTTATCAAAGGCTACCTGAAGATTTTGCTCGAGACATGATTTTAAAGGCGCCGAGCAAAAACATCATGAATGCAATAGCAAGAAGTGTTTTAGCTTTGTACTCTTTTGACGATAATCCTGATGATACTTCCATGAGAAACGTCCTCAATCAGTGTCTTAGATTAATTGCCTGTTTCCCATCTTTAGCAGTTTATGGCTATCAAGCCTTCTCTCATTACCATGGAAACCAAAGCTTGTATCTTCATAGTCCACGCCCTGATTTGAGTATTGCTGAGAACATTCTTTCCATGCTGCGACCAGATAGTAAGTATACCAAGTTAGAGGCATCACTACTTGATCTCGCGCTTGTCCTTCATGCTGAACACGGGGGAGGTAACAATTCATCCTTTGTGACCCACGTTGTGACTTCTACGGGTACAGATACCTATTCTGCAATGGCTGCGGCAATTGGCTCACTCAAGGGACCGCGACATGGCGGAGCGAATATTAAAGTTGTCGAGATGATTGATTACATCAAAGACAAGTTAATGGATTGGCAGGATGATGAAGAAATCGAGCGTTACCTTACCCAGATCCTTACTAAGGATGCTTTTGATCGGTCAGGTTTAATATACGGAATTGGTCACGCCGTATATTCTATATCGGATCCCAGAGCAGTTGTTCTCAAGGAGTATGCTGCCCAGCTCGCTCATGAAAAGGGATTGGACGATGAATTTGAACTCTATGCAAAGGTCGAGCGCATAGCGCCGCTGGTTATTTATAAGTCTAATACCATGTACAAGGCGGTAAGTGCCAATGTCGATTTCTATTCAGGCTTCGTGTACAAAATGCTCAATATCCCAGTGGAAATGTTTACACCGATTTTTGCAATTTCCAGAATTGTAGGTTGGAGCGCTCACCGCATGGAAGAAATTTCTAATGCTGGAAAAATTATTAGACCAGCCTATAAAAGTGTATCTTCTAAAAGAAAATATATTAGCATGAATGAGAGATCGTAAAATTATAGCTCGTCCCCAATTGAGCATGAAGAGCATGCGTCAATTGGGGACTTTTTATTGTTTATCTGTGAAATCCTCATAAAATTTAGGTAAAAAGTTTATAATTTATTAATAGATTGTTTAGAGAAAGTTAAAACAAATAGGTTAATATATATCTAGGAAGAGCTTCATCCAACACTGCCGCCTTAATCTTTAGTTGAACGAGTTCACTATTTTAAAGGGAGATGTCCATATGGGAGGATTAGATTTTTTGATCACAGCCGTCTGTTTCTCAATTTTAGGTTATGCATTGTGCTATATGACCCTTTCCGTCAATCAACAAACTAAACCGCAAAACGCGAACTCAAAAAGTCCACTACAGCGATGAGATTGATCTGATCTGTACCCTTGTAGTTGGAACATGTAATAATTGAACTAAATGTCCTCACCTTCACATATGATGGTGCAGGGGGGGTGAGTTGATTGCGGACACTCAGACTAGGTTCGCGGGGTAGTGATGTCATGGATATCCAGAGCCTCTTGGATAAGATGGGCTATAATTCTGGACCCATTGACGGAGTTTTTGGCCAGCAGACAAAACAAACTGTGGAACAGTTTCAGAGAGACTACGGATTAACTGCCGATGGCATCATCGGCTCAAACACTACTAAGGTATTGCTCAGATTTCTTCTTGGCTATGAGAATTATACTATAAAATCAGGTGACACCCTAAGCAAAATTGCTCATAAATATCATATCAAACTCCCGCTGCTACTTACTGCTAACCCAGGGATAGAACCCCTCAAACTCCAAATTCGTCAGGTGATCAAAGTACCTTACGCTTTTGATGTGGTGGATACCAATGTTAACTATACCTACGAGATCATGAAAAGAGATATTCAGGGCTTACAGAGCAGATATCCTTTTATCAAAGTAGAGATAGCCGGCAAAAGTGTTCTCGGAAAGAATTTGTACACCCTGAAATTGGGTAATGGGCCAGTCGAGGTTTTCTATAACAGCGCTCATCATGCCCTTGAATGGATAACATCGTCCTTGTTAATGAAGTTCACTGAGAACTTTGCCAAAGCTTACACCGAAGGGCGCAAGTTGCGTGGATATGATCCAAGAGATATTTGGAAGCAAAACACGATTTATATAATGCCCATGGTTAATCCTGACGGAGTCGACTTAGTCCTTCAGGGACTGCAAAGGGATAATCCCTTTTATGAGCAGCTCATTACCTGGAACAAGGGCGGTATGAACTTTGGAACTGTTTGGCAAGCCAACATTAGAGGTGTAGATTTGAACCACAACTACGATGCTTCCTGGGAGCTCTCCAAACAAGCAGAGCCTGCTTACGACGTTCATGGTCCAGGCCCGACAAGGTTTTCCGGACCACATCCTGAATCTGAACCCGAATCAAAGGCTGTCGTAGATTTTACCAGAAACCACAACTTCAGACTGGTGCTTGCTTACCATAGCCAAGGAGAGGAAATTTACTGGACCTATCAGAATAAAACTCCAGCTGCTTCTCAACGCATTGGCCAATTGTTCTCCCAGGTAAGCGGGTATGCCCTGGCAAAGCCTACAGGAATTAGTTCCTTTTCTGGCTACAAAGACTGGTTTATCGACAAGTTCGGAAAACCCGGTTATACAATCGAAGTAGGATTGGGGCAGAATCCTCTTCCTATTTCTCAGTTTTCTAAAATATATCAAGATAATGAAGAACTATTGCTGGTCGCCCCAATATCAGCTCGCTCTGTTTGAAGAAAAACTGTGTATTTTAAGAACCTGAAGAAATCACAAGAGGCTGTCTCAAATAACTTGAGGCAGCCTCTTGTGATTTCTTCAAGAGTGCATCATTTGAT
>DASRMA010000012.1:0-6353 GCA_035648155.1 Desulfosporosinus sp.
GGACTCTTCTGAAACAGATCCGATCGTTTCAAGGTAATAGCTTGGATTCCATAGATGCCCTTTCCAAAGTTTCTTCGTGATTTCAGGGAATTTAAGAAAAATCCTACGCCCGGAGATCCCTTTCAACATCTTAGCGATGTAAGACGGCGCAATCTTTGGGTGAGCTGATACAAAGATATGAACATGATCCTGTTCGCCCACTTCACACGCTGCAATCACAAACGCCTTATCTTGGGCAATGTCTTGGATTACGTCCTTGAGATAACTCTCAACTTCTTCTGTTAAAACTTTTCGTCGGTATTTCACCGACCAAACAAGGTGATAGTTGACGTTGTAGACACAGGTTCGTCCGTGTATTAAATGTTCTTTCTTCATACACATAGTATAGTATTAATAACGCCTAATATCAATAATTATAAGCGTTAATTTGTTTACATATAGTTAGATTAACAATTCATCTCCCTATTGAAATAGGGAGATGAATTGTCGGGTTGTCCTAAAGTTAAAGATAATCTCTACGAAATGGTACGCAAACATACTGAGATAAAAAATATTGAAAAATCTATGGAAGTTAATGCCCATCATAATTATGCGACAAACCATTGATCATGGTATTTGTCCTCCCCCCCGATACCAGAAACTTACACCGTGTAAGGTTATTTTATGATTTGGCCGCCAATGTTTTTCTCAAGAACCATGAACTTTTTAGATAAATGTGGTTTGACTTCACCTGTCTCAGTATGACCCATGCTTTTCCAAAATCGCAGACCTTTTTCGTTTCCAAATAAAACACCTAAACGCACCTTATCGAATTGCTGACTAATTGCCCACTCTTCCAATAGCTCCGTAAACGACTGAGATATTCCAAATATTTTTTTAATATATTTCCTATAATTTCCATCGCAATTAATATTTATCCAAACAAAAGAAGAATAAAAATCTCATCTCATTTTGTTCTTCTTTTATAATAGCATCTGATTCTTTCTCAACTATAACTGTTCCTAGACAAAATTAGCTAACATACATAGCTTCAATTTCTTCTTTGTAACGCTCAGTTATCGCGTTTCGCTTTAATTTTCCCGTTGCAGTAACCTCACCCGTCTCCTGTGTAAATGCATTTGGCAACAACTTGAACCTTTTAATCTGTTCCACATGTCCCAGATCTTTGGTTCGGTGATTAATTCTGTCCTGATAGAACTGAATGATCTCCGGATTTGTCAACATCTCCTCAATTGATGAGAACTCAATCGCGTTTTTAGTAGCATAATTTTTGAGGGCTTCATATGAAGGAACAATCAACGCCGTAACATATTGACGACTATCACCAATCGTGGCAACATCTTCAAAATAGAAATCTTCTTTTAAGAGCGTCTCAATCTTTTGCGGCGCAATATATTTACCATTTGAAGTCTTCATAAGGTCTTTTATCCGATCAGTAATAGTTATATAACCGTCTTCATCTATAAAACCAACATCACCCGTCTTCATATACCCGTCTTCAGTAAACGATTCTTTCGTTAATTCAGGATTTTTATAATAGCCCTTGATCATACTAGGACCTTTCGCCTGGATTTCACCCTCGTCAGAGATACGAACATCAATCAAAGGAACTACGGGACCACAGGTACCGAATTTATTATGGGTAGGGTTTGCAACAGAAAGCACAAAACATTCCGTCATACCATAACCCTGCAGTAGCAGTACTCCTGCATTAAAGAAAAATTTTGAGATCTCACCTGAAAAAGCGGCACCGCCACAGTTGTATACTTTTGTACGTCCACCAAAAATGGTCTGAATCTTGCGCAATACCAGTTTATCTGCAATAGCATACTGCAATCTAAGACCCAGAGGGATAGGCTTGGCATCTTTTTTCAAATGTCCCACTTGACCACCAATCTCAAGACCCCAATTAAAAATCTTTTGTTTTGCAGGAGATGCGCTACTCAAATCTTCCTTGACTTTAGAATAAATCTTTTCCCAAAGACGCGGAACACTGCACATGTAATGCGGGCGAGACTCTACTAAGAATTCACTAAGGGCCTTGGTATCATGACAGTAATCCACCTGTCCATTGCCACAGAGAATATGATAACTCCAAGCCCGTTCAAAAACATGAGAAAGAGGGAGAAATGCCAAGTTCACATCGTCCTCAGTAATAGGGATATGATATCCAGTACCAAACAGCATTGCAAACCAAGCTTTGTGGGTGAGCATCACCCCTTTGGGCTCACCGGTAGTCCCAGAGGTATAAATAACAGTAGAGAGGTCCTCTGAATCCAGTCTGGAGATACGCTTCTCTAATTCATGCTTCTTAGAGGATTTTTCCCCAATAACTAAAAAGTCATCGAAATACATCACATCGCTGCTTTTCTCAATTTGAGCCGTTTTATCGAACACAATTATTTTCTTTAAAAAGTGCGAATCTCTAAAAATACTAATGGCTTTATCGTATTGAGCCTGATTCCCGACAAAAAGTATGTTTAATTCAGCATGATTAACAATGTACTCTAGCTCCTTAGCAGAGTTCGTAGCATAAATCGGTACAGAGACTGCCCGGATCGTGAAACATGCATAATCTGAAACCGCCCATTCCACCTGGTTATTAGCAAAAATACCCACTAGCCCCTCTTCTTTGACCCCAAATTCCAACAGACCGAGAGCAGTGACATCGATCATCTCACCTAATTTTGCCCAGGTATAGGAAATCCATTCTCCGCGTGGCTTATGTCGTACCGCAATCTTGTTGTCACTATACTTTTTAACCCTACTTCTCACCATTAAGGCAAGATGTTTTTCCCGAGCTAAGTATGCCTCAAATTCTTGCTTATGTTTTTTCTGTTCTTCCATAATAATTGCTCCTCCCAACATCAAATGAATATTCATTCATTACCTGTAATATGAAATTCGCCAAAATTCATAATATTCCTTTATTCTTAAGTAAACACAGGCGTTTCCGCCCATGCTCCTCAACGGAACCGGGCCCTATTAAGTCATAACGGCTATTCACATCATATTCAATCACCTATAGAATAATCTTACTTATATGGTCGGTTCTAATAACGGAAAAATTTTCAACAGTCCCATTGAAGAATGTATCAAGCGTGTAACTTCTTCTTTGACTTCTTCTATTAAGCCATTTAAGCAGCTGCCACTTGACTACATTTTGATAGCTTTTCACACCTCTTGTATTATCAGTTACCCCATAAAACTGATAGTGTCCCCTAATTTTCTAATTAATCTTCTTAATCAGTTCACCTACAGGCATTACTCGATTGTTCCTAATCCATTCTTTCATTGCTTGACTTTGCTTCGAAATTTCTTCTTACTCGTCTTAACCTTACAACGAAAGAATTCTTTCTTACCATCTTCACTACAGTAAAATGTAAATCCTAGAAAGTCAAATGTTTCGGGTTTACCTAATCCTTGCTTTTCCCTAGCCCAACTTCCCGCTGAAACGGTCTAATTATTCTAATATATACCATTCACAAGGGTATCAAACCCTACATCCATTGGTACAGGCGGGGCCGCTTTACAAAACGCCAATGTAGTGACGTAATAAACTTTAAAACTATATACTTTCTTCCTTTCTTCCTTTCTTCAGATATAATTAAAGGTATGTATATTAGAGAATGTGTTACTACCAATAAAGCCACCGAAACTAAATATCTCACTCATCGTCTTGTTGAAGCTTACCGGGTTACTGAAGGGTCTAAAGCGAAAGTTAGGTAACGTCTGATTATGCATCTGGGCACGTTAGAACTCCCTAAATCGGACTGGCCAAAACTGGCTAAGATCTTGGAAGCGCGTTTAGCCGGTCAAAACTCTCTGTTTGAAGACGACACTCAAATGGCAAACGCTGCCGACAAAGCGATGGAGTATTACTCGTTTGTGCAAAACAAGGCGGAGGAAAAGTCTACTCGGAAACAAAACCAGACGTTTTGTTGGATCGATTTAGAAAGTGTCGAGCATACAATGACTCGTTCTTTAGGTCCTGAATTAGTTGCCCATGCGTTTTGGGAACGTCTGGGGTTCAATCAGCTGTTGCAAACGTGTGGACTCTCCCCGTCAGAGCTAGCCTGGGCGCAAGCCGTTGTTCTGGGTCGGTTAATTGAACCGGCCAGCGAACGTCAGACGGGATATTGGCTGAAAAAGAAGACGTCCCTCTTGGAAATGTTAGAAGTTGACTTGACTGAGACGGGAAAGAATGCTATTTACGAGATTGGTGATACCCTCTTAACCCATAAACAGCGGTTGGAGCAAGAACTTAGGAAACAGGAAGAGGCTCTTTTTCCGCAGGAACATGCTTTGTTTCTGTACGATTTAACGAATACATATTTTGAGGGTGGGGCATCGAAGAATACGTCGGCTATGCGAGGTCATTCCAAAGAAAAACGAAGCGATTGTCCCTTGGTCACGCTCGCTTTGGTCGTGGATAACCAAGGTTTTCAGATCTTTAGCCAAATTTACAAAGGAAACCAGTCGGAACCTGAGACACTAGACGAGATTCTGAAGCGACTTTATGCAGAAGACGAGACCCTTTTTAAGGAAACGCTTCCTACCATTGTGATGGACCGGGGAATTGCTACTAGAAGTAATCTTGAACTTCTGAAAGCAAAGGATTATCCCTATATTGTGGTAGAGAGGCGAGCGACTGAAAAGGATTATGTCAAGGAGTTTATCCTTGCTAAGGATACGTTTGAAAAGATAGAGCTGGGCTCTAAAGAAGACTCTTCTGCCGTCTATGTTAAAAAGATCATGTCGGAGGATGCCTGCCGGGTGCTTTGTTGGAGTGAAGGACGAAAGCAAAAAGAACGGGCGATGGATACCTTAAAGGAAAAACGATTTTTGGAAGATCTGGAACGTCTGAAAGCGTCTGTTAGTAAGAAAGGCATTCTTTTAGCCACTAAAGTAGCTGAGCGAGTGGGTCGAATCAAAGAACGTTATCCCTCCATGTCCCAGTACTACACGATATCGCTTGAACTTGATGAAGCTCAGAAAAAAAGTGATTAGTCTGACCTGGTCGAAGTTGCCCAGTCGGGAGAAACATGCAACCTTAACCGGTTGCTATGTGATGGAAACCAGTCACAGAGATCTCGGTGCTCAGGAGATTTGGCGGCTCTATACGACCTTAGTCAAGGTAGAGGAAGCGTTCCGTGACTTAAAAACCGATTCGGGGTTCAGACCGGTTCACCATCAATTAGCTGAGCGAACGGAAGCACATCTTTTTATATCCGTTCTTGCTTATCACCTGCTCATCCTTATTGAGCGTGAGCTTCGGAACAGTGGTGATCATCGGCGATGGTCCACCATCAAGGATGTATTATCTACCCACCAACGAACAACCGTCGTAGTCGGCGAATGATAAGTTTTGATCTTTCTCCAGAGCTTTGATACCATACCCGCAGACGACTGCCAATGACGAATAAGAGTTCTCCGCAGCAAGGGCAAGGTACCACTTCCGCACTCCTAACAAAAAACGCTGGTCATATCTTTCTTCTCTACCAGCGAATAATTTGATACAATGATCATGTTGTGTTGGAAGACGTCTCTAGTGTTACTGTTGAAGCAGTAACATATCTAAATAGAGGCATCTTTCTCCTTTCTTCAAGGATAACGTCATGGTCATTATATTCGTCAACTTACGGACAGGCAAGACCGTCAGCTTTCGGGCAATTTAATTCAGCGCCAACAGAAGGCACTCTAGCTGATGCGATCCTAGATAGAATAGGTCATGACTATTACACGATACTAATTGACGGAGATGAATCTATGCGGAAGCGTAAAGGCATTAAGGCCTAGTACCTATCCCTGAAGTTGTTGAGAGCCACCGATCTCTGGGTGGCTCTCCCTCCTGGAACACTGGTTTAATTTCCCCGGAAGCGTGACTCAGTGCAAAACGGAAATGTGGCTCCACCACACCGAAATATCCACTGGCTCGCGCAGAGCGTATTATTCACCTTTAGAGCATAAAAATAGATACTTCATAATTTTTAAATGCTTAACGTATAATTTCCGCGTTTTGCTGCCGTGACCCCGATAACTAATAAAAACACCTACATTACAGATAAATCTGAAAATCTAGATGTTGAGTGGTTTTACTATACAGTTTTAGATCAAACAATGAAATTCAGCTTGAATGATGGAAAAGCTAAAAAGAATATGTGGATTAATATAAGATGATGGTGTTGAGTTCATTTAGAATATTATAAAGACTTGACAGTCAAAAGTTTTTGCCATGATATCTAGGCTACTAACCCTTCATCAGTAGGATCTTCATTTTGATTAGCCATAATTATTCGCATTATGCGTAAATGCCTGTATTTTTCCATAACGCGATAAATGTTTTTGCGGAA
>DASRMA010000013.1:0-3737 GCA_035648155.1 Desulfosporosinus sp.
CCAAAGCGGGTGTGTATGAAGAATTGGCGATCGATACCGTATTGGCGGCCATTGGAGAACTGATTGATTATGATTTATTGAAGAGTAACGGAGTTGAAATCGGGGCTACGGGGAAGATCCAGGTTAATGAATTAACGTTGGAAACTAGTATTAACGATGTCTTTATCGGTGGAGATGCCCTTGTTGGACCTTGGACTGTGGTTGGAGCGATTAAGCATGGTACCCAAGTAGCCAAAGCCATTTTGGAAAAAGAACAGCTTGAGTTTAAACAAGAGTTTTCGGCGCAAATATCCTTTAATAAGGAAGTGCAATTGCTTGAAATTGCTGAAAAGAAGGGCGTGATGAAACCCGTCTCCGATCATGAGCAAGAATCAAGTAGATGCTTAGAGTGTAACAAGGTGTGTAATATCTGCGCAGAGGTTTGTCCAAACCGCGCCAACCTGATGATTCCGGTAAAGGGACAAGGTTTAACTAATCTCAATCAGATCCTTCATGTGGACGGGATGTGTAATGAATGCGGAAACTGCGCAACCTTCTGCCCGTATTCAAGTGAGCCATACAAGGTTAAATTAACATTATTCTGGAGCGAAAAAGATTTTCAGGACAGTACTAATTCAGGTTTCCTCATTGTGGAGGATGGCATAGAGACGGCAGTAACGCTTCGCCTTGCTGGAGAAATAATCAAGGTCAAGTTTGACGCAGCGGGTAAAACGGATGTGCCGATCGATGATTCAATTGCGGCTTTTGTGTGGACGGTCATAGAACAGTACTGTTATCTGTATAAAATTTAACAAATATGCAGATAAATAGAGAGACTGGTGCGTTATATCTAAACTTATCAATACAATAATTATTGCATTGATAAGTTGTTTATCAGAGTGATAAACAAAAACGGCAGTCTAGTAACTAGGGCTGGATTGGGTATCCCTGCTAGGTGACCTCCTCCGAATTGTTCAAATCTTAACGGTACCCTTATCCTTTTGATAAGAATATAGATACCGCACCTGCCAAAAGCCCCGCTATAGGCTTGCTGGAAGGTTTTATTGGATTGGCACCAATCTTGCTATGTATTTGTCTATCCAAACTTAATATTATTTTCTCTCAGGGATTCTAAGACAAGGAGGTGACAAAGAGCTAAAGTTAGATCATACCTGCAGTAAAATTAAGGAGGAACGAAAATAATGGCTAATACGAAAAATGTCGTTGCACCAGTTGATGAAATTCTGCCTGCCGGAAAGCTTTTTCTGTATGGCTTACAACACGTATTGGCGATGTATGCAGGAGCGGTTGCCGTCCCGTTAATAATCGCAGCAGCAGCTGGCTTATCACAAGCACAGACCGCTTTTTTGATTAATGCTGACTTGTTTACCTGTGGTATTGCTACATTACTCCAAACTTTAGGGATTTGGAAAATCGGAATTAAGATTCCGGTTATCCAAGGAGTTACCTTTGCTTCCGTTACCCCAATGGTTATCATGGCCAAAGATGGTGGCATGCCGATGATTTTTGGATCTGTCATTGTGGCTGGTATATTTACGTTTTTAGCAGCACCGTATTTTAGTAAGTTGATTCGTTTTTTCCCACCGATTGTTACTGGTAGTATCATCACAATTATCGGTGTTTCTCTCCTGCCAGTAGGTGTTAACTGGGCGGCAGGGGGAATGGGAAATAAAAACTATGGCTCGTTAACATATATAATGGTTGCGGCAATTGTGCTTTTGGCCATTCTCTTGATCAATAAATTTTTCAAAGGTTTTGTTTCACACATCGCCGTTTTGCTTGGTTTGATTGTTGGTCTAATAGTGGCTATACCTTTTGGCCTTGTAAACTTCTCAGGGGTTGATAAAGCTCCCTGGATCGGTATTGATACGCCCTTTTACTTCGGGTTTCCTATATTTGATATCGGTGCGATTATCGCCATGTGTCTTGTTATGTTAGTTGTAATGGTTGAGTCAACGGGAGATTTTCTGGCCATTGGTGAGATGGTCGGGAAAAAGATTGGTGAAAAAGACCTCACCGCTGGTTTAAGAGCAGATGGCTTAGCCACGGTGCTCGGTGGTATCTTCAATGCCTTTCCGTACACGGCCTTTGCGCAGAATGTTGGCTTGGTTGGTTTAACAGGTGTAAAGAGTCGTTTCGTCGTAGCGACGTCCGGTGTGATCTTAGTTGTCTTGGGTTTATTCCCTAAGATGGCTACAATTATTGCCTCACTGCCTGTCCCAGTTCTTGGGGGAGCCGGCATCGCAATGTTCGGAGTTGTAGCGGCAAGTGGAATTAAGACTCTCGCAAAAGTGGACTTTGAGAAGAATGCTAATAATATTTTCATTGTTGCTATTAGTATAGGAATTGGTCTGATTCCAGTAGTAGCTCCAAACTTCTTTCAACATTTCCCATCTTGGACTCAGACCATTATGCATAGTGGAATTACCTTAGGATCCATCACAGCCATTGCTCTAAATGCTTTCTTTAACGGAAGCAAAGGCGCAGGTGACATAGACGATCTTAAAGGTAATGCCGGAATAATTTCCTAATAAACTATGGGGGTGGGAAAGAGTAGCTTTTTCACCCCTTCTGTACTATAGTCCTTTACAGCAGAATTCGTTACAGAGAAGGGACTGTGGGACATGTCAGTTGATCTATCCGTGGATTTTTGCGGAATCAAATTAGAGAACCCCTTTATCTTGGCTCCT
Organism: Desulfosporosinus sp.; assembly: GCA_035648155.1. Lineage (GTDB taxonomy): Bacteria > Bacillota > Desulfitobacteriia > Desulfitobacteriales > Desulfitobacteriaceae > Desulfosporosinus. The sequence goes on from DASRMA010000013.1 coordinate 2,691, forward strand.
TCTCCCAGCACAGATCAGCTTGATCTCTTGATACAGGCTTTCGAGGCCGGATGGTCAGGGGCAGTATTAAAGACCGTCGCAGTCGATTCTAGTATAGTAAGTCGAGTTTTTCCCTTGGTCATGCGGATTGAACAAGAGTCTGCATTTATAGGGCTTCAAAACATAGATCTCGTCTCTGGAAATTCGGTCGAATTTATGGAACAAATGGTCGTTACCTTGAAGAAGCGTTTTCCGAATAAGGTTGTGATTCCGAGTATCATCGCCAGTACGAAGGAAGATTGGCAAGCGTTGGCGCGGCGATTTGTCGCTGCAGGTGCCGACATGATTGAATGTAGTATCTGGTCTCCACACGGAGCGGAGTGGGGCTTATGCACTAAAATACAAGAACCAGTTGGAACAGAGCAAATTGCCCGTTGGGTAAAAGAAGCCGCTGGAGACGTTCCCGTTGTTATTAAATTATCTGCACAGGATTCCGATATTATTGCTACGGCGGTAGCGGTAGAACGCAGTGGAGCGGACGGAGTGTGCGCGATAAACACTATAAAAAGTATTACTGGTGTTAACCTAGATACTTTGATTCCCTATCCTAATGTAGCCGGACTATCCACATACGGAGGACTCTCCGGACCAGCCTTAAAGCCAATAGCTTTACGGTGTACGGCGGAGATTGCCCAAAATGTAGATTTCGATATTGCGTCAAGTGGCGGGATTACTACTTGGCAAGATAGTGCTGAATTCCTGCTCCTTGGGGCGAGCACCTTACAAATCTGTACCGCTGTTTTGCGTTTCGGGATAGGAATTATTGAAGAGCTTCGGTTAGGTTTAGGAAGTTGGATGGAAGAAAAGGGCTTTCACAGTATGGTAGAAGTTATTGGACGGTCACTTCCCTATTTAGTAGAACATTCTCAGCTTCCCAGGGGTATTCAAGTTGTAGCGCAAATTAGCTCCGAAGTGTGTATTGGCTGTGGAGTTTGTTTAACGGCATGTCGCTCAGGAGGAAACCATGCCATAGTTTGGAGGGATGGACGTCCACAGGTTATAATGAAC
>DASRMA010000014.1:0-7594 GCA_035648155.1 Desulfosporosinus sp.
AAGCAAATGCAGCAGAATGGACAGGCTCAACAACTCTTTGATCTTCTTCGGGTAAATCCCTACGATAACAGCGAATGAACATTGAAAAAATGAGTCATTCATAATTCCTATTTCCTTGTTCAAGGGTGCTCAAAATGAGCTTCATGGAAAGTAAAGCCATGATTCATCCTCCCTTGTAAGGTCTCAACGAGCAGTCGCTGCACTCCCAGCGAGCATATAGGAAGAGTTTACGCATGCAATATAATTCTAAATACACCTAAATTATATTTCCTATTTATACACAAGCGGATTTCGAAGATTTAGTGTTTAGCTAGACGTGTGACTTTTTCGATTAGCAATAAACCTTTTTTGAAATTCGTGTTTATGCAGCAGAATCATACTTAGGCACATTCAAAGAAATAATAAGTCAGTATGCCAGTCTATTTTGCGTCATACTGCGTCGGTAGGTTCACCTAATAGCTTATATAGTTTTGAATTAAAAAATTTACGGTCTAATCTGGTCATACTTCTTCAATTGCTTTATTAAGGAATTTAGCTATTTTTTCCCCTTTAGTACACCAGGTTCTACTTCACCATTACAAATTCTATTTAAGTAGGTCCGATTTTCCCCTATCTTAGCAGCAAATTCACGTTGGCTTAAATTAAACTCACATTTGATAATCTCATCAATTCTATTCTTAATTTTTTTACGTACTATTACAACCTCCTGAATCACCAGTGATTTTTCGCATTGCAGTTTTTGGTATTCATTTAACAACCCGTCTAACTTTTGACTAAGTTTTACAACATCTGGGTCATTAAGGGGTTTGCGGTTGCCTAATTGATTAAGTTCCTTTCGCGTTTCTTCAATTAATTGATATTCCAACGCCGTCCACCTTCCTTGTAAAAAGAAAAAAGATGTCTGTGAACAGTTTGCAACATGTTCCATCGAGACATCTTTTAACTATTTATGCCTATTTCGTGGATTTCTCGATAACTGGGACGGTAAAGGTCCCCTCAATAATTTGTTTCTTAGTCTCTTCGATCAGCTTCTTGGTCTCTTCTGGAATCTTACTCTCGAAAGAATGGTACGGAGAAATAGCGACGACGTTTTCTTTAATGCCGAGGTGAGTGATGCCGCCTTTAAACGTACCATTTTTTACTGCTTCCACAGCGGTCAGAATGACGGTTGGCATATTATAGACCGTCGAACATATGACCGTATTAGGAGCGATTGAATTCTGGTCATATGAATTCCCGAGTGCTAGTATGCCTTTCTCCTCCGCTGCCTTAATAGCGCCTGTTCCCGCCTGGTTTGCAACATGGTAGAGAACATCCGCACCCTTGTCAATCATGGAAAGCGCCGCTTCTTTACCAGCAGAAACATCCGTAAATGAATTTACGTAAATGTCATAAACAACAACATTAGGGTTGACTTTTTTCGCTCCCAGTTTAAAAGCCTCAAGTTCCTTGATAATAGAGGGTTGCTCGATACCTCCTATTACCCCGATCTTACCAGTTTTAGACATCGAACCAGCCAGGATACCCATCAAATATCCGCCCTGCTCGCAACTCATTACATAGGAAGCCATATTCTTAGCCTGTGAATTTGACTCAGTTGCCATGAACTTGAGCTTGGGGAATTTTTCGGCCACACGGACTGCTGGATCTCCGAACTGGAAACCGTGCCCGATGATCAAACTGTATCCACGTGCTGCATAATCGTTGAAGGCTGATTCAGTATCAGCGACACTTACATTTTCCAAATAGGTCGTCTCTAACCCGTATTTCGATTCAGCGGCTTTAAGTCCCTCCAAAGCTATAGCATTCCACCCCTGATCATTCGCAGGACCCGAGAGCAGCAAAGCCACTTTCATTTTCTGCTCTTGTGACGACGTCGCTTGTGCACCTCCACTACCGCAACCGGTTAACAGAATTACCATACCCATCAGAAGTGCTAAGTCTTTAAAAACCCTCATCTTAAATCCTCCTCGTTATTTTGGTATCTTCTCGTTTATTTTTAGCGGAAGGCCTCACATTCATTGCGCAGCACCCGCGTACAAACCTTTTCCCCCTGTTCAGCCAAGACCTGTTCGTCAACACCCAACAAATGACCATCCCGGAAAACAACCTTACCGTTGACCATCGTCAGCCAGACAGGGCCAGTCACGCCAACCCGTGCGAGAATATTCTTAGGGTCATGCAGGGTACCCGCCAGTTCCAGTACTCCAGTGTTAATCATGAACAAGTCAGCAGCCTTGCCAACCTCCAACGACCCCAATTTATCTCGTCCCAGTGTTTTTGCACCGTTAACCGTTGCAATTTTCAGCAACTCGTAAGGTGTAAGGCAACCTCCTCGCGCTTTGCTGTGGTAAGCTTGCATCAGATAAGCCATCCTAAGCGAATCAAGCAGACTCGAACTGTCATTGGTTGCTGAACCATCGCATCCGAGACTAACGATCACGTTATCGTTCTGGAGAGCTTTCATATCCAGGATCGGAAACCCGCCCAAGACTGCCGGTGCAGGACAATGGGAAACCCCAGTGCCGGTTTGTCCCAATACCTTGAATTCGTCTGGTTGCAACTCCCAACCATGGGCAATCCAGACATCCGGGCCGATAAAGCCGATTTCCTCGCACCATTCAAGCGAACGCTTATTCCAGCGCTCCTGCATGATAACGTTTTCTCCCTCGCCAAGATGGGTATGCAAACGTACGCCCTTTGCCCTAGCTAGGTTAACCGACTCTTTGAAGGTCTCTATGTAGCTGTTTATCGGTTGGCACGGTGCCACCACGATCTGCTTCATTGAAAACGGTGCTGGATCATGATACAAATCAATCAGACGCTCACAATCTGAAATGAATTCGTCGGTCGTTTCCAGCATATCGTTAGGGATCGTACTCCCTTTGCTGCGTGGGAGTGTGTTCGTGCCTCTTCCTGCGTGATATCTAATACCCAGTTGGGTAGCCGCTTCCATCTGCCGGTCGACCAGCAACTTGCCCGAGACACTGGTATAGCAATACTGGTGATCGAAAGCGCAGGTGCATCCATGCTTGAGTAAGTCTCCCATGGCAGTCAAGGAAGAATAATAGATGACCTCGGAATCAATTTTTTGAAAAATACGATAGATTTTGTCCAGCCATTCGACCACCAACATATTAGGATAATCTATGGTCATCAGGTTGCGGACAAACGTTTGAAAAAAATGGTGATGTGTGTTGATCAGGCCAGGATAAACAAACTTGTCACGCCCGTCGATTACTTCAGCGTCCTTCGCTTGTAAATTCTTGCCTATCTGCATAATCTGCGGACCCTTAATAAGCATATCGGTATCATAAAACACTTGATCTGCTGCGTCACACGTTACAATTGCCCGCGCGTTTTTAATTAAGATTTTATTTTCCATCGTTGTCTTCATTACCTTTCTATCTGATATTGATCTCTTACATCGGCAACGTTTGTTTAACCTATTGCTGTATAGTCCGTATTTTATACCCTATAGTTACTATGGGGTCAAGTACTTTTTAACATAGTCATGTCTACATAGGCTATCTTGGTCAATTTCACAATGTTGTCAAAGGTTGCTTGAATGCGTAACGGTGACCTGATAACCTGCTTAAAGCAAATTAATGTCTATATTATCGAACTTTAAGGAAAGATGAAGGAGGAATTGAAAAGCAAAAAGTAGAAAGTTACAATTTATATAGTAAATAGGAACACGAGGGTGATTGCGAATGAACAAAGCATTTTTTGAAATAAAAATTGGAACAGAAGGAACTTAACATTATGGAAACGTCAAAGCTTATTGCCCTGATCAAGACTAATCCCAATGCTATAGCCTATATCAATAACCCTACAGATGAGATAAAGTTATTGGCTGTTAAGCAAAATGGACTTACCTTAAAATATATCGATAATCCAACTCAAGAGATGCAAGAATTTGCTATCGACAATAATAGTCAAGCGATTCAATTTATAAGTAACCCTACCGAAGATATGATGATCAAAGCGATCAATAATGGCTGGGTTAACTTAGAGTACCTTAAAAATCCAAACGATAGGTTAATCAAATTAGCTATAAATCAAGCGGGCTGGGCTATTAAATATGTTAAGAATCCAAGTGAGGAATTGCAATTATTAGCTGTCCGAAAAAATTACGATTCAATAAAATTTATCAAAGAACCTTGCGAACGTGTCCAAGAGGTGGCTGTACAAAACAGTTATGATGCCTTAAAATATATAAATTCTCCTACACATAATGCAGAGCTCATAGCTATCAAGAACAATGAGAGGGCTATTACCTTTATCAATAATTTAGATAAAGGTAAAATTTTAGAATTTCTGAAAGTCAATATTTTAGTGATTAAATATGTTATAAGCGAACTATCCATTAATGAATTAGAACAAGTGTTAAAGGAATCATTATCCTCTGAAGATGTTGAAGAAAACTATGTGAGAGATTTTTTAAAGTGCAATACTATTAATAAAAATAGTGACCTTATGCCAATCGACAAGATCATGTTTATTTATCAGTATGGAAGTAAAAAGGCGAAAAAAATAGCTGTCGATGAAAAGCTGAAGCTGCTATAGGAGTGAGACATCATGAATTTTACAGACACATTAAAAAGCGCTGACTTAGTTCTATTGACGGGAGAAGTCCCTTTAATTGTTGGGGAAAGCGGAATCGGAAAAACAGCTTTAGCCAAGGAAATTGCTCAAGAAAACCATTGGAGTTTAATTGTCATTAATGGGAATCTCCTTAAAGAAGGTGAAATCGGTGGTCTGCCGACCCTAGAATCTTATGCAAGAGTTAATGATAACGAAGATCTGGTTGAAAAGAAAGCGACAGTCTATGCTGTTCATCATAAGCTAAGGGAAATTGATGAAAAAATTTCTCAAGGAAAAACTGTTCTTTTATTCATTGACGAGATAAATCGTTGTGAGCATACAGTCCAACAGGAACTTATGAATTTAATCTTAAATAGAGAAATCAATGGCTATAAGTTACCTGAAGGTGTGAAACTATTAGCCGCTATGAATCCTTCCAGTAAATATGGTTCGGAGTTTGATTACCAAGTTGTCGATATGGATGCAGCCCAAGAAAATAGATTTGTCTGGTTATATATGGCGCCTGATTATAATCAGTGGATAGCTTGGGCCGTACAGGCCGGAATTGAACAAAAGGTTATCGAGTTTATCTCCACCTTCCCCGAGTATTTGCACAAGATCAACGAAGACGATCTAAGAGCAACCCCACGAAGCTATGAGAGAATTTCCAGCAGTTATAAAATGTATAAGGAGAAAAAAGATTCAATACCTCGATCCGTCTTTTTGAATGTAATCAAAGGAAATGTGGGGCGACTAATAGCCGAAGAGTTTGTGAACTTTGTTGAATCCGATTATCGTTCACTCCTCTCTTATGAAGATGTTTTCTCAGGAGATTTTCTTCATAAATCGATCAGCGAAAGCGTAAAAAACGAAAGCCATACCAGACTTTATCTCTCCGCGAAGAATATTCTCAAAAGCTTAGAATCGAACCTCATAGATAATCCTGATGATTCAAATTTTTATATAGACAGGCTGATTGAGCTTTTAAAACTATATCCTGTCGATTTAAAAATAGGAATCATGAAAGATATTAACAACAGTTATCCTGAAGTATACAAACACGCCCTAGAAAATGAAGCGTTTATAGAATCATATTTTGAATCTTATCGTTTAATACGGTGATAAGTATGAAAACTTTTTTTGATAACCAAGTTAAAGGGCTTTATGAAATAGCAGATATGATTATTAATAATTTTCTAAAAGGAAAACGCAAAGCTGGCAATGCAGTGATAACGATACCCCAAGATTTTAAGGAAGAGTTTTTCAGCCTTATCGATAAAGTTAATCTAAGTCTTCTGGAAGACAAAGATAATTTCTATGGCTATTTTCTGCTGCAAATGTCCCGAGAGCTACGATTTGACATCAGCAGTCCTACTGCTGTGAATTTTAAAGGGGCTAGGTATGTCATCTATTTCAATCCCATCATTTTTTTAAATCTTAATCTCAAGCAAATGGAAAGCACCATCAAACACGAAATAATTCATATATTATCGATGCATTTAATCAGGGCAAAAGAATTCAAAGGTGGCTACAGCCGATTAGCTATCAATATGGCCATGAATATCGTCGTCAATACCTACTTAGATCATCTCCCGCCCTATTCGATTACTTTAGAATGGGTAAATCTAAAGTATTCTTTAGAGCTCTTGCCCTTTAAACCGTTTGAATATTATGTCGAAGAGCTTCAAACGGCCCTCGATTTACAAGAAGCAGATGAGGATGAGGCCGATGATACTAATCCAGATGAATCAGATGACAGTAACAACGATCAAAAAATAGAAACCGCTTATAATCCTGAAAAAGCCCATGACCTTTGGGAAGATTCCAGTGATATCGATGAAAAAACGCTTCAAGAATTTACTGAGAAGTTTATTGATAATGCTCAAAAAAGCAGCCTTCCAAGTTATTTAGAAAGCATGATATCCTTCCTTAAAAACAGCAAGGATGGTGAATTGCCTTGGAATTTATATCTTAAGCGCTTGATGGGAACTGTTGAAAGTAACAATAAGAAGACCATAACCAGAAGAAGTAGAAGACAGCCCGATCGATTAGATTTAAGAGGTCAACTTAGGAGTCATAAAGCAAAAATAGTTGTTGCCCTTGATATCAGCGGAAGCATTAGTGATCAAGAATTTAATCAGGCCATTAAAGAAGTCTTGGAGATCGTTAAAAGCTATAATCATGAAATCACGATTATAGAATGTGATAGTGAAATCAGACGTGTGTATACCATCAAATCTGTAAGGGATATAAAAGATCGACTTAAGATCAGAGGAGGCACTAAGTTTGCCCCAGTTTTTGACTATGCTAATCATCATAAGGTTAATTTATTAGTCTATTTTACGGATGGCAAAGGTGAAGAAAATCTGCTAACAATCCCTCGGGGGTATAAGACGTTATGGGTTATTTCTGGGAAAGGAGTTACGCTTTCCTTAAAAGAAGCCTATGGGGCAGTTAAAAAACTTAAGCGTCTTGAAACAAACGATAATTCATTAAATATGAGTGATGTTAAACGAGATGGCTATTCAATGAATGACCAAGAAAGAATCCCGATTTGTTAGTGATGCTTGACCGCTTAGCCTACTTCTTACTCAAATAAGTTAATCTGTTTAGCCTCAGACACTCTGAAGATAGCTTTTTCTAGCTTTTCGTCATTCTGAATAGCGTTTTCATCCCGAATTAGTTCTTCGAATTTTAAATACTCGTTGCTGCCGATCGCACTGGTTCTTACCTTGCGCATGTAGTCATATTGGATATCCTGATTGGCCAAGATGGCGAATATTTCCTCGGGGATATGCAGTCTCCCGTTTTTGAGTGAAGCGAGAGATTCTGTAGAAACGTCACGAATCCGCACCGCTTCTTCGAGACTATGATCTAGGCTTTTAAGTAATTGGCTAAAGGTGGTGTGGAGACGTTCGCGGTCAAAACGAAGTTCAAAGTCAAACCCAAATTTTTGGAGGATTCCTTGAATTTCCTGTTCCTGTTGCTCATAGTCAGCAAGCTCTCG
>DASRMA010000015.1:0-6573 GCA_035648155.1 Desulfosporosinus sp.
TATCCAGAAAACAAAGTAAACTCACTCACGTTTTTACCCGGAATTGATCAAGCAGAAGGGCGTATCGTAAAAGATGTCCGACTTTTGGATCAGAAGCAGGATTCTAATCGCTATCTGAGAATGGTTTCCATAAATATGACCGATACCCCGAAAATAAACCAACTTCGTCTTATTAAGGGTCATCTTCCGAGCGACAACCAACCTGAGATTCTTGTGGATCCCAAATTTTTGGCAGCGAATCATCTGTTATTAGGAGATAGCATTACAGCTAATTTAGATGGAAGACAAGTTACTTTTTTTATTACCGGAACCGCTCAAAGCCCAGAATTTATTTACATAATGAAGAACGCTCAAGATTTTTATCCATCGCCTGAAGAATTTGGGATCGCCTATGTTCCGTTAAGTTCTCTTAAAGCACTTGTTAAGGAAAAAGGCCAGGTCAATGATCTTGTAGTTACCCTGCAAAGCGGAGTTGATTTTGAGTCAGTTAAAGATAGTTTGCAAGCCGAGTTAAAGCCCTATGGGGTGAAAAGTATTGTCGCTCGTAAAAACCAACCGAGCAATGCCATCTTGAACAGCGAAATTAAGCAAATTCGAACGATGTCTAAAACACTTCCAGTGGTCTTCTTAGGAGTAGCCGCCATAATTTTGTACACTATGTTGAGGCGGATTATCGAACAGCAACGAATTGCCATAGGGACGCTTAAAGCGTTTGGCTTTACTGATAGAGAAGTTATCTTGCATTATCTTACGTATCCCTTGGTCATTGGAACCACTGGAGGATTAATCGGGGGGCTATCGGGAGTGGCGCTTTCCTTCCCCCTAACGACCATGTATAAAGAGTTCTTTGCTCTGCCTGGACTTAAAAGCGAATTTTCTATGAAGTATTTATTGATTGGCCTTTTTCTTTCGCTCTTCTTCAGCGTCCTCAGTGGGGTTAAAGGAAGTCTTGATATTTTGCGTTTGGAACCAGCCCAGGCCATGAGGCCTCCGGCTCCAGTCACTGCTAGCAAGACCCAAATCGAGAAGATCACTTGGTTCTGGCAGAATATCTCGGCTCAAGCTCAAATGGGAATACGCGATGTGTTCCGTTCTCCAACCAGAAGCCTTTTCAACATCCTCGGTATCGCCGTTGTTTTTAGCTTAATGACGGTATCCTGGTCTATGCAAAACATGACTAAATTGCTGACAGTTGTTCAATTAGAACAAGTTCAAACCTATGATGTGAAAATTCAATTGAGCCAGCCAGCGTCCACACGATTGACCCAACAAGCTGTAGCTCATGAAGCCGGAGTTTCTAGAGTCGAGCCCCTTCTAGAAGTCCCAGCCACTTTGAAAAACGGTTGGCTAAAGAAGGAAGTGGCGCTGATGGGCCTTTCCGAGGATTCCACGCTTTATAATATTTTGGATAAAAGCGGCGGCCGTCTAGAGGTCCCTGACCAGGGAGTCTTACTATCCGAGCATCTCGCCAACTCCTTGAACGTGAAAGCAGGAGACTTTATCTATGTGGAAAGTCCCTTGCGAAGAGAAACTCTTGACCAAAAGGGTGAGAACTTGCTTGTGAAGGGGGTGGTTCCTCAATATGTCGGACTTAATGCCTTCATGGCGGAGAAAGAACTGCAACGTTTTCTCAGGCAAGGAGAAATCAGTACGTCAATGCTCGTTAAGATGGATCAAGCTGAGGTGGGACAATTGAAAAGCAAGTATCGTAATGCTAGTAATGTTTCGTCAATTGAATCCCTGAAAGACACAGGAGATAAGATTCGGAAAATGATGGATTCCTACGGCTTTACGACATGGCTGCTCGCTATCTTGGGCGGTATTGCGGGCTTTGCTCTGATCTATAATTCCAGTATAATTTCTCTTTCTGAACGGAAACGAGAATTGGCTTCTTTACGAGTTCTAGGAATGACACCCAGAGAGGTATTGCGAGTGATCACTTCAGAACAATGGACTTTGTATATTTTTGGAATCTTGCTAGGCATCCCTATGGCCTATGGGTTAAGCCTCAGTATGGCTCAATCGATGAGCAATGACATGTACTCTCTTCCTGCAGGACTTCCGCCAATGGCTTTGCTGGGCGCGGCGGCTGGAACTGCCTTCTCTGTTTTGATAGCCCAAAGTAGGGCTTACTACAAAATAAAGTCACTTCCTTATGTGGAGATCCTCGCGACTAGAGATTAAAGTTATAGGAGGTCGAAAATGGAAATTGAGAAGAGTGGGATTGGCCCAACTCCCCAAACTTTTAAGCTGCCAAAAGCTAAGCATCGCAAATTTATTGTAATGGGTGTCCTGGCAGTCCTTGTCCTTATTTTGGTGGTGATATCCAATGCCCTGCCTTTGTCGGCCAAAGTTTTCACACTTCATCTTCAGGACTTCACCAAAGGATTTACAGAAGAAGGAGAAATTATCGCTGCACAGGAGTGGTCTGTTGTTAACCCAGTAGAAGGGGAATTGCAAACCCTCAAAGTGAAAAATGGCGCTCAAGTGAAAAAGGGACAAGTGCTCTTCGAGATGAGTACCAGTGACCTGAACTATCAGCTGAAAATTTTGAGAGCACAAACTCAGAGCTTAGAAGGACAGCGCTCTCAGAGTTACAAAAGCCCCTATGGCGCACAAGTTGCTCAACAACAGTTAATTATTCAGCAAGCGGAAAAGGATGTTCAGTCAGAGGAACTTAACCTGAGTCGATTGAAGGATTTATATGATGCCGCAGCAATTTCTCTAGTGCAATATGAAGAGGCTCAGACAACATTGGAAAAAGCAAAAAACATTTTAGATCAGCAGAGATTAGTATTACAACTTATTTATGAGCAATTAAAGACTCCCTCAGGGACGGAAATGTATTATGACAATCAGAAAAAGGTTATTGAAGCTCAGATCAATCAAGTCCAAGATAAGATCACCATGGCTGTGGTTGTCGCCCATCAAGACGGGATCATCAAAGATATCACACTAATAGAAGGAAATGTTCTTCCTCAGGGCCAGAAGATAATGACCGTGTTTGCTAAAAACCAGTATAAGTTAGAAAGCTATGTCTTAGCCAGTGATGCACTTGACATCAAAGTGGGCAGCTCAGTTCAACTTATTCAAGGGAGCAGCACAGCTAATCAAGTGTTTGAGGGTAAAGTGGAAACAGTCGCTATCTCTGCGGTCGAGAGGATATCCCCACTTGGGCTTAAAGAAAACCGCGTCAAGATAACTATACTGCTTGATGAATCGTCCCCAGTCGTTGTGCTAGGGAGCAATGTGGATGTTAAATATACCACCGTAAAAGTTCCAGGCAAACTTTTGATTCCCAAAACTGCTCTTTTTCCCTATCAAGAAGGGGAGGCTGTCTGGGTAATTCAGCAAGGCAAGGCTAAAATTCAAGCCGTGAAAAAAGGTCAGGAAAATGATAGCCAAGTAATTATAGAGGAGGGATTGTCGGAGGGTGCGCTTATTCTTCGGGATCCTAATTTAAAGGATCTCAAAGAAGGCAAAGGCATAAAGGCAGAGGGCTAGATCACGTACTGCTAAAGGTACAACCTATGGGAACGTTATGGATTAAAACGTAAAAAATGTAGAAAGAAGTCGATAAATAGTTTGTCAGATATCCGATCAGGGAGACGTCTATAACATTAGAACTAAGGATATTGTGAATATCTAGTGTCTAAGCAGACAGGAAGAGAAGGTGGAAATAGTATGCAAAACAATTGGAGGCATATATTGGCTGTGATTGGAGTCGCCTTACTGCTGGTGCAGGTTATTCCCGGGTCAGTTGCACTTGCGGGAGAAAGCACTCCGTCGTCAACTACCCAGACTTTAGCTATGCCGGAAATCACGTTAGAAAAGGCTATACTTATTGTGAAAACCAACTTCGATGTGCCTATTGAATACACGGACTTTAATTCTTCATACAATACGAACGGTGATCGCCAGGTTTGGTCTTTGCGCTGGAATGGCACGGCGGGACGACAGGGGGAACTGGCAGCTGAAGTCAGTGCCACAAATGGTGATATATTGAGTATGTACACATGGAAAAGTGATGGTCAATCCAGTCATAGCGGGATACTTCCTACGATCACTAAATCAAAGGCCCAAGAAATCACTGCTGATTTATTGACTCGTCTTTTGGGCGAACGCGCTGGACAGTTACGACCAATTTCCAGCGATCAAGTGGTGGTACCACTGGGTAATAACGGACCAATTAACTATGCTCTTCAATACCAAAGGGTTATTAACGATTTGCCCTTTCTCAGCAATGGAGTCAAGGTGCAGGTATCTGGTACCGATGGGCACATTACCTCGTATAATCTCAATTGGAGTGAGGTGAAAGCACCTGAGGTTAAGGGTGTAATCAACGTTGCTCAGGCACAAAAGGCTTTCGCAACGGCACCCTTTTTTAAACTTAAATATTGGGTTGCTAATTCCTATAGAACGTTGGCTGTGGGACAAAAGAAAGAAGCTAAGCTCGTTTACGAGTTAGCCGGGCAAAGCGGGGGCGCAATCGATGCCTTAACCGGCTTGCCTCTTCAGCTTGCTCTAGGAGATTCACTGGCAATCGATTTGTCAGGAAGTGGTGGAATGGGTGCTAAGGGGAGTGGGGGCAGCCCGAGCTCCAATGATGTAGCAGTCGTAATAACTCCTCAGGAACAACAAGAAGTAGAAAAAACTGCTTTGTTGCTGAAACGAGATGAGGCAATTGCTGCAGTAAAGCGCTGGATTGGAATTCCGGATAACCTAACGTTACGCAGCGCAAATCTGGGTACTGATTGGCGTAATACCGATCAACGAGTCTGGAACTTTGACTGGAACGCTACGGGGGCGAAAGATGGACAAGGTGCGCAATCACTAAGTGCCAGAGTTAGTGCCACAACGGGCGAGCTCTTGGGTTTTAACCTTTATTATGCGCAAGCCGAGAAAACCAAGGTTAAGCTAGACCGGGCTGAAATGCAAACGACCGCGGAGGAATTTCTGAAGAAAGTCCAGCCAGATCGATTTAGCCAGTCGACTTTGGACATCGAAAATAACTTTAATGCCAAAATAGGAACAGAACCTTGGAATATACAAGGGTTCTCTTATCACAGAGTGGCAAATGGAGTAGATTTCCTGGATAATGGTATGACAGTCAGTGTGGCTCCTCAGTCAGGTCTTGTCACTAGTTATGAACTCAACTGGTCGGAGTTCAATTTACCGAGTGTTTCCGGCATTCTCAGTAAGGATAAGGCGGCAGAGCTATTTCTCAAGGCACGCCCTATGACGCTAGCTTATGTCCGTATCTATACTAATGGATTGCCGGGGAATAATTTGCGTTTAGTTTATCTTCCATTTAATCAAGATACTAGTATTCCTCTCTCCAATATCTTAGACGCTAAAACAGGAGAACTACTTGATTACCAGGGTCAGCCGCTGGAGAAAGGCCCAAAACCCTATCACTTTACCGATCTGACTGGAGTTAATGGAGCGCAAGAGATTGCTGCTCTTGGGGAGGCTGGGTTATTCGGTGAGTTTGGCGGTAAATTTAAACCTCAAGAAAAGATGAGTATAACTCCACTGTTGAGGGCGATGTATCTTAGTCGGTTTGGTTTGTGGGGTAATACTGGGCTGACAGACGCAGAGATTATAATCAAAGCTAAAGAGCAAGGTTGGTTGAAAGAGAATCTTCAACCTGGGGATCAGGTGGATCGTGAGCTGTTGGCAAAAGTGCTAGTTCGTTATGTTCAGCTAAATAAGGTGGCTGAGCTGAAAGACATTTACAAGGTTAATTTCCAAGATGCTGCTGATATTGATCCCGATGCGTTAGGATATATAGCTCTGGCCAATAGTACTGGTATACTAAAGGTAGAAGGCCAGATTCTGGCCCCACGTGACAATGTTATCCGAGCAGAAGCTGCCACCGCTCTCTTTAGAGCTCTGGGTTGGCATAGTTAATTAAGACGACTTGTGGTAAAATATCATGTTAAATTGTAGTAGTAATAGGAGAGATTATAATGGATAGCCCTCGTAGAGCTCTAGTTCTTCTTAGTGGTGGAATTGATAGTACAATCTGTGCAGTTTTAGCTTGTAGAGAATTTGGACCAGAAAATGTTGTGGCACTAAGCTTATTCTATGGGCAGAAAAACGCTAAAGAGATTGAAGCAGCAAGAGACGTGACGCAGCATTTAGGTATCAATGATCACATGATCCAACAACTTCCTAATATCTTCCAAGGGGGAGGGTCTACTCTTGTTGACCCTGATAAGGCAAATCCGGCGACAACCTATGAAGAACTTAGTACAAGCCAAGGTGTATCCCCGACTTACGTGCCGTTCCGTAATGCGAATTTGCTATCGATAGCCACGTCAATTTCGCTAGTAAAAGGTGTAGCTGAGATTTACTATGGAGCGAATTCCGAAGACGGGAGGAACTGGGCCTATCCAGACTGCACTCCTGAATTTAATGGGGCCATGGCCAATGCAATATATATCGGTTCTTATATGAAAGTTCGCCTTATAACACCACTGCAATGGCTCATTAAAAGTGAGGTAATCGCCCTAGGTGAAAAAATTAGCACTCCCTTTGAGTTAACTTGGAGTTGTTATAATGGCAACG
>DASRMA010000016.1:0-12850 GCA_035648155.1 Desulfosporosinus sp.
CCATGGTCAATAAAAAAACCTTGCCCAATCTTTGCTCCCGGATGGATCTCAATGCCTGTAAGAAACCGACTGAGCTGGGAGATCAGACGCGGTATAAGCACCATTTTATGTAGATACATCCAATGTGCCACTCGGTGAAAAAGTACAGCATGAAACCCTGGATAACAAAATATGACCTCCCAAATGCTTTTTGCTGCAGGATCTCGTTCAAAAACAACCTGTATATCATGCCTTATTTGTCGAAAAAACATTGAACCACCCTCCTACCTTAGGATCATCCGAATTATCTATAAGTGAATATAAAAAGCAGAACCCTTCGTCCAGAGACGAAAGATTCCGCAGTTCCACTCCGTTTGAACGATCACAAGATTGACCTTAATATTGTATATATTATAGGGCCATATCGATTCTATGTCAATCAGAACAGGTGCTTTGCGGTCACACCAAATAACGTTTTTCTGTGACTTCAAGCCGACTTAACACATTCTCGCGCCCCAACAAAGGAATAACATCAAAAAGTTCTGGTCCATGCATCTGTCCTGTCAGTGCCACCCTTACAGGCATGTATACAAATTTCCCTCCTAGTTTTAACTCTTTTGTCATTTGTTTTAAGAAGACTTTAACCGTCGCTCCTGAAAGCAGCTCTACTTCCCGCACTTTTTCCCTAAACAGACTCAAAACACCAGGTACCTGTTCGCCTCTCAACACTTCCAAAGCTTCCCCTACGGGCTCCATTGGCACTGCTCCGTGAAAATAATGAACAAAATCCTTCACTTCGGCCATATGGGATATTTTTTCGGAAATTGCCTCAATGAAACTGATAAGCCATTGCTGCTGCTTATCAGTTCGTTCTCTTTGTGGAAGGATACCCATTTCCCCCAAATAGGGTAACGCGAGTTCGGCTAGACGTTCAGGGGCTGCTGCTTTTATGTAATGAGCGTTAATATAATTCAGCTTTTGAAGATCAAAGACCGCAGGACTCTTGGATACACGATCTAACGAAAAGACATCTGCCAATTCATCCAGGGTATAAAATTCCTCCTCACCAGAGGGCGCCCAACCGAGCATGGCAATGAAATTTACAATGGCCTCCGGGAGATAACCTTTTTTCTGATAGTCCAGGACTGCTGTATCCCCATCCCTTTTGCTCATTTTTCCTCCCTCAGTATTAAGGATAAGTGAGACATGATCAAATTCAGGTACTGGCAACCCCAGTGCTTGATAGATAAGTACTTGACGTGGTGTATTTGACAGATGTTCCTCTCCACGAATAACATGAGTAATCTTCATAGTGACATCGTCGACAACAACGGCGAAATTATAGGTGGGAATCCCGTCCGATTTAACGATAACATAATCCCCAATTCCGTCACTATCAAAAACAACATCTCCGCGTACTTGGTCGCTGATGTGAATGGCTTGTGATTCTGGCACCTGAAAGCGCACAACAGGCTTACGCCCTTCTGCTTCCAGGGTTGCCCTTTGTTCGTTCGTTAAGTGACGACACTTACCCAAATAACGCGGTGTTTCCCCCTTGGCCGTTAAGGTCTGTCTTTCTTGTTCGATCTCTTCTTCAGAACAGTAGCAGTAGTAAGCGTGTCCACCGTCCAATAGCTTCTTAATATAGTCTCTGTATAGATCTAAGCGATCCGTTTGACGGTATGGTCCATTCTCTCCCCCTACCTCGATTCCCTCATCCCACTGTATATTTAACCAACGAAGTGCTTCCAAAATATTCTGTTCTGATTCTCTGCTTGAACGTCCTAAGTCGGTATCCTCACTTCGGACAATAAATTTCCCATTGTTATGGCGAGCCCAAAGATAATTAAACAAAGCCGATCTTGCCCCTCCTATGTGAAGTGGGCCAGTAGGGCTAGGTGCAAAACGCACGCGAATTTCCATACATCATCCTCCAAAACTTTCTAAACTAACGATGGCCTGGGCTGCGATTCCTTCTTCCCGGCCAGCAAATCCCAACCGCTCAGTTGTTGTCGCTTTCACCGACACACGTGTTTCATCTGTCTGCATAACTCGCGCTAAATTAAACCGCATTTGGGGAATAAACGAGGCGAGCTTAGGTCGCTCTGCTACAATGACACTATCTATGTTTCCAATTCCATACCCACGTGCTTGGATAAGTTTCATGACCTGCTCCAATAGTTCCAGACTGGAAATTCCACGGTACCGAGAATCACGGTCTGGAAAATGAGCGCCAATATCACCTAAAGCCAAAGCTCCTAATAAAGCATCCATGATAGCGTGTATCAGAACATCCGCGTCTGAGTGTCCAAGCAAACCGCGGTCATAGGGGATTTCTACCCCCCCAAGAATCAGAGGTCGACCCTCGACCAGAGCATGTACATCATAACCAATTCCAACTTTAATAGCTATACACCCCCATCTCGACATTCGTGGTTCGTAGATCGTGGTTCGTACTTCTTGACTCGAACCACGAATATCAAACTACGAACTACGCGATTCGCGCATAGCGAGAATCCGTTCGGCTAACCACAGATCATCAGGCGTTGTCACCTTAATATTTTCCTGTGAGCCTTCGACCACCTGTACAGGATAGCCCATCCATTCTAGCAAAGCAGCGTCATCCGTGCCATAGTACCCCATAGCTGCCGCCTCATAATGCGCTTCCTCCAGTATCCCTCGGTCAAAGATCTGAGGCGTCTGGACAGCCCGCAAATGTGCGCGTGGCGGGGTTTCGATCACTCTACCTGATCTATCAACCCGCTTTACAGTATCCTTGATTTGAATACCCATAATTGCGGCAGAAAAAGCTTCTGTCTCTACTAGAAATCGATGAAATGCTTGCAATGCCAAAAGGGGCCTAGCTCCATCATGAACCACTACCCGCTGGATAGTGGGACTAAGAGCTCGAACCCCCGCACAAACCGAATCTTGGCGGTGCGCTCCACCTTGAATTATTGCCACCACCTTATCAAGCTCATGGTGGTAGACAAGTTCTTTAATAATATGCAGATCGCTTTCTGCCCCTACAATAACAATTTCTGAAACAAAACTGGATTCTTGGAAGATTCTAACCGTATGGGCTAAGATGGGTTGTCCCAACAAGTGTAGAAATTGCTTGTTGCATCCTGCTCCCATCCGTTTGCCTTGACCTGCCGCAGGAATAACGATGCCTAACTCAGCCAATCGCATTCGCCCCATCAACTGTGCGAAGGCTCATCGGCTTTTTTTCAAGAACGCTTTTAGGTTTGGCAAAAATCATACGGCCAGCCGCAGTTTGCAGGACACTTGTCACTAGTACTGTGACATGTTGCCCCATAAAACGTCGTCCCGTATCTACAACAATCATTGTACCATCATCAAGATAGGCTACGCCCTGGCCAGGCTCTTTTCCTTCTTTCATGACTTGAACTAGCATTTCTTCACCGGGCAAAACAATTGGTTTGAGGGCATTGGCCAATTCATTGATGTTTAAGACCTTAACGCCTTGAAGTTCAGCCACTTTGTTGAGGTTATAATCATTGGTTAAAAGGGGAGACCCCAAAACTTGCCCCAAGCGTACTAGTTTACTGTCAACTTCATTGATATCATCAAAGTCTTGTTCATGAATATGAACTTTGATCACCGTTTCCTTAGAAATCTGATTGAGAATATCAAGGCCTCTTCGTCCGCGATTTCGTTTAAGCAAGTCTGAAGAATCTGCGATATGTCGAAGCTCCTCCAGGACAAAACCCGGGATAAGCAATATTCCTTCCACAAATCCAGTCTTGACAATGTCTGCAATCCGTCCATCTATAATCACACTGGTGTCAAGAATCTTATAATTCACTGGCTCTAAAGAGTTGTCTCCTATTTTTTCTTTTTGTTTGTCCGTTTTGTCTCCTTTAAATTTAGGAAGGAAACTTAGAAAGCCCAAGACATCCTCTTTCCGCTTCATTCCAATGGTCAAACCCAAATAGCCCAAGAGAACGCTTAGAAGGACTGCTAACAGTGGTCCAAAAAATTGAATGTTGACAAATGAATTACTAAATAAACTTGAAATAATAAGTCCGATGATTCCCCCAACAGCTCCACTCATAAGGTCGTGTGTTGGAACTGGAGTTAACCGTAAGTCGATCCATTTCATTAATGAAAGAAAAGAACGGATACTAATCGGAGCAACTAAAAATCCTATAATTGCAAAGATAATAACCATTGTCGCATAGGTCCATACAGCAGTAATGCCCCACCCAAGGGATTGTAAAAAATTGAGGCTTAAAAAACTAAGATAAAATCCCAACGCCCCAACTAACATGGTGATGATTCCGCGTATTAAATTGCGAATCATCATATCACCTCCTTTTTATCTATTGTGACTAAAAGTCTTGCCAATTATACTGCTTATTGGTATAAAATTACAAGTAAAGTAATTTAAAGTAATTAGTTGGACTTCATTTGTCTACATTATGAGAAAGAATATGTCTTCTTGTTCATAATTGCAACTAGAAGGCCAACGTCATAACCTTAAGAAGCGTGCTGATGTATTGAGTTTACGCTGAAACTAAAGCCTTCAAAAGCCACTCCCTAACCGTCGCTTCTTCTGTTCCTTCTGTCAAAACGAGCTCACTAATCAAGATTTGGCAGGCATTCTCATACATCTTTTTTTCTCCAGTAGAAAGGCCCTTTTCATTATCCCTTTGAGCAAGGCTACGCACAACATTGGCGACTTCAAAAATATTTCCGCTCTTGATCTTTTCCAGGTTAGCACGATAGCGCCGATTCCAGGCTAGTGCAACTGCTGTGTCTTCAGTTCTTAGTACCTCTAACACATCTTTGACCATGGCAGGAGAAATCACTTGCCGCAAACCCAGGTTCTCCACATTGTTTAAGGGAATAAACAATTTCATATTCCCTACTGGTAAATGCATGACATAATATTGGTGTGTTTCTCCGAGGACTTCACGTTCCTCAATCGACTCAATAATACCAGCGCCATGCATTGGATAAACGACTTTGTCTCCAACCTTAAACATTCAGCCACCCCCTTATATCTTATTATAGCAAGGAACAAAGCCCGGGTCAAAGTTTTAAAATTATATCATACAAGTCTTCAGACTGTCAATTTCCCTTTTTCTCCCTTAATCTCCTTGAAAATTGACAACAACCCCGACGTCTCGATATAATAGAGAAGGCAGAAAGGAGTGAGTATAGCACGCATGGAACAACTCACTGACCAATTCCAAAGCACAGTAAAATCTCTGTTAATCCGTCATCAAAGTATTTTAGATATCTTGTCTAAAGGACAAGAATCATCTGCGCGTGTTAACCGTGCCGTCGTTAAATCGGTAACGAGTTGCGGTTGTCATGCTGTCAATGCGCATAAGAAGCCGGTACCACCCGATGCAAGCCTTGCCGATTTAAAAGAGCTGTTGAACAGCCAACTTGAAGGATTTATTTGCGATAATTGTAAAGATATCATAGAAGCTGAATTAGGTAAACAACTGTTTTATATAGCTGCTCTGTCCAATGCTTTGGACATTTCCCTGACCGACGTCCTCTACCAAGAACATAAAAAACTTCAGACCTTAACCGTTTTCAATTTAACTTGAATCATTACTTTCTTAAAGTAACCATGATTTGAGTAATTCAGCTCCTGCGTTGCAGGGGCTTTTATATTATTCCTTTTCATATCACTTGCTTATTCAGTCAAGGAAATAGTCACGAATCGATAACTTTCTAAAAATTTCAAGGCACCACTAAGATCTATTTCATACTTCATATGCATCTTCTGTCGCAACTCATCCGTCAAATAGGGTGAGTATTTTGTTACCAGCCATTCTTTATCCCGGATGAACAAGAAAAGATCCTCTTCCTCCCATACTCGACTTAGAATCTTTTCAATAAGGTCTGAAAGCTCGATATCCTTAGGCAACATAATACGTTCTATTCGATTGGGCATGCGTTTGATATCCATACCCGATACAGCTCTCAGCAGCCAAATCAGTGTATTACAAATTACAGTTCCCACAAAGGGTTCAAAAGCCAAGCCACCACGCAACTCCCAGGCAATCCGCTGATTTACTGATACATGATGAAAAACATATTTTAGCCGCGCGCCCGTGAGACACGCTCTTGCGTTGGGGTCAAGATATTCGAATTGTTCTTCCGAACACAAAACCTCGAACATCATTTCTGCTATTTTACGATCTATCTTCCCTGGAGCACTCAGATATTTTGGTTTTTTAGCGTTCACAGCAGTTTGGACGAATATCTTATTCTTTTTTGTATCCATGTCCTTAATCGTCCATAGTTTCCCTGCTAAGATAACGTTTTCCCCAATATCGAACTTGACCCCTTTATCGAGTTGCCCAATCTTTCGTATCCCACAGTACACGTCATAATAAATGGCCACCATAAACACCGAGTAAAAATCTTTTCCCCGTAATAATCTCTCTCCCTCAAGCCCCACAATATATTCATTGAGTCCAGGCACGATCTCTAACATCTCCGTAGTCACCATATGATTAATTAGGTTTACAATGTCGCTTTTAGGGAGTTGATAAAAGGCACCATTATCTTCGAGGGTATGTATTAGCTGACTCCAAGTCACGCCATTATACTCATGACAAAGAGAGATGATTTGATGAAAGGCAATATCATAGGGAACTGGATAGCCCACAGCTGGCTCAATCCACCCTTCAAGCAAGAGTTTCATGACGGCTATGGACTGTACCAAGCTGTCTTCACTCGTTGTATACATCTGAAGAATCTGAGCCTCTTCTAGCTTTCTCCCCGCACGCCCTATCCGCTGCTTGAGAGAAGAAACTGTAAAGGTAGAATCCATTTGGCAAACAAGATCAAGCGCCCCGATATCAATGCCTAGTTCCAGTGAACTCGTACATACAATGCTTCGAGGAGTTCTTGAGGTGGCCAATTTTTTTTCCACATACTCTCTTTCAGCTTTATCTATCGAAGAGTGATGAGCAAAGTACCCTTCTTTAATCCCCTCCTTTTCAGCCAAACGGTTAAGCATGACTGTGGTTTCTTCGACCGCACCTCGGCTATTACAAAAAATAAGGGATTGATAGTCTCTTGTGACCACCCTGAGGTCCTCGAAAAGCTCCATGGGTATCTTCCCATCCTTCCCACCTGGAAAATGTAATAAGGAATACTGAAGTTCCTTGCCCTCGTCAGATGCTTCGACCACTTCTACCTCTGCTGGCTGATTATGATTAAGCCATTTTTTTACAAGGTCAAAATTTCTGATCGTTGCGGACAACCCAATAATACGCGGGCGAACCCTTGTATACGCCTCCATCCTCGATAATAAGGAACGCAGTTGCGCTCCTCGCTGTGAATCTAGAAACGAATGAATTTCATCAATAACAATGAATTCTACTCCCTGGAAAAGGGATTCTAAATGCTCAGTCTTGTTGATAAACAAGCTTTCTACGGATTCAGGGGTAATCTGAAGAATACCTGAAGGGCTTTTAAGTAATTTATTTTTTTGACTTTGCCCTACATCCCCATGCCAACGATAGATCTTAATCTCACAATTCTCACATAAACGTTCAATCCGTTCAAATTGGTTATTGATCAACGCTTTGAGGGGTGAAATATAGAGAACTTTCAACTCCGTCTGCGCACTATTCTCTATCTTAGTGATAATAGGAAGAAAAGCAGCTTCAGTTTTCCCTGAAGCGGTGTTAGCTGACACAATGATATCAGACTCTGTTTGCATTATAAGCGGGATCGTTTGATCCTGAACTGGAGTAAAGCTCTCCCATTTCATGGCCCAGATCCGTTGTTGCATTTTGTTTGATAAAAGCTTAAAAGTATCCACGTCTTTCCCCCGTTTTGCGCGATATGGGCACGATACGTCGTGCCCATAGATATTGTTATATTTTAGCTGAGCTAAACCTACCCGCTGCAACGTTTTTAGGAGGCTCGAATTTTGAGTTCTCTTGATCGCCAAATATCTTGGAGCGGTCAAACCCTGTATTCTGCTGCAGAATATTTAAACCACCAATAAAATTTCGGATAATATCACTCGCGGTCAAATTTTCTAACGCACCTGGTCTAGCATATTCCTGGATAATAAACGAACGAATTTCTTCACCACTAACCTCCGGTTCATAGTCATAATGGAAAGCGTGGATTTCCACTAAGTTCTGGAGCAAGAGGTACAATTCTTCCTGTTTGAGCGGGGTGAGTTTCATTACGGGTTGCGATAAGTCTCTAAAGTCACTACTTTCAAATTTGTTTAAGACCAGCCTTCTTTTGATGGCTTCGTAGCTATAAAGGCCTCTACGCTCGTCTTCAAGAAACTCTGGTGTGCCACTAAAAATGATGTACAAACCCGATACATTGCCCTGTAAAGTATCGTTAAATATCTTGAGAATAGTCTCGTAATTCTTGTCCCTGGATTGCGGATGGGTTATCTTATAAAGGTTAATGGCCTCATCAAAATTCACAATTAAACCGGAATAACCGATCTGGCGGACAAATTGGGCAATGACCTTGATGTAATCATAATAGTTAGAGTCATCAATAATACCTCTTACACCCAGATCCGCTCTAGCCTCAGTCTTGGTCGAATATTCCCCTCGCAACCAGCGTAGTGCACTACGCTGAAGAAAATTGTCATCTTCCACAAAGCCCTTAAAATATTGCATCAGCACTCGAACAAAATCGAAACCGCCCACGAGCCGATCCATCTTAGTCGCGCCCTCAGCAATTGCGTTCTCCACATCTATAATAAACTGTGGATCATCATAAGCTACAGACCCATACCCCTTTTCTTGCATGGTTTTGGTCTGCACGTCACTAATCCATTGTTCCAAAATCATCGGCAAAGCGTTTCCATCGGGAGAAGTAGCGATGGAGAGATTTTTCATCATTTCTGAATAGGTAGCGACCGACTTTCCCCCAGAACCATAGAGTCGGCGATTGGCATCAAAATCAACCTTACCTACCACAAATTTTTCGCCGAAGGCGACTTGTTGGATTAATGCTTGTAGAAACGTTTTGCCTGAGCCAAAGGGCCCAATAATGAATTTAATGACCGAGGCTCCGTCCCTCACCGTTTCTAAATCTTTGAGTATTTGAGTGACCTCAGCTTTGCGACCGACCATAATATGTTCCAGTCCCCTATTGGGGACAACTCCTCCAAATAGCGAGTTTAAAATTGCTGTAGAATCCTTTTTACGAATTTTTCCTGCCACGTACTTTCTCCTCCTCGGCAAGTCTTTGAAGTACTTGCTTGAACTCTTCATTAAACCTTAAAACGTCTCCCTCTTGCTCAATGAGGTTGTCCCCTAGGCAATCCAACGACTTCTGGTTGAGGGTAGTTATAAAGACCCCCATCATAACTCTACGAGTTTTGAGGTAATTCATACCCTCTTGTCTGACCCTTGTTAGATCTTCGAAACCGAGAAGAAAATCACATTCCAGCCTGGTTAGCTCCGCAAATAAAGCCTCAAAATTCTCACCTACGGACACTGCACAATTATTTAATGCTTTTTCTTTCTCTGATTCTTTGTCCTTCTCCGAGATTTTCAGAATTTCAACTATTTCCTCTGCGTCATCATATCTAAGCGCAAATAGTTCTATTAACTCCTTGCTTTCTTTATCCAATATATCAATTCGCTCTAAATCAAACTCGAGGGGAGGAATCGTCGCCACGTCTTGTTCCAACAGATCTGGCGGCCTTGGGATCGTGCTACCCAAGCCCACATTCGCTTGATCATGAGCTTTTACAAAGCGGGTTCTGTAAAATAGTGGAGGTTGAGATTTGTCTCTAAACAATTCTAGAAGCGCATATCCGAACCCCTCTGGGAAGTGAGCCTCAGCCACGTTTAATTGGCTTGTTTCTCCGACTTTAATTCTGGCAATATTTTTAGCTAGACGAAATAAAGCACTAAGATCTTCTCTCATTTTCAGATTCGGTAATCGTTTGGTTTCTAGTCTGGTCTTAACCTCACGGCCTATCACTGCATTAGTAAATAATTGACGTGCATAACCGACTTCTTCATTGCATGGTATCCAGGCTTCTATTAGATTTCGGCCTTGAGCTTGATACTCACGTGCAAGCAAAGCAATTGAAGTTTTAAAAACTTTATAAATAAGGTTTCTATTCTCTTTAAAGAAACGCGTTCTGTTATATCTCATAAATTGCTTCCAAAAAGTAATAGAAACGGTCTCTAGTTTGTTCTCAAATTGCTTAAGGGACTCGTAAGCGGATAATTCGTGGTAACGTATCTTAGCAGTCCACTTCCTTTCAAGGTCATACTCCTCTAGCTCATAGCAAAAATCACAAATCCAGCGTGGCAGAAAGTCACCCAAACTAAAATGCCGGTTATGATAGTTCGTGTAAATCCGATCCAACATACTTAAATTAAACGCCGCATTATCGTTAAATGTGTAATTTAGAAGTTCGTAGATAAAGATAAGGACATAGCCCAGCTCTGCATCTATGTAGTTACCCTTGAGAATCTCTTCTCTCCAATAAAGATACCATACCTTTTGCTCCTTATCGAGAGTGTTAAGCAGAGGTATCTGCTTAACACTTTTTAGAAATTCTTTAACCTGCAGTGGTGTTGTCACCTGCTGATACTCTGGTAAAATCAGAGTTTCCATAGGATAGAGCCGTTCTCCAGGTAGCTCTCCAGAGAGATCTGATGTATTGTTATTAAGAAGCTCAATTGCCCGTTTAACATTAAACTTTTCCAACATGTTCAACAACTTATCGATCATACCAGTCTTTCGCCTTTCTATTTGTACGCTCTAGCATAGCTTAGCCCTGTTTAATAATTATAACATTAATTTCTCCCCACTGTTATCTCCACTGATGTAAGTCATAATGGTTTATATATTGAATAGACGGACGCAAACAGAAAGCAGTTGGCTCCTGCCAACTGCTTTCTGTTTATTGGGGTTTAAACATTTGTTTACTAGCCCCACATAGAGGACATCTCCAAGTATCTGGCAGTTCCTCAAAAGCAACATCCTTAGGTATCTTACTTTTTTTACAGCCTTTTTCAGAATTATAGATATATCCACAATTATGCATTTGGCATTGCCATAGTTTATTCTCTTCGCTCATTTTCGCTTTCACCTCCGGTCTCATTCTATCATTAAGTATTAGAAAAATAGCGATTGATCATAAGAAGATGAGGTTGCCCCTTAAATAGGTCAACCTCATCTTCTTTGATATCGATGGTTTATTTAGGTTTAGGCGAGGATTTCTGCAACCGGTGTATAAGGTAGATTTTGATCATCCGCTACAGCCTTAAAGGTTACCTGTCCATTATAAACATTAAGCCCGCATGCTAACCCAGCATCATCCTTAAGAGCTTGTCTCCAACCTTTATTGGCGATTCTCATAGCATAGGGTAGTGTCGCATTCGTTAACGCAAAAGTTGATGTACGAGACACTGAACCCGGCATATTAGCCACCGAATAGTGCACTACACCATACTTGATATAGGTAGGATCACTGTGAGTAGTAACCCTGTCAATGGTCGCAATAGAGCCACCTTGGTCAATGGCTACATCAACAATGACAGAACCAATTTCCATGGATTGAACCATTTCCTCGCTCACTAACTTTGGAGCTTTCGCGCCTGGAATAAGTACTGCCCCAATCAACAGATCCGCTTTTTCAACCCACTTTCCAATATTATAACTATTGGACATAACCGTCATAACTCTACCACCAAAGATATCATCCAGATAAGCAAGACGGTCTCCCGAATTGTCAATAATCGTAACCCGCGCACCCATGCCGACCGCCATTTTAGCAGCATTGGTGCCCACTATACCACCGCCAATAATGACGACTTGGGCTGATTCTACGCCAGGTACACCTCCTAAGAGGATTCCCTTGCCACTCCATGGTTTTTCTAGCATTTGTGCACCAATTTGCACCGCCATTCGACCAGCAACTTCGCTCATAGGGGATAAGAGAGGCAATGTATTATTCCGACCTACTATGGTTTCATAAGCAATACCAATGACTTTTTTCTGTAGCATCGCCCTAGTAAGCTCAACCTCAGGTGCTAAATGCAAATAGGTAAATAAGATTTGCCCTTCGTGAAATAAATCATATTCCACAGCTAAAGGTTCTTTCACCTTAATAATCATTTCAGAACGATCAAATAATACTTTCTTGTCGTCAATAATGGTTGCTCCGATTTTAGCATAACTTTCATCCGGAAAACCACTACCCAAGCCGGCACTTTGCTCAACTAAGACAGTATGCCCTGCTTTACTCAAATCAGCTGCACCTGCAGGAGTCAACCCTACACGATTCTCGTTGTTTTTGATTTCCTTCGCTACACCAATAATCATCAGTGATCCCCCTTATTTTTCTCGCATCAGTACTGCATGATGCTAATTCCACCTTATCTTCCTGCCCTTAACTAATGCAATATGTATGCCAAGCTCATAACCCCTATGTTATCTGAATTAATTATAATTATCCGTATTATTTGTAAACTTAAGTTTCCGATAACCATTCCGCTGTAACGTAAAGTTTCCAAAAAGTACAAGCAGAACCCCCAAAGGGATACTACTTGTATTTGATCAGCTTTCCAACACTTTGAATCATGGGAAAATTTCCATTTCTACTTGAGACAGCCCTTTTTTATGAACTAGCCTTCTCCCTCATACAGTCTAGGCACTCTCACTCTGCCCTACGGAGCATCATTTGACTATTTCTCAAGAACACGAATGGGGTCAGTGGATATTCCATCTAAATTGTCATCCCAAAGATATTTTTTCGTTTCGGATACAACAACTCCACTTAAAAGAAGTAGACAAATTAAGTTTGGTATGGCCATCAGGGCATTCATAGCATCTGCCATATCCCATACCACAGGCAACGCCATAA
>DASRMA010000017.1:0-35234 GCA_035648155.1 Desulfosporosinus sp.
ACGGATCAGTAGGCCTTTGCCTTCTCTTTATTCCACTGTTAGTTTCTCGACATGCTTTTAAAATCTACATCGACATGCGAGAAAACTATCTTAATACGGTCGAAGCTCTTGTTCAAGCACTAGAAGCCAAAGACACATACACTAGTGGACATTCAGAAAGAGTAGGGAAATTTGCAGTCGCTATCTCAGAAGAACTGAAAATGAGTGAAGAAAAAACTCAATATCTTAAATACGCTGCCGTGTTGCATGACGTAGGAAAGATCGGGGTAAGTGAAATAATCCTCAATAAAGAGGGAAAACTGCTGGATTCGGATTGGGAAGCTATTCGCAGCCATCCGGCCATTGGTCAAACGATTATTAAAGGCATCAAATTTTTATTTGATATAGGAGAAGTGGTACGACATCACCACGAGCGTTATGACGGAAAGGGCTATCCTGATGGAATCCAAGGTGGAGCGATACCAATGGAATCTAGGATCATTGCCGTAGCAGACACTTATGATGCGATCACATCTGATCGGAGTTATCGTAAAGGCAGTTCGCATTACGAGGCCATTGCTGAAATTAAAAAAGTCTCAGGTTCACAATTGGATCCTGAACTCGTAGAAATATTTTGTAAAGTAGTTACAAGTAAAATGACATTTCGGACGGTCAGTATTGACAAATTACAAACTGCTAATCATATAGGCATGTGAAAGAAAATATCCATGGCATCCTGCCTAGTTATTTTCTTTCACATGCCTTATGCTGTTATTAGTGTTAAGAGGTGAAGTATGCTCATTGAGACGTTGATTCTAGCGTTATTCGTAAGCCTTATAAGTGGAGGAAAATTCGGCCGACTAGGGGAAATCACCCTGCGCGTAGTTTGGCTGATCCCCTTGGCTCTCTTGATACAGAGTGGCGTTTACTGGGCAGCAGTTCGAGGAATTGGGTTAGGCCCGAGTTGGGTTAGTCCAGCACTTGATACAGGGTCCTATTTTTTATTATTAATTTTCACTGTTCGTAATAGGTCACTGCCTGGAATGACATGCATCTCCTTGGGAATTCTGCTAAATGCCCTCGTAATCGTTTTAAATGGTGGAGTAATGCCAGTTGATCCCTCTTTTCTTCCTGAGGTCAGCCGTAACGCGTTACTAGCGGGGCAGGGAACTCACGGGCTAATGACTGAGTCAACCCACCTGAGCTTCTTAGCCGATCGGTTCTATCTAGATCTTCCCGGACTGCAAAAACAAGTGTTCAGTGTGGGGGATGTTCTTATTGATATTGGTATTTTTCTGCTGGTGTTTAAGACGATGAGGGGCAAGACCTCATCGATAATTGATCCAATGAGGAAGCAAATTAATCTAACGAATTCACAATAACAATGGGGTTGAAGCTTATAAACTTCAACCCCATTGTTGATCCCAATTGAAATCCCTTTTCACTTTAAGTATCTTTCCCAGTCTCTAATAAATCTCGTACCACTTCCCCGGCGATCAGGAGGCCAACAACCGGTGGAACGAAGGACATACTACCTGGAGTCGAGCGTTTTCCTACACTGAGCTCATCCTCACGAGGGCTACGGTTATTTTGCCAATCAGTTTTCTCTAGGGAGAGCGGAGTAAGTGGCAGATCCGGGGTAGACACGACTTTAAGCCCTTTTGTAATACCTTCTTTGCGCAGTAATTTGCGCATTGCCTTGGCCAGCGGATCCCCGCTAGTTTTGGAGATATCTGTTACCCTATAGTTCGCTGCAGAAAGGCGGTTTCCAGCGCCCATGCTGGAAATCAAGGGGATTTTGCGCTGCAAACATTCTATGGCCAGGCTTACTTTGCTGGAAACTGTATCGATGGCATCGATGACATAATCTAGCTTTCGTCCAAGCAGGCGTTCAGCATCCGCCGCAGAATAAAACTCCTTGATCGTCTCGACATTGGCATCTGGATTAATCTCTAAAATTCGACGTTTCATAGCGTCTACTTTGGCGTCGCCCACGGTGGAGTGGAGAGCATGTATTTGACGATTAATATTCGATAGAGAAATATCATCAAAGTCCACTAAGATTATATGACCCACGGCCGCACGCGCCAGAGCCTCTACGGTGAAAGAGCCGACCCCCCCAATCCCGAATATCATGATCGTGCTCTTGCGCAACTTTTCTAGACCACTATTTCCTATAAGGAGTTCAGTTCTTGAGAATGCGTGATGCATAATACCCTCCACTTTAAAAAACTACCCAAGCGGGTAGTTTTTCATAGTTACTTCTTCATCTTATATTTTATCACGCTTCGTAAAGTTGGTGTGGAGAAATTGATGCGCTTTTTCTCCATAAGGTTCACCCATGTAATCTTTGTACATAGCGAGTACCGCAGGATTTTCATGCGATTTCCTCAAAGGTTTGGACCTGTCTTCTTGATAAATGGCGTTTGCCCTAGCTTTAAGAATTTCTACATTGCCATGGTGATAGGGTTGTCCTCCTCCGCCGATGCAACCACCAGGGCAGGCCATAATTTCAATAACGTCGTAATTGCTTTCCCCAGCTTGTATTTTTTCAAGAATTCTTCGGGCATTACCCAGACCATGGGTGACCGCAACTCGTAAATCACGTTCACCGATCTTGATCACGGCTTCTTTAATGCCCTCCATTCCCCGGAGCGCTTCAAACTCTACTTTCTCCAAAGTCTCACCGGTTAACATCTCGTAGGCTGTCCGCAGGGCCGCTTCGAGAACTCCACCGGTTGTTCCGAAAATGACGGCGGCACCCGTCGATTCGCCCAAGGGCTGATCAAATTCTTCATCTTTGAGATGATTAAAATGAATGCCAGCTTCCCGAATCATACGCGACAGTTCTCGGGTAGTAATGACGATGTTCACATCGGGGATGACCTGTTTTTGCCCCAATTCTGGGCGGGCTGCTTCGTATTTTTTTGCCACACAGGGCATCACAGAGACAACGGTAATTTTCGTAGGATCAATTCCATAGGTCTCTGCATAATAGCTCTTGGTCAAGACCCCTAACATTTGATGGGGCGATTTACAGGTTGAGGGGACGTCCAATAAATCTGGAAATTGATGTTCGAAGAATTTGACCCACGCAGGGCAACAACTTGTAAGGATAGGCAGACGCCCGCCATGTTGTATGCGGTGAACAAGCTCTGTCGCTTCCTCCACAATCGTCACGTCAGCTCCGAATTCCGTATCAAAGACGCGGTCAAAGCCCAGTCGTCGAAGAGCGGCCACCATTTTGCCCGTGACAATTGTGCCCGGCTCTAACCCGAATCCCTCCCCAAGGGCGACCCGTACAGCCGGTGCCGTTTGTACGACGACAAGTTGGTTGGGATCGTTCAGGGCTTTTCGAACCTTATCGGTTTGATCGAGTTCCATTAAGGCCCCGGTGGGGCATACCGCTATACATTGTCCACAAAAGGTGCAAGACGTTTCGTGCAGGGGTAGATCAAAGGCCGTTTTAATCACCGTTTCAAAACCGCGCCCGACGTTAGAGTAAACCCCCACAGTCTGAACATCGTCGCACATCGTTTCACAGCGGCGACAGCGAATACATTTGTTAGGGTCGCGGATAATGGCTAAACTGGATTGATCAATATCAAACTTACATTCTTCTCCTTCATAGGAAATATGACGCACCCCTAAATCTGCAGCCAGAGATTGAAGGTCACAGTCTAGGTTCTTGGCACAGGTCAAACATGATTTAGGATGGTCAGAAAGCAGCAGCTCAACCATGGTACGTCTAGCTTGGATGGCTAAAGGCGTATCTGTTTTAACCACCATGCCATTTTGGACAGGGGTTGAACAGGAGGGGGCTAGATTGCGTCGACCTTCGACATCTACCAAACATACCCGGCAGGAAGCAATGTGATTATTAAGTTTCATTTCATGAAGGTTGAGATAGCATAGGGTCGGTATGTCTATGTCTATCGTTCGGGCGGCGTCTAAGATGGACATGCCCTCGGGTACGGTCAGGGCTATATCGTTGATGGTTAGCTGTATATCCATAGGGAGTCCTCCTTCAGGGTACCTTAATGGTGGATGATGGCATCGAAATGGCATTGCTCCTTACAGGCTCCGCATTTAATGCAACGGTCTTGATCGATGACGTAGCGCTCCTTGGGTTTACCCGAGATGCAACTGACCGGACATTTCTTGGCGCAAAGGGTACATCCCACGCACTTATCGGTAATTTCATACTTTAACAAGCCCTTACAAACACCGGCTGGGCAGGTTTTATCGACGATATGAGCGAGGTACTCGTCTCGAAAATACTCAATCGTGGAGAGAATCGGATTGGGAGCACTTTGTCCTAGACCGCAAAGAGAAGAGGTTTTGACGATCTTACTAAGCTCCACTAAATTATCCAAATCCTCTAACGTGCCCTGGCCTTCCGTGATCCTTATTAGAATTTCATGGAGACGCTTGGTACCGACTCGGCAAGCAGTACAGCGTCCACAGGATTCATCCACTGAAAATTCAAGGAAGAACTTGGCTATATTGACCATACAATCGCCTTCATCCATGACAATAAGGCCGCCGGAGCCCATCATCGAGCCAATGCTCACTAAGGATTCGTAGTCAATAGGGATATCTAAATGTTGAGTTGGAATACACCCTCCAGAGGGACCCCCAGTTTGGGCAGCTTTAAAGACTTTATCGTCCTTGATGCCCCCGCCAATCTCGAAGATTATTTTACGAAGCGTGGTGCCCATAGGAACTTCGACAAGGCCTACATTGTTAATTTTTCCAGCTAAGGCGAACACCTTGGTGCCTTTGCTTTTTTCTGTGCCGATGCTGGCAAACCAGTCGGCCCCCTTTAATATAATAGGGGGAATATTGGCCAACGTCTCGACATTATTGACACAAGTGGGTTTACCCCATAAACCTTCCTGAGCTGGGTAAGGTGGTTTGACGCAAGGCTCACCGCGGGTCCCTTCAATGGAATGGATCAGGGCTGTTTCCTCCCCGCAGACAAATGCTCCAGCTCCGTATTTGATTTCAATATCAAAACACAAATCACTACCTAAAATACCTTTCCCCAGTAAGCCGTAGTCTCGAGCTTGCTTAATCGCTATCTCCAAACGGTGAATGGCTAAAGGATATTCGGCTCGAACATAGATAAATCCTTGCGTAGCGCCAATTGTAGAACCAGCAATGAGCATAGCTTCTAAAACACTGTGAGGGTCGCCTTCCAAAATTGAGCGATCCATAAACGCCCCAGGATCACCTTCATCAGCATTGCAAATGATATACCGTTGTTTTGCCTCGTTGTTACGTGTGAATTCCCACTTTAAACCGGTGGGAAATCCTCCACCGCCACGTCCTCTTAGTCCGCTTTTCTTAATCACTTCAACGACTTCACCAGGATTCATATTAAAAAGTACGTTCGCCAAGGCCTGATACCCGTCCGCAGCAATATATTCTCGGATGTCCTCAGGGGCGATATAGCTGCAGTTGCGTAGGGCAACCCGCAGCTGGCTGTGGTAAAAGGGAAGGTCCGAAGCGTAACTCTTTTCTGTTTTCGGATCGGTATAAAGAAGACGTTCTAAACGCCTCCCTTGAATGAAGTGTTCTTCCACAATGTCCACTACGTCGTCCGTAGAAACCTGGATATAAAGGGTGTTATCTGGGTGGATTTCAAGAATCGGTCCTTTTTCGCAAAAGCCAAAACAACCAGTTTGGAGAACTTCGACTTGATCCGCTAATCCACGCCGCTTAAGTTCCTCTTTAAAGAGATTAACAATTTGGGGGCTATCGGAGGCATGGCAACCAGTTCCCCCACAGACCATAATGTGCCTTGGCAAGCCTTGGGCATCCTTCGTTGTGACAGGCTTAGTGACGCGTCGGTTTTCCAGGAGACCGAGACTTTGGGCCTTAAGCGCATTGAGCGCAGCAGTATTTTTGAGCTTCATTGATGGCTTCCCTTCCTTCAGTGACGGTTCTTGCACAGTGAGCTGATTCATATCATGCCAGTTATTATTGCTCTCGATACTTATCAAGAACCTCTTTAACCTCTGCGGGCTTGTGAATTCGACTTTGAACTTTTCCATCGATCATGATGACTGGGGCAAGACCACACGCTCCAATACAACGCAGAGAATCTAAGGAGAAAAGGTTATCCTCCGTGGTTTGCCCCGTCTTTATCCCTAATTGTTTTTCTAATTCATCCTTTAGTTTCTCCGCACCTCGCACAAAACAGGCGGTACCCATGCAAATGTGGGCTGTGTGTTTCCCGCGAGGTTTCATCGTAAAGAAGGAGTAGAAGCTCACAACCCCGTAAACCTTGGCCGCAGGGAGGTCAAGTTTCTGCGCGATGTGTAGCTGTAACTTGTTGGGCAGGAAGCCGAAGATCTCTTGAGCGCGGTGCAGGACCCCAATTAAGTTCTCCTTTTTGTAAGGGAGGCTGTCGATATAGTTATCGAGCTGCCGATAGAGATCATCGACCGAAGTGTTGTCAGACATATAAATCCTCCTTATTATGAGCATAGTATTCATTATTCCCATTGTTTCGAAATTTAGGTATAAAACATCAAAGTATTTGTCAAATAATTGGTCGTGGAACAAAAAAAAGACTCAGGCACTCGACCCCTAGCCTGAGTCTTTTTGCGCGTCAATTTGACAGGTTTAAGTTTGGCTAATAGAAGAATATAAATACTAATTGACATAAACTATTTATGGGAATTATAATAAGGGCATCAAGAGATATTCCGCTGTTCACGAGGATTTTATTTACAACGTTTATTCCGTAAGCTGCGTAGACCAAACAACCCCGCTCGCTTGCATCCATCCAGCAGGTTGGCCTAATTTGGTCTGCGAGCGTATGGGCGGGAGCGGTTGGAACGCAACTCAATTAAGGAGTGATTAAACCCATGACCAAGGAAAAAGGAGCAGATCTCATGGAGGAGACAGACCATTTATTTAGGGCAGTTTGGAAAAAGTACCAATGCTTTCTTATGCCTGAAGAAGGTAATTTATCCATGCATCAGATGATGTTTCTGAAGTATCTGGAACTCCGAGTGACTTGTACACCGTCCGATATTGCAAAACAGTTTGGGATCACGTTGGGGGCAGTCACTGGATTTGTGGATCGCCTGTATAAGTTGGGCCTCATCACTCGGACTCGTAGCGAGGAAGATCGACGAGTCGTTATAATTCAACTTTCCCCTCAAGGGAGTGAGCCCTTAACTGCCTTTGAAGAGATAAGAAAAACCAAGTTTGCGCGCATATTTCAGAAGCTAGATCTCCCACAAGTAGCGGAACTGAATAAGGCCCTTGGACAGTTGAACGCTGTGCTGGAAGATTTAGTAAGGGCAGATAAGGAGTAATAGAGTATGAATATGCTGGAGTGGGTAATTAATCGATTCTATGCACTGAGCGCCGATTTCTTTTATAAGAAGTTTGTCCAAGACACTGTCAAAGCAGGGGACGTTAACCGGGCTGTTTTAAATGAAATTCTACAAGGCAATTCAGAGACAGTTTATGGGAGTTTATATCAGTTTGGCATCATACGAAGTACGGCAGATTATAAACTCGTTGTTCCGTTAACGAGCTATTCCGACTACGAAAACTACGTTGAAGAAATTGCCGCAGGCCATGAGAACGTACTGACGACTGACACGGTTAAGTATTTTGGCTTAAGCTCAGGTACCACAGGGAAACAAAAGCGTATTCCCACCACAGCAAAAACCAGAAAGATTATTAACATGAGCATGATGTTTCTTCAACATGGGTCACTTTCCCGAGCACTCCCTGCTGCAAGGACGGGGGGCAAGGGTTTGCTTCTTATGAACATGTTGCAATCAGGGAATACTGCAGTGGGAATTCCCACCGGATCTGGGACCTCTGGTGGAATGCAGTCGATGAAAAAGATGCTCCGCTACTTTTGGACCTCTCCACTTGAAGTCCTAGCGATCAAAGATCAGCAAGTGGCCAATTATCTACATTTGTTGTTTGCGCTAAGAGAACGGAGCCTGGCATATATGATGTCCCCTTTTCCCTCCGGAATTGTACAACTTTTCGGCGTATTGGAAAAACAGTGGCCGGAGTTACTTTCGGATCTTGCCAAAGGAACAATCTCACCCCACTTGACCTTGGATTCAGAAGTAAGGAACCAGCTAACAGAGCGCTTAAAGCCTGATCAGCTCCGGGCAGAGGAGTTGGAACGGGAATTAAGGAAAGGAATGCAAGGGATTGCGCAAAGGGTGTGGCCAAAGATGAGTTATGCTTCTTGTGTGGTGGGCGGAAGTTTTGGCATCTACCTCGACAGACTACGCTATTATATTGGGGATTTGCCAATTTTTTCGGCGATCTATGGAGCCACAGAGGCATTAATTGGAATAGCCACTCACGTAAACGATGTTAGTTATGTCGTCACCCCTCGGTCAGCGTATTTTGAGTTTATCCCTCTTCAGGAATCCGTCGACCCGAATCCAACAACGTTTGATTTAGATGAGTTAAACGTGGGAGAGATGTACGAAGTCGTCGTCACGAACTATTCTGGGTTTTACCGGTATCGAGTGGGAGATGTGATCAAAGTCGTGGGACATTCTCACCAAAGCCCTGTGATCGAATTCATGTATCGCAAGGGACAACTTCTTAACGTAGCAGCGGAAAAGACCTCTGAACAGGCCGTGCAGTTCGCCCTTAGTACAACGACTAAGGCTGTGGGGGTTGTGTTGGAGGACTATACGGTTACCTTAGAAGTAGATGACGTAGTTGGACATTATCTCTTTTATATCGAGGTTAACGAGCCAGTAATCACCCCAGATAAAGCCTTGGAAATAAGAAACACTCTGGAAAAATGCTTAGGGGAGGCCAACCCCCGTTATCTCGCAGGAGTAAAGGCAAAGCGGATCAACGAAGTGGATATCCATTTCGTTCGAGCAGGGACGTTTCAGACCCTCAAACAAGAACTCTTAAAACGTGGTGCTTCCCTAAACCAAGTCAAAATTCCCCGCTTGATACAAGATCCTTTATTAATCCAGTTGTTAGAGAAAAACAAGATATAGATAGGAGCTTTTAGGATGTCAAAAAAGTTTATGGGGCCAATGGTGATCTTGCTGATCATTCAATTCCTAGTCATGGTGGGGTTTGGTATCGTCATCCCAATTCTGCCGTTTTTTGTGGGGAAGCTAGGCGGAGGAGCTCTAGCCTTGGGTATCTTTATGTCCTCCTATTCCATAATGCAGTTCTTTTTTGCACCTTTTTGGGGCAGGTTATCCGATCGCATTGGCCGGCGACCAGTTATTCTCATCGGACTAACTGGGTATGGCCTGACGTTTATAATGTTCGGGCTGGTAAACAACCTATATGTATTGATTGGAATTCGTGCCTTATCAGGAATGGTGTCATCGGCGACAATACCGACGGCTATGGCTTATTTAGCGGATATTACGGAAGGTGCTGATCGTTCGAAAGGGATGGGGATGATTGGTGCCGCTATGGGGCTCGGGATGATCTTCGGCCCGGCCATAGGGGGGTGGCTCGGTCACTACAGTTTTTCATTACCGTTTTTCGTGGCGGGTGGATTAGCTTTATTACTATTGCCGTTTACTTTGGCCTTCCTACCGGAATCCTTGAAGCAAGCGACAGAAGTTGTCAGACGCAAGACGAGCTTGCTTACATTAGAAGTGTTGAAAGACCCTCTGTTTGCACTTTTTGCCTTTAATTTCGTATTGAATTTTACGATGTCCATGTTCGAGGCCACGTTTGCTTTGTTGGCAGCGGCTAAAGTAGGTTTTGGTCCCAGGGATATGGGGATCACCTTCGCCATTCTTGGCGTCTTTGCGGTGATTGTTCAGGGCGGACTTATTGGCCCATTGACCAAAAAGTTCGGGGATGCTAAGCTCGTGAAAGCTGGTGCCGTTCTCTGTGCAGTCGGGTTAATATTAATTATCTTGTCTGCGGATTATCAAAATATTATTTTCTTAGTTATGTCGACTGTTGTTTTCATGGTGGGAAATTCTTTGATGGTGCCAACTAGCTCGAGTCTCGTTACAAAACAAAGTTCTCAAGGACAGGGAGCTTCGCTCGGACTCTTTGCATCCTTTGCTAGCCTAGGCCGAATTATTGGGCCAGTGACAGGCGGAGCGCTTTTCGGTATAAGTATGGGCTTACCATATGTCACGGGGTCAGTCTTTTTGGTGCTTATCGTTTTAATCGCTGGAGGGAAACTAGGCGTAAAGAGTAAGGCGTCGCTGGTGTAAGAGGCGAAAATAGTCTAGAATAGATGAATAGAAATGAAATTGCTTAGGTGGAGAAATTATGACAAATAAAATAAGAAATAATACTCACACTGCTAATCTCACGCTGGCGGGGATTTCCCTGGGATTCTTTCTCAGTTATCCGTTTCATGGGAGTTTTGTCGGTGGGCTTATATCTAGTGGGTGTAGCGCGGGAATGATCGGAGGGCTTGCTGATTGGTTTGCAGTGACGGCTCTTTTTCGCCGTCCCTTGGGAATTAGGCCTGGAAAAATTATCCGCACTGAAATCATTCCCCAGAACCGTGAACGAATTTTTGCAGCGTTGTCGGATATGGTACAGCAGGAATTACTTTCTCAAGACGTGCTGCGGCGCAAATTATCCGCTTGGGACTTTTCTGGCGTGTTCCTTAGGATCTTGAGCAAGCAGGAGGTTAAGTCTTCCATTGGATCGTTATTAACGGATCTCTCAGGGGATGTCGCGAGACATATGGAGCAAGGTCAGATCCCGCGAATTATGCACGGTATACTCCAAGAAAACCTGGGTAGCATGAAACTCTCGGAAACTCTGGCAGAAGTTGCCCAATTTTCATTAGACCACGGAGATGTCGATCGGGTTTTAATAGTTATTTGTCGAGCGATCGATGACTATGTGGAGCAACCTGAGGCCAAGGCTGCCCTAATGAATATGCTGGAAGCAGCCCTGACAAGATATGGTGACGCTAATCCTACGCGTAAAATGGTGCTGAAGTTTCTTCCCGCACCCTCTGTTCTGGCGCATGGCCTCCAAGAAAAGGTCAAATCAGCCCTAAGGGATGGTACAGTTGAAGGATGGATTAAAGACTCCTTGCGCCACTTTTTATTGGAACTTAAGAAGGAATCATCACTCCAAGATAGTATCAATCGATTCTTACTTAACGTCCTAAATGAGAACTTAGAAAACCAAAGGATAGAGAAAAGTATTCCTTCTATGATGGAACACTTAATGGAAAATTTAGTGAATAAGTGGGATGAATACCTTGAACTATTAGAGCACAATCGTTCACTCAGGCTGACAGTGGATGAAAGGGTCAAGCTTCTCCTCGAAAAACAGATTGGATTCCACCACGATGCCATAGGACGCATGGTACATGAAGGCTTGGACCCACTGACAGATGACAAACTTGTTGCCTTAATCGAAGACAAAGCTGGTAACGACCTGCAAATGATCCGGATTAACGGGTCGGTAGTAGGAGGTCTGGCAGGAATGCTGATCTACGTGTTGGGGATGGTGTTACAATGAATTTTCACAGAAAAGCGAATATTATTTTGGCCTCTGTTTTCCTCTTTTTCTTGGGTGCAGCGGTGTTAAAACATTTCAACCCAGGTAACTTTGGAATCAGGCTGATGTTTTTCGTCTCGGAAGCTGCTTTAGTGGGTGGAATTGCTGATTGGTTTGCAGTAACAGCGATTTTCAAAAAGCCATTGGGCTGGGGTTATCACACTGCCTTGATCCCTCGAAACCGTGAAAAAGTAATCGAAGCCGTGGCGTCAATCGTGCAAAAAGAGCTGCTGAACATGACTATAATCCGCAAGAAAATTGAGGGAGTTCCCTTTATTGAAGGACTCCTTCTAGGCGTGGAGAAAGTAGGCGGATCAGTTTACCTAACGGATACGATTTTGACTTACCTTCGGCGTTATGCGGCAAAACAGGAACCAACCCTGTTAGCGGAAAAACTAGCCGTCTTTATCCGTCAGTCTGCGAAAACTTGGAACTTGGCGCCAAGGGTGCAGAGTATAAGCGGATGGGCGTTAAACCATGGCTATATCGATCTAGGGCTGGATCGCTTAGCCGAAATGCTCTGGGATAAAGCAGCTGAGGGAGAAACCCGTAAGGTTATTCTTCGCTACTTTGAAGATATCAAGGAAGAAAAAATTAGCAGCGGAGGGTCAATATTCCGGACCATGATGGGGTTTGTGGAAATGTCAGATGGGTTGAACCTTGATGAAGCCGCCGAAGCGATGCAAGTGGAGCTACTCCTAACCTTAAGTAAATTGAGAGATCCACTAGATCCTTTGCGTATAAGCTTGAAGGAAATCCTTCTAAATAGGGTAGCAGAATTAGAGTTTGATACTCGGTTTAGTGCTCAAATGGAGCAGTGGAAGCAAGACCTATTGTCCGATGTTATATTTAGCAGATTTCTGGAATCAGTTCTTGAGGTCGCGTTGAAAGTCGCCTCAACTCCTAATACGCCTACGGAACCGAATGCTCTGTATCGTTCCATTCATCCTTCCGTAGAAAAATACTGGGTTAGCTTTCAACACAACTTGGAACTTCAGATGAAGATCAATGCGTTCGTTGTGGATACCTTATGCCGGGTGATTCAGAATGAACATGACCTGATTGGGGGCATGGTCAGAGAGACCCTCGCTGCCTACACAGATCAGGATCTCAACCAATTTGTTGAGGAGAAGGCAGGTAACGACCTTCAATGGATTCGGATTAATGGGTCGATGATCGGTGGAGTTGTTGGGCTCCTCTTGTTCTTGTTCTTGCATTATGTCTATGACCCCATCATTTTGCTGCGATAGGGAATGCTTTGGGTTAACGAACAAACGCCCCGCCGAACGTCGGATAGTCTCAACCGATTCTGCTGAACCCGAACTTCTGTTGTGTATACAAGATTCATGAGGAGAAAGTGTTGCATGACAGTTTGTTTTCATGCTAGAATATCAAATATAAGGTGTGCACAGCCGAAACAACTCGGCCAGGAAGAAATCAAGCAAAGCAATGGCGCTTTGAGAATACTCGCAAGAGTAGCTCAAAGCGCCATTTTATTTTGCCCTAATCAGAAAGTGTAGTTGAGGAGGAAAAAAATATGGATACAGGTGACACAGGATTTATTATGATTTGCACAGCACTAGTTTTCCTTATGACACCCGGTTTAGCACTTTTTTATGGTGGTATGGTGCGTAAGAAGAATGTTCTCAGCACCCTGATGCATAGTTGGGTCGTCATCGGTATTATGTCTTTGCAGTGGATCTTGGTAGGATATACCTTGGCGTTTGGATCAGATTATCACGGCTTAATCGGAGGCCTAGACTGGCTGGGGTTAAATGGAGTTGGGATGGAGCCCAACCCGAATTACGCGGCCACCATTCCCGAGATTGTATTTATGGGTTTCCAAATGATGTTTGCAGTTATTACTCCCGCTTTAATCAGTGGCTCTATCGCAGAACGGATGCGTTTTCCTGCATTTATTGTCTTTATGCTGTTATGGTCGACCTTTGTTTACGATCCGTTGGCTCATTGGGTCTGGGGTGTCGGTGGTTTCTTAAGGACACTGGGAGCGTTGGACTTCGCTGGAGGCAACGTGGTGCATATTAGTTCAGGATACTCCGCTTTGATAGCCGCCTTGGTGCTTGGCAAACGTAGAGGATTAGGTAAAGAATCAATGGCGCCCCATCACGTTCCCATGACAGTTTTAGGAGCAGGGATCCTATGGTTTGGCTGGTTTGGGTTTAATGCAGGCAGTGCCTTGGGGGCGAACGGCTTAGCAGGTATGGCCTTTGTGAATACAAACACAGCAGCTGCAGCAGCTGCAATTGCCTGGGTAGTCGTGGAGCGTTTACACAGAGGGAAATCCACCATGCTCGGCGCAGCCAGCGGCGCAGTCGCAGGATTAGTAGCCATAACCCCGGGTGCAGGGTTTGTAACTTCGCTCTCCTCCATCTTTATCGGTTTAGTTGGCGGTGCGGTCTGTTATCTAGCAATTAGCGTAATAAAAGCTAAATTCGGATATGATGATGCCTTGGACGCCTTCGGATGCCACGGTATCGGTGGAACTTGGGGAGCCCTGGCGACAGGAATCTTTGCTACCAAGAGCATTAATCCGAATGGTGCGGACGGATTGTTCTATGGAAATGCCTCACTCCTGGGGATTCAGGCCATGAGTGTTGGAATTACAGTGCTGTTTACCATATCGATAACGTTCATCATTTTGAAAGCAATTAGTATGTTCACGAAACTTCGTGTCAGTGAGGAAGAAGAATCAAGTGGTTTGGATCTATCATTGCATGGAGAGAGGGCCTATTCAGAATTCATCTGAGCTATATATTAGCAAAGCATGGGCAGATGGGGCAAGACCGTCCAAGTAGTGGAACGTAGGGGAGAACGCAGGGGAGAACGCAGGGGAGAACGCAGGTGTTCCACACGGACTAGTGGAACGTAGGGGACGGTTCCAGGCGTTCCACACGGGCCAACCCGGTGCTAGTGGAAGGAGTTACGTGTGGAACGTAGGGAACCGTCCCCGGCGTTCCAAGCTTGTCCCCGGCGTTCCAGGCTTGGAGACAGGACAGTTCAGGGAATATCGAGCGTGGAACGTGGAACATCGAGTACGGTTCCAGGTGTTCCGAACGGGCTAACTTGGTGTGGTGGAAGGAGTTAAGTGTGGAACTGAGGGAACCGTCCCTTACGTTCCCTTCGTGCGTCCAAGTGACCGTCAAGAGTGCTACAGGTGGAACGGAGAGAA
Source organism: Desulfosporosinus sp. (assembly GCA_035648155.1). Taxonomy (GTDB): domain Bacteria; phylum Bacillota; class Desulfitobacteriia; order Desulfitobacteriales; family Desulfitobacteriaceae; genus Desulfosporosinus. The sequence continues at coordinate 14,699 of DASRMA010000017.1, forward strand.
CCGTCCCCGGAGTTCACCGCAGGTGGAACGGAGAGAACCGTCCCCGGAGTTCACCCCCCCAGGTGGAACGGAGTTCACCCCCCCGGAGTTCACCCGGAGTTCAACTACCGGGCTAAATTATAAAGGATGAAGGAGTTATTAATATGAAGAAAATTGAGGCAATTATCCGTCCAGGTAAGTTAGACTGCGTTAAAGATGCATTGAGCAGTCATGGGGTTAACGGTTTGACAGTGACCCAAGTAATCGGCTGTGGCAAACAAAAGGGGAACACTCAAATCTACCGGGGTGTGGAGTATACTGTACACCTTATTCCCAAGGTGAGGATCGAGATCGTCGTTATGGATAACTACGTGGAAGAGGTTATTCAGATTATTATCAAAGAAGCACGAACTGGAGAGATCGGCGACGGGAAGATATTTGTGACTAGCGTGGAAAATGCTATTACCATAAGAACTGGAGCTACCGGAGAACAAGCCTTATAATAGGGTTGGTTAAATTCCAAATACACAGTCCGTTATCCCACAATAAATGGGGTGACGGACTTTTTCAACATTAATGGGCAGTTAAATTAAAATGTATTTTAATGGAAACATATGGAACACAAAAATAATACAAGCGTCAATGTGGTTGATTTTTCACCCTTATCTATTTCTGGGTATGCCAAAAAAGAGGATTCCATGAATCTCTCTAAACACTTCCCCATTGAGGACACAAGCAGATTTAAGCACCCCTATGTCATGCAACAAACGCTCACATCGATCTTGTTGCATTTTACCTATTCGTAAGACTCCCACATATATATAGAAGTGGGAGCGTTCTACGTTGCTTCAGTGGGGGTAGAATCCCCTACTGAAGTTTCGATGTTCAGCTTAGGCTGAACGAGTTCACTGTGCAATTTATCCAGAGAGGTGCATAACTTCATTCAAATATATGTTGGGGTTAAATATAAAGCAACTTAACCCAAAATTCCCTATATAGGGAAGAACGTTGTCCACAATAACGATCTTCCCTATATATAATTATCAGAATATATAATATAGTTTGAATAATCATGTTAATTGAATTAACAAAGAGTTAATAAATTCAAAGAGTTAATAAATTAATATGATTAAAATACTAATAGGAGGTCTATCATGAAAGCATTTGTCTATCATGGCCCGAAAAACATGAGTCTTGACCAAGTACCTGACCCGAAAATTCTCAAACCTACAGACGCAATAATCAGAGTGACCACCTCAACAATTTGCGGAACAGATAAACACATTAGGAACGGAGGAATGCCTCAAATCGAAGCGGGAAGAATTATCGGACATGAATTCTGCGGTGAAGTTATGGAGATTGGAACAGGGGTTAAGAAGTTTAAAAAGGGAGATAAGGTCGCCGTATCCTGCGTCACTCAATGTATGGCGTGTCACTATTGTAAACGTGGAATATATTCTCATTGTGTCGATGGTAGCTGGATATTTGGCTATATGATTGATGGTTGTCAAGCTGATTATGTAAGAGTTCCTTATGCTGATAATGGAATGTACTTAATTCCAGACGGTTTAACTGACGAAGATGTGTTGTTCGTCGGGGATATCCTCTCCACAGGCTATTTTGGCGCTGAAAACGGGAATATTGAGTCTGGAGATACAGTGGCAGTGTACGGGTCTGGTCCTGTCGGCATGTGTGCTATGGCAACCGCTCGTCTTTGGGGACCTTCTAGAATTGTTGCGGTAGACATTGATCAATCTAGGCTTGACTTTGCCCTTAAACAGGGCTGGGCAGATTACGGGTTGAATCCCAACAATGTTGATGTTACACAGGCCTTAAAAGATTTTACCAAAGGACGTGGTGCTGATGTAACCATTGAGGCTAATGGTTTTGAGGCAACCTTTAAAGCCGCGATTGACGGCGTTAGGCCAGGGGGGACAGTCTCTATTATCGGGGTATTTGAAAAACCACAGATCTTAGAGATGAATAAACTGTGGATAAAAAATATTACGATCAAAATGGGGCTAGTTAAGGCTAATCATATTCCTAGACTAATTGATATGATTAAAGAAGGCAAACTCGATATGAAACCACTTATAACTCATACTATTCCACTATCACAGGTTGCGGAAGGGTATGATATCTTTGAAGAGAAACGTGACAACGCTATTAAAGTCCTACTAAAAGCCGATGCATAATGACTAGAATGAGTCATGTATCTTGTGTATTTCAATAAAAACTAAATTGAGAGTAAAGAAAACACCCTCTAAGTTTAAGAGACCATTGAAGAACCTACTTTTTTCGTAGAGGATTTAATGTCAAATTAAAAGAAAGCGGTTCGGGATTTGTTTTTAATCCTGAACCGCTTTCTTTGATGTAATTTATGGACTTTAAGACTTTGTGTCTGAACAATGGATATTATCCTTCGTTTACTAACCTATAATCTTAAGTATTCGTTTTAGATTTACGGCGAAGATCGTGTTGCTCCTTGAATTTCCATAACGACAAGACCCGAAGATGAATTTTAATTTGTATCAACAACCCCCACTCGGACCCCAGTCGTAGCAGCACCCTTCGATCCACGAAATGACGAGGATAGGCAACGCTCCCATAAGCTCTTTGCGCATATCCAAGAGGAAAATTGTAGGGGCACGTTCCATCGTGCCCCTACTTTAATGTTCTTGAGCCAGGAGAAGCTGGATTGAGGTAGCCAGTGTGAACAAGTTAAACGATATTTCTATAGCGATCAAAGCACGCGAAGTTATATTATTGGGCATGATGTCGCCTAGGCCTGCAGTAGCAATTGTCGTTGTACTTAAATATACAAACGAAAAGAGTTGGGACCAGATGTTATCCCCTACATCCCCTTTAAAACTGGAGGGAAAAAATCGGTAGAGGAGAAGATATTCTGCGGCAAAAAGTAAAATAACTGAGACAAGGGCTCCCATAATGGGGTAAAGGAGATGGTCATGGGGGACTTTGGAATTATTTAAGATACCAGATATTGCAAAGGAAGTTGCCACCGTGGCACCTATGGCATAGGAAACGATAGCGAGTTTAAAGACAGTCCCACCGCCGCATTCCACTAAGTGATCGCTGTTCGAGAAAAGGCTTAGGAAAAGTGCCGCCGTTGCTCCGAAAAGAGCGGGAGTTACTAACTCCCAATAGCCAAGTTCAAGGGGCTGGTCTAGCGGGATGAGTTGTTTGCCAGGAGGGGCACAATAGGGGGCGTTTGGAAAAAGGGTGCTATGCCCTCGAATAATGCTCGGGTTTATGGGATAGTTTCCATAATAGGCCACGTCTGAACGACCACCTTCCCGTGGATGTATAATACCAGTATATTCCAGATAGTGAGTTTGGGTTAAGAAATTTTATGCGTCAAAGAAAGTTGAAATAATACCCTTCATAGATCAATAAAAGGATTATTGGAAAATTATAAAGAATTAATACAAAATTTAATGAGAGTTTTTCTGATAATAATTTGACCTTAACTGACCTTTGTAATAAAATAAAGATAATCGGTCAGAATATAATAGGCTTCAGGCATTACACATTAATAAAGATGAATAGGGGGATTTATAAATGGGTTATCTAGTCCCAATGGTTGTGGAACAAACAAATCGTGGGGAGCGTTCCTATGATATATACTCTCGTCTTCTAAAAGATCGAATCATTTTTCTAGGTGGCGCAATTGATGATGATGTGTCCAATCTAGTCGTAGCACAAATGCTTTTCCTCGAAGCAGACGATCCTGAAAAGGATATCAATCTGTATATCAACAGTCCAGGTGGTTCCATCACAGCAGGAATGGCTATTTATGACACAATGCAGTACATACGCCCGGATGTTCGTACGATTTGCATCGGGATGGCAGCCAGCATGGGTGCTTTCCTTCTTGCAGCCGGTACGAAAGACAAGAGAGTTTCTCTCCCTAATTCGGAAGTATTAATTCATCAGCCTTTAATCGGTGGGCATGGGCTCTCTGGTCAAGCAACTGAAATTGAGATTCACACTAGACATCTGCTCCGCACTAGGGCTAAGATGAACAAAATCCTCTCGGAGAAGACAGGACAACCCTTAGAGAAAATTGAGAAAGACACTGAACGAGACTACTATATGACAGCAGAAGAGGCCAAAGAATATGGTCTAGTTGATCAGGTCTTGGAAAAAGCTGAACAGATTAAGGAAACTAAGTAATAGCTATCTTCTCGGCATATTCAAGGGCCTGTCTCAAAATAGAAATTTGGATTTCTATGAAGAGGCAGACCCTTGTCTTTTTTGAAGACGTTGGTGTTTAATCGCTAGCTATTGGGCTATTTAGCACTCCTCACCAAGGAAGAGCAAACAAAGAAGGGAGGACGGGATTAAACCGTCCTCCCTTCTTTTAGAATTGAGGAGAGATTGGATGAGAGAGTTTTGTTTGTAGCAGTAATAATATTATACCCAATGACCTCTAGACTTATACATCATAATCAAGATAGCTTTTCATCTCCAACCTCTTAACTATCCCTCTCTTAAAACAGGGTTATTTTGGAAGGCGAGGACCAAACAGGTTCTCGTCTTATTTTGCATATTGCTTACATATATTATAGAATTAGACACTTAGCAATCATTTATACTGAATATCTGTAGATATAGAAGGGAAATAAAGGAATGCGTAAAATTCGTAAAGCTGTGATCCCGGCAGCCGGGCTAGGAACCCGCTTTTTGCCGGCAACAAAGGCCCAACCGAAAGAGATGCTGCCCATCGTAGATAAGCCAACGATCCAATACATTGTGGAAGAAGCGATCAAATCAGGTATTGAGGACATCGTAATTGTCACAGGACGTAATAAACGCGCCATCGAGGACCATTTTGATCGTTCGATGGAGCTAGAAAATTTTTTGGAGAAAAACGCGAAGGATGAACTTCTGGATTTGGTGCAGGATGTCGCTCAGATGGCGGATATATATTACGTCCGGCAAAAAGAAGCACTAGGCTTGGGGCATGCGATCTATAGTGCTCGGAAATTTATTGGAAATGAACCGTTTGCCGTCCTCTTAGGGGATGATGTCATTTATTCCGAAGTTCCGGCTTTGCGCCAAATGATGAATCAATACGAACGCTATGGAGCGAGTATCGTAGGGGTACAGGAAGTCCCTCTCCAGGATACGTCCAAATACGGGATTGTAGATGGGGAAAAGTTTGCTGATCGGCTTTATCGGGCCAAGACTATGGTGGAGAAACCTAGTCCAAAAGATGCCCCGGAAACTCATTTAGCCATAATGGGTCGCTATATCTTAAATCCGGACATATTTGATATTTTGAGCGTCCTTCCACCTGGAAAAGGTGGAGAGATTCAACTCACGGATGGAATTATGGAACTTAGTAGGTATCAGGAGATTCTGGCCTATGAGTTCGAAGGTCGTAGATATGATGTCGGAGACAAGTTGGGATTTGTGGAAGCGACCATTGAATACGCCTTGCGTCGGGAAGGTCTTTCGGAGGATCTTATGAATTATTTGCGCGTATTGGTGAGAAACGCTGAAATTTACAGGTAGTAAGACTGAACTATATTTTTGGACATGCTGCCTCATCGTGGCGAAATTTATATACACGTAGGATTCTTATGGCATATATCGAGAACAGATGACGGAAAATGGTCCAAGGTTCACAGCAAAAACGACACGGTTCTCTCCTAAAAATTGGTAAAATGTGCACGTAGCATAAATGAAAGCCAAGGAGGGAGAGATACTAATGGGAGAGAGACCAAGCAGACCACTAATACCTATGGACAAAAAGAGGATTGTGACCTTAGTCGGGACGTTAGTTCTGGCCGGCGCTGTTGTAGCTGCTGGAGTTTATGGCCCCAGCAGTTGGAAAGTTTTTAGGCAACAGAGTGCCATCAGTGACCCGGTAGTTGTTCAATCCCCACCCGTTGATTCGATTGGAACCACTCCAATCAACGGAGAAACAGGGATACCGCCAAATGGTACAACTGAAGTGGTGCAGCCAGGAGCTACACCGGCGACGACCATTACGGCACCTTCACCAGCAGACACTGGTTCCAAGAATAAATACAGGGAACCGGACAATAAGCTAATAGACCTCGCACCATCCGTTGCTATGTTCTTTGGCGAGACAGCCTTAAGCGAGGATGCGAAATCATTAGCTTTTGGTACTGTGTGGAACATTCACCAATACATTGACGGTATTCTCTATGGGCCGGCTGCAGGCCCTCAAATGAACGAACAAGACATCAAGAAGTATATTGTTTTCCATAAAACGCTCTTGGACAAACAATATAAAAATGAAGTGAATGCTGCTCAAGCAGCCGCGTTTACAGGTTACCTCGATATCCTTTTGAACAGCGGAATCGATGCCCTTGATTCAAAGGATAAAACGCGGATTGAACAATTCCACCAAGGAATTCATGATTTAGACGCGCATATTATGCGTAATGATCCAAGTTCGAAAATCTACGGAGCGACGCCGTTTGCAACCAAGCGATCATAATTCAGTTAACTAAGCTAACGCTTTGAACGTAGGAATGATATGCAGCTAAGATGAAGTAATGGTTACGCTAGTATTCACACTGAATTGTTTCCCAGGTGCACGGGGGCTCTTGTACTTATTAAACGATAGATGAAACTAGACACAAAAAGGTGGCTTAGGTAAAAAGCCAGCCTTCTCTAATATTTTTAATATAGATTCTTGAAATACACTTAAAAGGATTGATTTTATTGATGCATTTGGACTGGCTAACTGAATAGACAACTACATTAAGTGTTTGTGTGACCTTGTATAATCAAGGTTTGAAGAACCAGTTAGTTGTTGCGACTTTTGTAAAAAATGAATATAACGCAAGGCCTGCCCCACTGGGACAGGCCTTGCGTTATTTCTCGTCCAAGTTATAAAGTAGTAGTTTCTGGCTTGGACAGCCGTCTTGTTACGGTTGATGTCTAAAATCCTCCACCGCTGGTCAAGCTAGTAGTAAAACCAGTTGAAGGAGATTTTGGTTACTATGCGTAGAATGAAATTGTTAATTGGAGCTCTGGGTTTAGGTCTTGGTGTAATAGTTGGAACACTAGGTGTGTCTTTACTCTCGGATCCGAGCTCCCCGGGATCTTTCATCTCTAAGATACGCGGTCAAGACAGCATTCAAACAGTCGCCGGAGCGACAACTGACTCTACCTCCCTTAACCCAGTTAAGGATGCACTTTCCGCAACCAACGACGCCCTGTATAATGGTAATGCGGATTTGATTTCAAGTCAGATAGAGCAGCAAATAGTCTCAGACTATAAGCAGGATATTGGGATTTTCTTCGGAGCTTGGAAGTCAGCGGATATGGATACCTTTCGTCTCAAACTAGCCAAAGCGTATACTGGGGAAATATTTGAAAAACATGCCCGTCGAGCGGAACAATTCTTAGCTCTAGGAATTGGGTTAGATGTCACCCAAATAACGTTTGACGAAGTTGACGTAGAAAGTGCAGATCTGAATACAGCGACACTTCGAGTGGATTACCGTTACAAAGCAAGAGATTATAACCTGGCAGATGGGACGAACTTGGGGGAAGAACATGAACAAACTGTGCAGGTACGAGTCAATCTACTGAAACAGAATTCACGTTGGATTATAACTGGAGAGAACTCAATCCAGTAATGATCAAAGGACTACCGTCTATGAAAAAGACAAGGTAGTCCTTTTTTGGCGTTAACCTAGGTTCACTTATGCGAAAACGGGGTTGTGTGATAGAATTATGGGGGTTGATCTGAAAATGAATGACTTATTTATGCTCTTTTAAGAAGGGAATAGGCCGAACATGGATGATAAGAAGATGGGGCATGGAGATCTGGGAATAATTGAGGAACTAAATTACTTAAGAGGCTTTGGAGTCTTAGCAGTCATAGCTATACATACAACCGGCTATTTCACAGCAATTAAGAGCTATAACACTTTAGTCTTATTGAATTTATGGACAGATATATTTTCCCAGTTTGCTGTGCCCATGTTTATCTTAATATCAGGTTTTGTCTTAGCCAGGAACTATCGTTCTGATTTTTCCTTAGTGAAATTCTACAAGAAGAGAATACGCTCAATTATTCCCCAATTCCTTATATTTTCTCTTCTGTATACTTTAGTTAATAATTGGGAAGTTATACAAAATAGCGCATTAAGCACAAATCTCTCCCTCTTACTGAATAATATCTTGCATGCCAATGCATCGTATCATCTCTGGTTCTTTTCAATAATAATCCAGTTCTATGTACTCTATCCATTCATCATTAAAATCTACGATTTCTGCAAACTCATTGACAAAGCAGAACTCCTAATTGCTTTTTTGTTCTTAATTCAGACCCTTTGGATGATCGGAATACATTCCTCTTCGTTTCCTTTTATTAAACTAAATTTTATGTCCTTCCTGTTTTACTTTGGCCTGGGGATCTACACTTGTGATTATTTTGACCAACTGCAGAAGGGACAGAACCACTTAACTCCTTTATATTTCATGACTTCTTTGGCCTTAACTTTAGGCTCGAGTTTTTTCATCATTATTGGTTTAACTACAGGTTATCGATATAATACTATACCAGCCTACTTCTTTATAGGAGCAGAACTTATTTATCCTATTTTACGAATTGCAACCTTTTTATTGCTGTATAACCTTGCGGCAAGCCTACTAAGAAAGAAGGGTATCCTTGCAAAAGTCATCTATAGAATAGGAGATTACTCCTTTGGAATCTATTTAATACACATCTTCTTTAACCAATATGCCATAAGGGTACTTAAAAACAATTCGATCGATTATAACAATTGGGTATTTTATCCGACCGTGTTTGCTGTCACCGTTGTTTTCAGCTATATAGCCGTAAGGCTAATCAGTTACATCCCCTATAGTTATTACATCATCGGTCGACAAAGTAAGTGAACAAGCTTAGGTAAAGCTGAACGTAATACGACAATTAATGTCTTATAGCCCTGGAGATAGTTGTAAATGCGAATAAATTGTAGTAAAATTTAGACCGATAAAGTTTGAGGACAGGATTGAGCTGGAGGGGGTTGAACTAAGTGCTATTTCGCAAACGGACATGGGTTTTAATGCTAATTGATGCTATGTTAATTAATTTAGCAGCTTTCGGTAGCTTTTATTTACGTTTTGACGGGGGCATCCCGTTAGTTTTATATCAAACGTATTATCACACGGCTATAGCTGCAACTATTTTATATATCGCAGTTTTTCACGTTTTTGGATTATACAAACGACTCTGGCAGTATGCAAGTACAGGGGAGTTACTCTCTATTATTTATGCAGTAAGTGTCGGAACGGGCGGAACAGTGGCAGTTGTTTATTTTTATGGTCTAGCTCAGGATGGGTTTAGGATGCCACGTTCTGCTTCAATGCTGCTATGGCTTACTATGGTCTTTTTGATAGGGGGCTCGCGTTTTACTTGGCGGATCTTTCAGGAAAATATATTTGACCATCACGTTCCGGGCTCCCAAAAGCAGGTGCTTATTGTCGGAGCTGGCGATGCAGGCGTCTTAGCAGTCAGAGAATTAAAAAATCGAAATTATAGAGATGGGCGTCCTATTGGCTTTATAGATGATGCTCGCGCAAAGCAGAAATTTCATGTGCTAGGAATACCAGTTTTAGGCACACGTAAGGATATCGGCCGCGTTGTAAAAGGCCATAATATTGACGAAGTCATTATTGCCATGCCTTCAGCCTTGGGTGAATCGGTTCGCGAAATCGTAGAAATCTGCGAAAAATCTGCAGTCGACTTGAAAATTATGCCCGGTGTCTATGACATTATCAGTGGGGATGTCAGTGTCAACCCGATTCGTCAGATTCAAGTGGAGGATTTACTCGGCCGCGACCCAGTGCACGTAGATCTAGAAGAGATAGCGGGCTATGTTGCAGGAGAGACCGTGTTCATCACCGGCGCCGGAGGTTCCATTGGCTCGGAGATTTGCCGTCAGATTGCCAGGTTTAATCCTGGGAAACTTGTCTTACTTGGACATGGAGAAAACAGCATCTTTGATATCGAACAGGAGTTGCGTGACGAGCACCCCGGAATCGACTACATAACAGAGATATTGGATATTAAAGACCGACAGAAAGTGGACTTGATTTTTGCGCGATACAAGCCCGGCGTCGTGTTCCACGCTGCAGCGCATAAACATGTCCCGTTAATGGAACGAAATCCCGAAGAGGCTCTGAAAAACAACGTCATTGGCTCGCAAAATCTGGCAGAAGCAGCTGATAAAACAAGAGTAAAGATCTTCGTTTCGATCTCCACAGATAAGGCCGTCAACCCAACAAGCGTTATGGGAGCAACCAAAAGGACCGTAGAACTGCTGGTTCAAAGCCTAGATCGTCGTTCACAAACTAAGTTTGTAGCTGTCCGTTTTGGAAATGTCTTAGGTAGCAGTGGTAGCGTCATACCAACGTTCAAGAGACAGATTGCCAAAGGTGGACCTGTAACGGTTACCGATCCTGATATGGTACGCTATTTTATGACAATCCCGGAAGCAGCTCAATTAGTCATTCAGGCAGGGGCCATGGCTAAGGGTGGAGAAATATTCATTTTGGATATGGGTAAGCCTGTCAAGATTTTGGATCTGGCAAAAGACTTAATTCGACTTTCGGGTTTCGAGCCCGATGTTGATATTAAGATACAATTCACAGGGATTCGGCCGGGAGAAAAACTTTTCGAGGAATTATTAACGGCTGAAGAAGGAATTACCTCAACTAAACATAGTCGAATTTTCGTAGCTAAACCGACCGTTATTGATGTTAAACTCCTTGAAGAGCTAACGCATATTGTTCGCGAGCGTGGCAGTTATTTAACACGAGATCAAGTCATTGAATTATTGCAGACAGTCATTCCCACCTTTCATCGGAAGACAGTAAAAGCAGTAGCCAATCAATAAGGAGGAAACTTACTAAAATGATGACCGTTAAGAACGTAATTACCAGCGAAGATGTTGTGGCCACCGCCCTTAAAGAGAAAATTCTAAAGCATGAAGCACGAATTGGGGTTATCGGTTTAGGGTATGTAGGGCTTCCTTTAGCTGTAGAAAAAGGTAAGGTCGGATTCCCCGTCATTGGTTTTGACATTAATGTTGAGCGTGTCGGACGCGTGAATGCGGCGGACAACTATATCGGAGATGTTCTGGACGAAGATCTCCAAAATGTGGTGAGCAAAGGTTTATTAGTTGCTACTACAGATTTCTCCCAACTAGCCGATTGTGACGTCGTGATTATATGCGTTCCCACACCGTTAACTATAACCCGCGACCCAGATATCTCATACATCCAAGCATCCACAGAGAAAATTGTAGAATATCTCCGCTCGGGGCAGTTAGTCACCTTAGAAAGCACCACCTATCCGGGGACCACTGAGGAAGTTATTCTTCCCTTACTGGAAAAGACGGGACTTAAAGTGGGCAAGGACTTCTTTCTTGCTTTCTCACCTGAGCGAGTCGATCCGGGTAACAAACGCTTTAGCACGAAAAATACCTCTAAAGTAGTTGGGGGTATGACTCCAGTTTGCCTAGAAATTGCGTATGCTCTTTACATCCAAACGATTAGTAATGTCGTCCCCGTCTCCTCGCCTGCCGCAGCGGAGCTGACCAAAGTGTTTGAAAACACCTACCGAGCAGTCAACATCGCTATGGTCAACGAATTAATGATGCTTTGTGACCGAATGGGAATTGATATTTGGGAAGTTGTTGAAGCCGCCGGAACAAAACCGTTTGGCATCCAAACCTTTTACCCTGGACCAGGCGTAGGGGGTCACTGTATTCCAATTGATCCGTTCTACCTTACTTGGAAGGCGCGAGAATATGATTTCCATACCCGCTTCATAGAACTTGCAGGAGAAGTTAACGTTGAAGTTTCATATTATGTCGTTAATAAAGTAGTTCGTGCTCTAAACGAGCAAAATAAGAGCTTAAAGGATGCTCAAATCTTCGTGCTAGGCGTGGCCTATAAAAAAGATATCGACGACATGCGTGAATCGCCAGCGTTGAAGATTATGGAGCTCTTGCGTAAACAGGGAGCGATTATCACGTATCATGACCCATTTATTCCCGTCATTGAGCCCCACGGCGGCAGTACTCTTCACTTAGAGAGCGTGCCGTTGACAGATGAAGTACTCGCAGAGGCAGACAGCGTATTGATCCTCACAGACCATACTGAGGTTGATTATGACCGTGTTGTGGCCAAGGCTAAGCTCGTAGTGGATACTCGTAATGCCACCAAAAATGTCCTTGAAAATCGTGATAAGATTGTTAAAATATAAAACACGTTTTATTATCGAAAATCTAGACTTATAGAGAAAAACGTGTTTGAGGGGAATCGGCCGATTCCCCTCAAACGTATATCATCGTGCTCATTCCCGTCGTGCCCTTGGAATTAAGCAATAAAAAGAAAAGAGTTGTGAAGGAATATGAGTAAAGAAAAAAAGATTCGTTTTGCCATCATTGGGTGTGGTCGGATTGCTCCGAAACATGCGGAATCTATAGAAGCGCTGGCTGATGCGGAACTTGTCGCAGTATGCGATAGTGTTCCCGAGCTAGCTCAGGCCTTTGCCGATAAATACGGTGCAGAGCCTTATACGGATTATCTGGAGATGCTTAAGAGGGACGACGTAGATGTTGTTACCATTGCAACTTCGAGTGGATTACATGCTGAAATTGGGATTGCTGCGGCAGAAGCAGGCAAGCATGTCCTGGTAGAAAAGCCAATGGCCATGACCTTAAAAACGGCGGATGAAATGATTGCTGCTTGCCACAAAGCAGGCGTTAAACTAGGCGTCATACACCAGAACCGTTTTAACGACTCGATAAAACTTCTGCGAACAGCCTTAGAAGCCGGTCGCTTTGGTAAATTAACTCACGGACAGGCATCAGTCCGTTGGAATAGAAATGATAATTATTATACCCAAGCACCATGGCGTGGGACTAAGCTCCAAGACGGTGGAGTACTCATGAATCAATCCATTCACAACATTGACCTTTTACAATGGACCTTTGGGCCAGTAGAGTCTGTTTTTGGATATACAGCAACCTTTATGCGCAAAATTGAAATGGAAGACATGGGCGCAGCGGTTATCAAGTTCAAAAGTGGTGCCATCGGACTTATCGAAGCAGCCTCAACCATCTATCCAACAAACATTGAAGAGACCCTAAATGTCTTCGGTCAGACAGGGTCAGTCATCGTCGGAGGAATAGCCGTTAACCGAATTGAGGTTTGGGAATTACCAGACAGTGTGGAAGAGAAAAAAGAGATCTTTGCTAATCAGGCAGGGAATCCGCCGGACGTATACGGCTTTGGACATAGAGAACTTATCTTGGATATTATCCAAGCGATTCGAGAAGATCGAGAACCAGCAATTCCAGGAGAAGAAGGCCGTAAAGCGCTGGAGATAATCTTAGCGATTTATAAATGCCAGGAAACGAAGGAGCCCGTTGTGTTCCCTATGGCTGTGGAGTAGGCTCCGTAAGCCGGAGAGCTGCCTATAAAAGGTCCCCTCTCGCCATCCTGTGCGTTGAATGAAGAGAGGGAACCCGGCCCGCTTGAACCAGCAAAGCCACTTGTAGCATTCTATAATAGTGCTGTAAATGCCTTAATAGTTAATCCGGCCTGGTTCATGATACTCTTCAACGTTTTCGGTTTGAGAATTTTATTGGTGTGTACGGGTACTGTCACTAGGGCACCGCCTCCAGCTGGCTCCAGGTAGTGGTGGCTCCCTTCAATGTAAACTGGAATAAACCCGGCTCGTCTTAGGGCTGCCACGGTGTCTTTACCTGATATTCTTGGTTGTCGAGGCGTCATAAGCTAATGACCAGCTCTTGTCTTTCAAAAGGCAAGACCTCTGTCTGAGGTAATGGTCGGCCCTGAATCTCTAGTGCTTTTAGATAGCCCTTAATAACCTCTTTAGCATTAGTTAGTGCTTCTTCAATGGTATCCCCTTCAGTAACACATCCGGGTAGGGATGGAACTGTCACGGTAAAGCCACCGTCCTCCTCATCAAAATCTAAAACAATTTTGAATCTGTTTCCCATCAGTAAAACCTCCGTAACTTTATTTTCCTAAGGCAAACTTAGCTCAAAATACCACATCTCTTCTATGTGAGTTATTATAACACGAACAACGATTACCAATGTATGTAAATCTTATGAAAGGAGGAGCAAATACAATGACTAATCAAATCATCGCCTCAACAGCGACCGTGCCAACCAGCACATCAATTGGGCCGTTTTGCGTACTCGGAGAAAATGTCATACTCGGCGAAAATGTAGTCTTGGGAGTTGGGTGTGTCCTTGGCGACGGGGCTAGAGTTGGGGATGGAAGCGAGCTCGGCAATTATGTCAGTATCGGGTCAGAAGCGAGCCTAGGCGCTCGGACCCGGATAGGAGACCACACCACGATTTACCCGCAAGTTGAGCTTGGAGATGACGGCTTCATAGGTAGCAATTCTTCGATCGGACGTTTACCTAAAGCTGCAGCGACCAGTACGGTTAAAACTCAGGCGGATTTGCCTCCTCTTCGGATGGGCAATGGCTTCACGGTTGGGTGCTCTGTCGTTCTCTACGCAGGGACGAGCTATGCCAACGAGGCTTTTGTTGGAGACGGAGCAATAGTGCGAGAGAGATGCACGATGGGCCACAACGTAGTCATCGGCAGCGGAGTAACGGTAGAAAATGATACTAAAATTGGTTCGTTCACTAAGATCCAGACCGGTTCGTATATCACGGCCTATATGGAGATCGGTGAACGAGTGTTTATAGCACCCATGGTCACGACGACCAATGATAACTATATGGGGCGTACCGAAAAACGCTTTAAGTCCATCAAAGGCCCGACCATTCAACGCGGCGCACGTATCGGCGGAGGAGTTATCCTCTTGCCGGGAATCAACGTCGCACCAGAAACCTTTGTAGCAGCAGGAGCCTTAGTTACCAAAGACACCACGCAAAACCGCGTCCTAAAAGGTTTCCCCGCCAAAGACCTCCGAGAAGTACCCGAGGAAGAACTCCTAGCTCCTGAGAAATAGAATCCGAATGAATCTGAGAGGTCCGAGCCTGAGGAAGTTTCTTGGCCCGTTCGCAGCATCCTGCGGCGCTAAGTATGCGTTGTGGGCCAGCGCCTTGGCGATACTCTCCACCGGAGACTATCGTGTTCCATCGCTATTCCCTTGTCGCTAAGGCTAAAACGCATAACCTCTGGGCTTCTCTGGTCGGAATGCTATGCCATCCTTGGCGCATTCGACACTAGGCACGTCCTGTGCCGTCGCATGTGCGACCGATGCGTTTCTTTACGCCTAATCGACTGCGCTCATTGACGCGATTCCTCTCTTCGTGCTCTCTAAGCCAAGAAACTTTCTCAGGCTTGAGCGTCGGGAGATTCCAACGAGGGTGGGCGCTTTGGAATTGTTTGGATCTATCTCTCGTCGTAACCAAGCTCCATCGTAGCCAATCCAATGAATGAAATGTAATTGCTAAGAGAACCATCAAGCGGGAGGAGCGTGTCGAGCGCAGTTGGCAAAGCGTGAAGACGCACATTGGTCGCACATGCAGAAAGCCCAGAGGTTATGTGCGTTAGCTTTTCCAACAAGCGAGCCGCTCCGGAGCTTTGGTGAACGTGTAATTCCATTTGCATTCATCCCATTCATAGGTACTGAAAGGAAGATTAATATGCGAATCCCCTTGTTAGACCTACAGGCCCAATATCAGACGATCAAAGAGGAAATTGATCAAGCCGTCCATAGCGTCTTAGATTCTTCAGTTTATATTATGGGGCCGGAAATGAAGACCCTGGAAAAGGAAATAGCAACCTATTGCGGGACGAAGGAAGCGGTTGCAGTAGCGAACGGTACCGATGCTTTGGTACTGACACTTAAGGCCTTCGGCATTGGCCCAGGCGATGAAGTGATCACTACCCCGTTTACGTTCTTTGCCTCGGCAGAAACAATTGCTCAGGTGGGAGCGACACCAGTCTTTGTAGATATTGATCCCGTGACACTGAACATGGATCTAACTCAGCTCGAGGACAAAATAACCCCTCACACCAAAGCGATTATCCCCGTACATATTTTTGGGCAGATGCTGGATGTCGAGAGAGTAATGGAAATTGCAGCACGACACGACCTGAAGGTCATTGAGGATGCAGCTCAAGCCATTGGATCTGAGTATCAGGGGAAAAAGGCCGGCTCTATTGGCCACGCCTCAACCTTTAGCTTCTTCCCAACTAAGAACTTAGGTGCTTATGGGGATGGCGGTATGATCGTCACAGATGATGCAGATTTAGCGGCACAACTACGGATGCTTCGCTTCCATGGGTGCAGAATTAAGTATTACCATGATGAAATTGGCTTTAATAGTCGTCTTGATGAGATGCAAGCTGCAATTTTAAGGGTTAAGTTACGCTATTTGGACGTCTGGAATGAAGCCCGTCGAGAAAAAGCAAGGGTCTATGATCAACTCCTTGCTGATGCAGCAGTACAGATACCTGGTCGTGATCCCCAAGCCTTGCCCATCTATCACTTATATGTGCTCCGCACGGAAGAACGCAGTGCCCTTATGGAGCGCCTAAAGGCCGGCGGAGTAGCCTGTGCCGTCTATTATCCCGTTCCGTTGCACTTGCAGATGGCGTTTCGAACTCTCGGATACAAGGCCGGGGACTTTCCTGTAGCAGAAAAAGCCTGTGAACAAGCCCTTGCGATACCGTGTTACCCTGAATTAAGTTCAGAACAACAGCGGCAGATTGTGGCCTTAATAAAAGGGTAGAGAAACGAGGAGGAAGAAGATGTTTTGGAACACAGGGGTCACTCGCACTAACACAAATAAGTTGATACTCATTATCGTTATCATGTTATCGGCTATGATCTTGCCCTCGTTAGAGATCCGTGAGAGTCTGCCGCGTGTTCGTTTCGATGATGCTTTCATTTTCGGAGCCTTTGCAATCAATTTGCTCTTCTGGGTCACGCGTCGTTCTCACTCAGGCTACGGTCTAGGATTTGTTAATCAGGAAGTACAGAGAAGGGCTCATAGGGCGGTGACGATAGTTTTCTCGCTGTTGTTTGCTTCGATGAGTATTTCCAATCTCTATGCCGTGTTCTTCCTGAACGGAACCTTTGGCCTTCGAGATGTCATGGAATTTATCACTCTTGCCAAATATTATTTAGTCATCACGCTAACTCTTTCCTTGGAGGTACAGGAAGGCGAGTTCTCTGTGTTGAGCAAAACATTTCTCCTTGGGTTTGGCGTAATGCTCTTACTCACCTGGAGCCAATTTTTGAATGTATTTAATGTTAATGCCTGGTTAACCCCCTTCTTTGCTCAGTCTCATTTGGATAACCTAGTCAATGCTAATCCCCCTCGAGTATTGGGTTCTTTTGACAATCCGAATGTTATGGGCATTGTGTCGGTTCT
This sequence comes from Desulfosporosinus sp., assembly GCA_035648155.1. Classification (GTDB taxonomy): domain Bacteria; phylum Bacillota; class Desulfitobacteriia; order Desulfitobacteriales; family Desulfitobacteriaceae; genus Desulfosporosinus. The sequence goes on from DASRMA010000017.1 coordinate 32,098, forward strand.
GATGATGACTGTGTTTGTGACCTGGTACTATTTCAAGAGAAACGATCGTTTAGTGGCGGTTATGCTGGTTGTTGCGACGGCGTTGGCTATTAAAATGACGTTCATGACCATTTCCAGAACGGGGTTCATAGCGACCGCCGCGGTCCTTGTCTTCTTAAGTGTCTGGGCCATGCTGAAATTTCACTTTAAAAAAGAAGTTTTATTAAAAATAATCATCCTACTTCTTGTAACGTTAGCGGTAGTTTTCACCTCACCCCGGGGTTTTACCACTCGACTGGGCGAGGCGACCGACCCTAAGACAAGTACCTCGATCCAAGGACATTTCCTGCGGGCAGGTCCTGCGATCAAGTTTATTCAACAATCGCCTGTCCTAGGCTGGGGTACGGCCAAAAACAATATGACGACCCTCGTAGATGATGAATATCTGCTGATAACTCGTCGTTACGGGTTTATCGGGTTAGCAATGTATCTTTGGCTTTTCTTCCGACCCGTCAAAGCAGCATGGCGCAGGATAAGCTCGTTTAATTCCTATAACTCTCAAGCCGGACTGCGAGAGAATAAGACCCTGCTAGCCATAACGTTTGTGGCAGCTACGGTCGCGGTACTCGTGTATAATATTACCGCAGGGATCTTCTACAATCTCCAGTTAATGACTCTATTTGCTATTTTCATGGGCCTAATTTACAGAATAGAAGAGGAAAGCGATTGAAAGTCTGTATCTTAACCACGGCACATTCTCCCTTTGACGAGCGGATTTTCCATAAAGAGGCCCGAAGCTTAAAGGACGCGGGCTATGAAGTGGTCATAGTAGCCCCTCATGAAACGTCCGAAGTAAAAGAAGGAATTCGGATTCGGGCGGTCGCTCCGCTTTCCTCCCGAATTGATCGGATCTGGCGGCTCAAAGACCTCTACCGAGCCGCCCTTGAGGAAAATGCTGACATCTATCATTTCCATGATCCAGATTTGCTGCTGGTGGGTTTATGGCTGAGCCGTAGGCATCGTAAGTCCGTCGTTTATGATGTTCATGAATATTATGGGGACAGTTTGCTGACCCGCTATTGGCTGCCAAAGCCCTTCCGGAAGTTTGTGGCACGGACGGTGGACCGCCTAGAAAAGTGGGCATCACGTTCCTTTGCTGGTATCATTACGGTGAATGGACACATGGCGGAGCTCTTTCGCCAAGAGAACTCGGAAGGCGAAATCTTACATAACTATCCGCTCAAGCGTCAGTTTGAATTTCCACGTCCGGAAACCCTAAAGCCCCCGGTCCTTCTATATCTAGGTGGTGTTCACCGGGAACGGGGCTTCGAAGTCCTCCTACGGGCCATGACCCTAGTGAGGAAAACCTATCCAGAAGTCGTTTGTGAGCTGGTTGGTCCTGTAGTGACAGCGGATTTGAGTCCGGAATTTTCAGATCTTACCCCCTGGCTAGAACAGGGCAATATACGTTTAAGAGGTAAGGTCCCCTATGAGCAGGTACCAGGAATATTGGCCCAGAGTTCCATTGCCCTTGTTCCTTTGCTGCCAACCCTGAATTATCGCAAGGCGATTCCCGTGAAGCTTTTAGAATACATGGCAGCAGGTATTCCCGTGGTTGGCTCCCGTTTTGGCTATATCGAAGAGATTATTGCCAAGAATCAGTGTGGATTACTTACCGAACCTGGTGACCCGGAGAGCCTGTCCGAGGGCATATGTGCCTTATTAGAGAATCCGGAAGCAAGCTTAACCTTGGGACAAAATGGATGGGATGCCTTTCAACGAGAATACACCTGGGAAAAAGAACAAGGCAAACTCTTAAGACTATATGAGCGAATACTTACTGCGAGGGATCAGTAAAATGCGTGTGTTAATACTTTCCCATATGTATCCGAATGCAGTTTCTCCTCTAGGTGGAATCTTTGTCTGCCAACAGGCGGTAGCTTTGTCTAAGCTCGGAGTTGAGGTGACGGTCATCGCCCCTGTGCCTTGGGTTCCGGGATTTATGGTGGGACGAGGAAAATGGGGAGGTTACCCCTCAGTGCCTTACGAGGAGCAGCCGGACGGCTTCCCCGTTTTTCACCCTCAGGTTCTAGAATTTCCCCGATCTCTCTTTTTCGAATACTACCCACAAACCTTTGCTTGGGGTGTACAAAGGGTCTTTGAAGAACAAATTAAACAAGGGGTAGATATTATCCATGCCCATGTCGCTCATCCCGACGGAGCTGCCGCCCTGAAATTTGGCAAGAAATTCAAGATCCCGGTCGTGGTCACAATTCATGGACAAGATTTTGCGTATACCTTGAACCGCAGTAAAACTTGTGCCGAGAGTGTCAGGTCGACGCTTAGGGATGCGTCAGCAGTCATCTTGGTCAGCGATAAGCTCAAAACCCAATATGGTCTGGAAGCCTGGGCGGATCGGCTTGAGAAATACAGGGTTATCCATAATGGTGTGGATTTGGCAGACGTGGTCCAAGCAGCAGCACCTGAGGACACTCCTTCAGATTCCGGACCTAGGGCAGAGCGACGTATTCTTCTTACCGTCGGCTTCCTGCGCCCGGATAAAGGGCATGCCCTAGTTTTAAAGGCACTTCCCGAGCTTATCAAAGAATTTACTAACTTAGAATACCGGATAGTGGGGGATGGCTCGGAACGGCAAACGCTGGAGGCGCTCACTGAGGAATTAGACTTAGGTGAGCATGTCATATTTACAGGCAGCTTACCCCATCCTGCAGCTATGAGGGAGATGGCCCAGTGTGAACTCTTCATCTTGCCGAGTTGGAAGGAAGCCTTTGGAGTGGTGTATTTGGAGGCCATGGCCCACAGCAAGCCAATTATTGGCACGACAGGAGAGGGCATCTCGGAAATCCTAGACAACGAAGCGGTTGGACTCTCAGTTGCGCCCAAGGATGTTAAGGCCATCACTGAGGCGATTCGTGAACTCTTCCAGAACCCGGAGCAAGCCCGGGCAATGGGTTGCCGGGGGAAAAGCCTAGTAACCCACAAATTTACTTGGGACTACAATGCCCGGAAGACTCTGAAGGCCTATGAGGAAATCATTGGTGGGTAGAAGGGAGAACTTCAGCCGTGGAACTTCGTTTAGTTCTCAAGAACGCCGCCGCGTTAAGCGTGGCCAGTGTGCTTTCCAAAGCGATTTCCGC
>DASRMA010000018.1:0-19577 GCA_035648155.1 Desulfosporosinus sp.
CCGTTCACCCACACTGCAGGGGTTTGCATTATGAGTAGCAGTGTGGCGTAAACCTCATCCGGTTTACGTATCTCGAACACGGAAGTTAAATCCACACTGCAGGAGTGTGCGTTATGAGTCGCAGTGTGGCGATAATCTCATTCCATTATCGACCTCCTGGGCCGATGATACTTGGGGCGCAAGCCCCTGGGAAAGTAGGTCATAGCTAGGTAAACAAGCGAGAAGGACTATCTCTTTTGAGATAGCCTTTTCTTTATGTTAGAATATGCAATATTAGTATTTCTTAATAATATCCTTATCGAAACTGTTAATTTTTGTTTAGGATTCCTCTTCATCAGAATTTGCAAATGGAATTTTAAGGGCTCGTTCCTGCTTGCCAGTCAAATAACAATAGGTGACCTAAGCCCGGGAAAGCTAAAGACCAGCAAGAAATTACAAATGGATTTCTAAATGAAGCTGTGTTGTACCCAGTGCGCTGATATAGGCTATGTAACGTCGTACAGGTGAAAATGACTCCGGACGCATGCCCGTGTTCGTATAAAAGATTCAAGTTTAGGCATTCCTTGACGTACTTTCCATCCGCATTTTCATTGCTTTAATAATTAATTGAATTTTTATTTGCAGACTTATATTTTTGCATTGTCAGACAAGGAGTTTCAACATTTATGGCGAAGTAATATACTAAATATATGAGTAAGTTGAGGGGTTTGTTAATGAAGAAGTTACGTTTTCTCCATAAGACAGCTATAATTGCAATCATAGGGAGCATAGTTCTTGTTGCTTCAGTCATCCCGGTACAAGCCGATAATTTACAGGAACAGCTGAATCAATCTAATCAAGATGCATATCGGCTGAATGGGGGATTGAAAGCACAGCAAGGTAATGTGGCGAATGTAACGACACAGGTGTTGGCTTTAAAGCAATCCGTCCTAGCGTTAAATAACAGTATGGCACGGGAACAGCTAGCTATGGCAAAGGAAGAACATAACCTGAAGGGTTTGGAAGAAGAGCAGGAAAAACTTGAAGAACAACGCCAGGAGTATATTCAAGCGTTAGGGAAATTCGTAAAGACTAATTATGAAGAAGGTGTAACAAGCTATTTAGCTGTGCTGTTTGACGCCAGCAACTTATCTGACTTTATAGATCGAGCGGACAATATTCAGATGATCGTAGGTAGCTATAGTAAGCTTCAAAAGAATATTGTAGCATTAAACGAAACCATGAACAATCAAAAAGGACTTATAATACAAAAGCAAGCTGAAATTCAAGTTTCTATACAGGATAAAGCACAAACGAAGCAAGCCGTGCAACAGACACTGGACAAGCAGGAAACCGTCCTTGCGCAATTAAGCACAGATGAGAGAGCGATGCTGAATTCTTCTCTATCTGCTCAAGCAAAGGTGACCCGGATACAACAATTGATGCAACAGGAAGCAATCGAAGTTGCTCACGTAGCAAAGGGTAACAATTCTAGTACAACAGTTTCTCGTGGTACAAGCGCTAGCGCAGGGGTTGCAGGAACTGTCAAAGTTTCCGGTGGGGCCCAACAAATTACTAGCTTTGCGGCACAGTTTTTAGGTACACCCTATGTTTGGGGAGGCACAACCCCGAAGCCTGGATTTGACTGTTCAGGGTATATCCAATACGTATACCGGAATGCTGGCATATCGTTAAATCGTACATCGGAGCAGCAGTTTAAGAATGGAGTTTCTATTTCGCGATCAGAATTACGCTCAGGAGATTTAGTGTTTTTTCATACATACTCTTCAGGCGCTTCCCATGTAGGAATCTATGTTGGAAATAACACGATGATTAATTCGTCTAATGGAGGGGTATCTTACGACGATATGACAAACTCATATTGGTCAGCACGTTATCTAGGTGCTCGGCGTGTCGTTGCGCCGTAATGAAGTCATGACAGTCGACATGTCTTGCTTTGATGAAGTCATTTCACCTATGTTTTCTGACGAGATCATAAAAGAAGGCGTTCTCTTAATCGAGAAACGACTTCTTTTATGGTATAATCAAATAATCGATTTTAATATAGCGAAATTGATTACAAGCATAGTTCTAATAAGGGGGGACGCGGTTTGAAGGTACTTGCCATTAATCCTGGATCGACCTCAACTAAAGTCGCGGCCTATGAGAATGAAACTTGCCTTTGGAACCAAGGAGTAGAACACCCGTCCAGTGAGATCAGCGCTTTTGCCCGTGTGGGAGATCAATATAAATATCGCATCGCCATAATCTTGAAAATGCTCGAAGGAAAAGGGACGAAATTGGAGTATTTTGATGGAATAGTTGGTCGGGGCGGCTTACTCAACCCTCTAGTTGGGGGCACTTACTTGGTTGATGACGATCTTGTCCGTACCTTGCATAATGCACCTGGTGGCGAACATGCTTCCAATTTAGGTGGGATAATTGCGTATTACTTGGGACAAAGCATTAATGCCCCTGTCTATATCGTGGATCCTGTCTCAGTTGACGAAATGGAGCCTTTAGCACGACTTTCAGGTCTACCAGAATTAACTCGTTTAAGTCAATCTCACGCTTTGAACATGAAGGCAGTCGCCCGAAAAGTGGCTCGTGAGATAGGGAGAGCCTATGAGGAGCTGAACTTGATTGTCGCTCACTTGGGTGGAGGGATTTCTGTAGCGCCTCATCGTAAAGGGAGAATGATTGATGTAAACAACGCCAATAATGAGGGCCCTTATTCTTTAGAACGATGTGGCACATTACCTGTTTATCAACTCGTTAAACTTTGCTATTCTGGAAAATATTCTGAGAAAGAAATGCTCACAAAAATTCATAAAGAAGGTGGTCTATACGCTTATCTTGGGACAAAAGACGGTTGTGAGGCTGAAAAAAGGATGAATGCTGGGGATCTTCAGGCCAAGCTTGTATTAGAAGGTCTCTGCTATCAGGTTGCAAAGGAAATCGGTGCCATGGCAACGGTGCTAGCGGGAGATGTAGATCGCATTGTTCTAACTGGAGGGCTCGCTCATTCTGACTTTATAACCCGAGAAATCATTCGACGCGTCTCTTTTATTTCACCTGTTCTGGTGGTCCCTGGAGAAGAAGAAATGGAAGCATTAGCACTGGGTGCCTTAAGAGTCCTCTGTGGACAAGAGAAAGCGTTAATTTACGAGGGCGGCTAAGGATGGTGGAATGGAGAATAACGAATGCGATTTAGCGGATTTGAATCTTTGCTTGACAGGGCAAAGAGCTTTGGCCGAGCAAAGGTTGCGGTGGCTGCAGCGGCAGATAAGGAAGTATTGGGAGCCATCAAGCTAGCACAATATGAAGGACTGATTAGCCCAATCCTCGTCGGCGATGTTTTAGAAATCAAACGGTTAGCTAAAGAAATAGGATTCAGCTTAAAGGAAGTGGAGTTGATCCATGAACCAAATCCTGAGGCAGTTGCGAATAAGGCTGTAGACGTAGTAGTTGATGGGCAAGCGCAATTCTTGATGAAAGGTTTAATAAACAGTGCAGACTTTCTACGAGCAGTATTGCGTCCTGTTCGGGGATTGCGAACAGGACGATTACTGAGCCACTTAGCAGCATTTGAAGTTCCGGGATTTTCTCGTATGCTGTTCGTGACCGACGGGGGGATGAATATTGCACCGGATTTAGCGCAGAAGAAGGAAATTCTCGAGAACAGTTTGCAATATTTGCAGGGTATTGGGATGGATTCCGTCAATGTGGTTGTGTTAACTGCGAACGAAGTTGTGAATCTTAAAATGCCGGCGACCATGGATGCCCAGGCCCTGGCGGAGATGAATCTAGCAGGAGAATTTTCGGGTGCGATCGTGGAAGGTCCGTTGGCCCTAGATGGAGCAGTGAGTGCTGCCGCCTTGAAGCACAAGGGGATTTCCAGTCAGATCAATGGTGAAGTTGATTTGTTTTTGGTTCCAAGTATTGAAGTTGGGAACGTTTTAGGAAAGTCTATGGTTCACTTTGCAGGGGCGACAATGGCGGGAATCTTGCTTGGCGCACAGGTTCCCATTGTCTTGACTTCAAGAAATGATACACCGAGGAACAAGTTTATGGCATTGGCAATGGCTGCTGTGAGTAGAGAGGCATGAATATGACGGTGAAAGATTTGCTCGATCGACGTGTACTTGTTCTGGTTGGTGGGTATGGGGCTGGTAAAACACAAATAGCCATTAGCTTGGCTATGAAACAGGCTAAGGAAGGAAAACCAGTGGCGCTGGTGGATCTTGATCTTATTAATCCCTATTTCCGATCGCGGGATATAGCTAAGATCTTGGAGCACCAAGGGATTGAAGTGATTCGTCCAGAGGGGGATCTGGCCTTCGCAGAGAACCCATCCCTGCCGCCACAAATTGACGGCGCCCTTCGAGATCAGACAAGGCACGTGGTGCTCGATGTTGGTGGGAATGAAACTGGCGCAACGATCGTAGGCAGGTACCATGCTCTGCTGCAAAAGGAAGATGTAGGAGTCCTTCAAGTTGTTAACGTTTTTCGTCCGTTTAGTAGTACAATTGAAGAAATAGAGAGTCTTAGAATGGATATGGAGCGGAAATCTCATCTGAAAGTCCAAGGTTGGATCAATAATTCAAATCTAATCGAATGGACGACACTTGAGGATTGGCAAAAATCTGTAGGACTTATGCGATCTCTTGTAAGGCAGAGCAAAATACCCTGTGTAACCAGTGGAATAAACCCTAAATGGGCAGAAAAAGTAGGGCTTCTATGGGAACCAGAGTGGATCCCAGTGGAACGTTATTTGAACCTTGGCTGGAAGAGCCCCGTCAGGCGTCCATAGAACATAGAGAAGGGGGAGAAGAGATGAAAAATCTCGTTAAGATTAACAGGGAACGTTGCAAGAGCTGCGGACTCTGTGTACACATTTGCCCAAAAAAGATACTAAGTCTGGGTGAGGTTGCCAATAGCAAGGGATATTATACGGTTGAGATGAAGGATCAAACTCAATGCATAGCTTGTGCATTTTGTGCTCTGATTTGTCCAGACTTAGTTTTAGAAGTATATCGTGAAGAGAAGGGAGTGTGAATAAGACATGGCATTATTAATGAAGGGAAATGAAGCAATCGCTGAAGCCGCGATTCAAGCCGGTTGTCGATTGTTCTATGGGTACCCCATCACTCCGTCTACTGAAATACCGGAATATATGGCTAAGAAAATGAAAGCAGCAGGCGGAACTTATCTTCAAGCCGAGAGTGAAGTTGCTGCTATTTATATGGTCTACGGAGCTGGGGCAGTAGGCGAAAGAGTCATGACAGGAACGTCGAGCCCGGGATTTAGTTTGATGCAAGAAGGACTATCATTTCTTTTCGCAGCAGAGATCCCCTGCGTGATCGTCGATGTTATGCGTGGTGGCCCAGGACTGGGAGGGTTAGGACCTACTCAAGCTGACTATTTCCAATTAACCAAAGGCGGTGGACATGGGGATTACCATGCTATAGTTCTCGCGCCATCCTCTGTACAGGAAATGGTGGATTTAACTAAGGAGTCCTTTGATTTAGCTGACTGCTATCGAAATTTGGTAATTATCGCAGTGGATGGGATCTTAGGGCAAATGATGGAACCAGTGGAGTTTCCGCCGTATGAAGGACGCAAGCTAGAACCGAAAACTTGGGCGGCAAGCGGAGCAGAAGGACGTCCCAAAAATAACGTAATCAGCTATTACCTCACGCCAGAATTGGGAGAATCAGAAAATATTCGCTGGGGCGACAAGATGTCGAAGATCGAAGAAACTGAACAGCGTTTTGTGGAGTATGAAATGGAGGATGCGGACTATGCCTTCGTGGCCTTTGGAACCAGTTCTAGGATTACGGAAACCGCTGTTGACATGCTCAGAGAAGAAGGAATTAAAGTCGGGCTTTATCGCCCAGTGACTCTTTGGCCGTTTCCTGAAAAAGGGTTGACAGCGCGCTTAAATCAAATTAAAGGTTGGATGAGTGTTGAACTGAGTGCCGGACAAATGGTAGAGGATGTAAAGCTGGTAGTTAACGGCAAAGTCCCAGTTTGCTTTCATGGTCGAATGGGTGGTATGACGCCGGAACCAGAAGATGTGGTTGCTGCGTTCAAAGCGCAGTTGTTAGAGGGGGTGCAGAAATGAAACCAATTTTGACCAAAACAACAGGGCTAACTGATCGCCATTTTCATTATTGTCCAGGCTGTACTCACGGAATAATACACCGCTTAATTGGTGAGCTTTTGGAAGAAATGAGCTTGATTGAAAAAACAATTGGAGTGGCCCCAGTTGGGTGTTCAGGTTTCTGTGAAAACTACTTCGCGTGTGATATGATCGGTGCGGCACACGGCCGAGCTGTGGCGGTCGCAACGGGCGCGAAACGAGCACGGCCTGACCGTTTCGTGTTTACTTATCAAGGAGATGGAGATGGAGCCTCGATTGGGCTTGCAGAAACTATATCTGCCGCTGCTCGCGGCGAAAGAATTACTTCTATTTTTGTTAATAATGCGATTTACGGTATGACAGGTGGGCAGATGGCTCCAACCTCTCTTGTAGGGCAAAGAACTTCGACCTCACCCTATGGTCGGGATGCTGAGACTATGGGTTTCCCGCTTGATCTCCCTAAAATTCTGACCCAAGTAGAAGGAGCAGTCTATGTGGCGTCAGTATCTGTCGATAGCCCCCAGGGAATAAAAGAAGCCAAGAAAGCTCTTAGAAAAGCATTTCAAGTTCAAATAGATGGCTTGGGGTACTCCTTTGTTAGTATTCTCTCTACTTGCCCTACAAACTGGGGGGTTAATCCGGTTGAAGCCTTAGAATGGCTGCAAACTAAGATGAAACCGTGCTTTGCACTTGGAGAACTGAAAATCCCTGCAATCGAAGGGGGGAGCAAAGGATGAGCTCCACGATAACAAAATATAAATTCGCTGGATTTGGCGGCCAAGGTGTGTTGTTTATCGGAAAAGTACTTGCTCAAGCCGGGATGCTTGCAAAGCAACAAGTCACCTGGATCCCTGCCTATGGACCAGAAATGCGGGGAGGGACGGCAAATTGCTCTGTTATTATTTCAAATAAAAGAATTGGTTCTCCAACAGTTGGAAAACCAGATATTGCAATCGTGATGAATGAAGCTTCATATCTTAAGTTTATAGATAGCGTGTTTCCAGGAGGGACGCTCTATGTCAATTCCTCCTTAGTACCAGAATTATTAGGAAGAGAAGATATCCGTATTGTGCGTGTCCCAGTCAATGCAATAGCCCATGAGATGGGCGAGGAGAAAGTGGCTAATATTGTCATGCTGGGAGTTATGCAGGCATTAACACCTTCTGTACCCGATGATATTCTGGCAAACGTACTTATGGAGTTAGCTGGTAAGAAACCAGCACTTGCTGATCTAAATATGAAAGCATTTAATGCAGGTAAAGAGTACGCCAAGAATTTGTGATTGAGGGAGGTTCTTATGAAAAAATACGATATCATTTGGCTTTTAGGCATTATCACAGTATTCCTGTTCTTGATTCTCCCGTCCACACATTCTGTATTTATGGCCGCAACTGCGACGCATCCTTTTCTGATGGGATTTGTTAAATTCGCTTTTCTTGCAACAATGGGAGAATTATTGGCCTTGCGATTGGTCCAAGGAGACTGGAAGAGGCTGAAAGGGCTTTTATATAAGGGGGCAATCTGGGGTATTTTGGGGATGGCCATTGTTCTTGTATTTGATATATACGCCGGAGGGGTGGCTGGAAGCATAAAGAAGGGGCTTTTGCCATCTATAGGAGGAAACCTAGGATTTGCCTTCTTTACGAGTGCTCTTATGAATTTATTCTTTGCCCCAACCTTCATGGCGTTTCATCGGATTACTGATACCTATATTGATCTTGGAGAAGGGAAACTCAATCGTATTTTAAAAGTTAAACTTTCAGAGGTTGTAAACCACATTGACTGGGACGGGTATGTTCGTTTCGTAGTCCTTAAAACGATCCCTTTTTTCTGGATTCCTGCACATACAGTGGTATTCTTACTACCCGTGGAATATCGTGTTTTGGCTGCAGCTTTTCTTTCCATTGCTTTGGGTGGGATTTTAGCATTTGCAAAAAAACATAAGATTAACTAGATAAAGTTAACGTCCCTAATAATAAATTAAAGCCCGTGAACTCTATAAAATGTGAGTTCACGGGCTTTTTAGGTTGATCTATAAAGAGTTTATCATTGCTTAATCGGTAGCCTCTTCTGAATCCGCTGAACTGCCTTGTTCGTGGCCGTTTAGTCTTCCAGCCTGTTGGACTGCCTCCCGCAACAAAAACTCCATGTGTGCATTAACACTGCGGAATTCATCGGCAGCCCAACGTTCTAGCAAAACGTAAAGTTTAGGATCAAGCCGGAGAGGGTAATGATTTTTTGCCATATTTATCCACATCCATTGTACAGCTTTAATATACCGTTCCGGTATTAATGACAGGTTGGACAGCACGTTCAGAAACGATGGCCACTAAGAGATTATTAACCATGGCGGCTTTGCGTTCTGCATCAAGATGAAGGACTCCGTCTTTTTCAAGCCGCTCAATAGCCATTTCAACCATGCCCACAGCACCCTCTACGATTATTTGGCGAGCAGAGAGGATGGCGGAAGCCTGTTGCCGCTGAAGCATTGCGCCTGCAATTTCTGTAGCATAGGCCAAATGAGTAAGACGGGCCTCTGCAACCTTGACACCTGCGAGGATGAGACGTTGTTGTAGTTCTTTCATTAGTTCTGAGGATACTTCTTCAGGATTACTTCGAAGGGAAAGACCTTTTCCGTCAAAATTATCGTAAGCGTAGCGAGTGGCAACGTGTCGTAAAGCAGTTTCACTTTGAATTTCTACAAATTCCTCATATTTCTCGACATCGAAAATTGCCTTAGCTGTATCAACCACGCGAAAGACGACAACGGCAGCTATCTCAACCGGATTACCTTCAATGTCATTGACTTTGAGGGTTTTTGTGTTGAAATTTCGAACCCGTAACGAAACTCCTTTACGTACCGCAAAGGGGACACTTAACCATAGCCCCGGTTGGCGGATCGTACCAAGATAACTCCCGAAAAAAACAAGAGCATACGACTTGTTTGGCTGAACCACTAAAATGCCTGTTGCTAGAATAATAGCAACAATTAGTAGTGGGATTCCCACTACTAATTGCTGAATGAGTAATGAAACACCGCCGATCAAGAGGGCGAGCACTAGGATCAGGGCAAGATAACCGTTAACGGCCCACGCTTTCTTTTCAATCATTTTAAAGCCTCCTTTAAGTGAACTCGTTCAACTAAAGTTGAACATCGAGACTTCGGTGGGGGATTCTACCCCCACCGAAGCAGGGTAACGGGGTACCACTCCCACTTATAGAAGTGGGAGTCTAACGATTGGATTAATACTTATAATAGAGTCTGAGATTGGACGTATTCAATCTTACTTTGATACTAATATGATATCACTATTCAGTGAATATGTGAAGAACGATGATTCAAAAGATAATGAGTAAAAATAGATGAAATGGTCATTTTATCTGTAAGGACATTTGAAAAGATAAATTTAGAGTAAATACACAGAAGGATGTGAGGCTAATGACCCAGGCCAAAGTTTCTAAAGCTACTTTTCCCGGCCAACACCAAGAGCAACAACCAGGTCTTGAAGCGCTAATGGATCCAAAACCTGTTTCCGAAGATGAAGCGTATTTGGGTTGCGAAAAGTTAAAAGAAAAAGTTGCTGTCATCACTGGAGGAGATAGTGGCATAGGTCGTGCAGTGGCTATTGCATATGCTAAAGAAGGTGCTGATGTTGTGATCGCTCATTTGAATGAGCAAGACGATGCGTTTGAAACGAAATCACGTATAGAAGAATTGGGACGTCGATGCATAGTTGTAGCTGGAGACATAGGTGACGAGGTCATCTGTCAGGAAATCATCAATAAGACCATTGAGGTGTTTGGAAGGCTAGATATTCTCGTCAATAATGCAGCAGAACAACATCCTCAAAATAGTTTGCTTGATGTGACTACTGCACAGCTTGAAAGAACTTTTCGTACCAACATATTCAGTTACTTTTTCTTAACAAAAGCCGCGTTACCCCATCTTAAATCGGGGAGCGTTATCATCAATACGGCATCGATTACAGCGTATGAGGGGCACGATCAATTGATTGATTATTCAGCAACTAAAGGGGCTGTCGTTTCCTTCACACGTTCACTATCTGAATCTCTTTGTAAACTGGGGATTCGCGTTAACGGAGTCGCTCCAGGTCCTATCTGGACTCCTTTAATCCCAGCCTCATTTCAAGCGGATCATGTCGCAACCTTTGGCAGTACGACCCCTATGAAGCGGGCAGGTCAACCCAAGGAGTTAGCACCAGCTTATGTGTTTTTGGCTTCCGACGATTCCTCCTATATGTCCGGGCAGATCCTTCACTTGAACGGCGGGACTATAATAAATAGTTAGGCACATTCAAGAAAATAAGCAGTCAGTATGCCGGTCTATTTCGCGTCATACCGCGTCGGCATGTTCACCAAACTCAGAAGCCAGACGTCAGAAGCCGGAAGTGTCAGATCGTTGTATTACCTTTCCGATCTCTGGCCTCTGTCATCGGGCCTTTGGAGACATACCTCCTTGTCTGACGCAAAATATCCTTGGCATCTTTGACTTGTTATTTTCTTTCATAATGCCTTAACAATAGTTCGTGGAACTGAATTGACAGTAGGTGATTTAGAAGAGGCTTATGAGTATCACCTACTTCAAAGTTTTTGATTGATATAACTTGCCTATCATAGATAGAGTGGCATGGTAACTCAGCTAGTTGGGGCTACCGTTACTAGGTTTGTCTGCGCTGATCTTGTAACGCGAAAATAGCAAAGAGATCAAGCCTGTTAATAAGTTAATATTGACTGAACAGAGTCTTCTGTGACTTGAGCCTGTTCGAAGAATGTTAGTTTTAATCTTGAAGAAATATGATGATATTCAAGAAATATGAACATAATATTCTTGAAATTATTAGCTGGGATGCTATCGGGAAGTTATTCTAGTGTGGAATTTAAGTAAAGCTTAATGTCAAGAGAAATGTTAGTAAAGTGATTTATCAATTGTTGGCATTGAACTTGCATTATATCTTGGTATGCATCAAGCACACGGGGGGTAGATCGGATTGATCGCGTGGACTCTAAATTCATGTAGGCGGGTGAAACTCCCGTACTCCTCGCCAACAAATTCAGGAGGTAAGCTGTGTTGAATATTGCATGGACGCTAATCCAAAAACAAAGATTACAAGAACTTAACGCCAGTGAAGTACAGCAAACGATGTGTTTTGAGTCTCATCAAGACCGTGACCATGCCTTTCAGGAACAGGAACACCTCTTAGTGGTTAGGGGAAAGGGAAAGTTAGAGGAACTGCGGCAGATCAAAAAACGACCATCATTGTGTGTGCTCGAACAAAAACTCGTGGAAACTCTGACCCAGAAGGGATTCGTTCAGGTGGTCACGCCAACGATTATATCAAAAGTATCATTGGCCAAAATGTCGGTTTCGGACGATCACCCACTTTTTTCTCAAGTGTTCTGGCTTGATCCCAAGCGTTGTTTACGTCCGATGCTGGCGCCAAATCTATATACATTATGGAAAGATTTATTGCGTTTATGGGAAAAACCGATACGCATCTTTGAGATAGGAACGTGTTACCGGAAAGAATCTAAGGGTGCTCTACATTTGAATGAGTTTACTATGTTGAATTTGACAGAATTGGGCTTACCTGAAGATCAGAGGCAACAACGATTAGAGGAACTCGCAGCCTTGGTCATGGACACTGTTGGTATTACTGATTATCAGTTGGAATTGACAACATCCGTCGTTTATGGAGATACCTTGGATGTCGTAAAAGGCATTGAGTTAGGTTCGAGTGCCATGGGACCCCATGCTCTAGATGATCAGTGGGGAATTACTGATCCTTGGGTGGGGATTGGATTTGGCCTAGAACGTATGCTGATGATTAAGGAAGAAGCTCAAAATGTTCAGAGTATGGGTAGAAGCCTTACTTATCTTGATGGAGTACGTTTGAATATCTAAGGAACTGATAGCTTCAGACCAAATTTATTTGAATTGGAGGATTTATTATTTATGCATGAACAAATTATGATCGAACCCGCTATCTCGCTGGAAACCATTGGGCTAGTGTACAAAATGATCAGCGAGATTCCGTACTTTTCAAACTCGAGAATTACTGTGATTGAGATTTTGCCGGGAGGAATAACAAACAATAACTATAAAGTTACAATTGACGAAGTGACCTATGCTCTAAGACTTGCTGGTGTGGGAACCATGGAGTATATAAATCGCCCAGCTGAGAAACATAATGCACAAGTCATGGCTGATATAGGTATCAGTGCACCTATTATTTATTATGACGAAACTACAGGGAATCAAGTCTGCAAATATATCGACGACAGTAAAACGTTACACATTGAAGATTTTAAGGAAGATAAATATCTCAGCATGGCAGCCCATGTATTTAGAACCTATCATGACGGTGATAAAGAATTTATCTCTGACTTCAATCCCTTACAAGAAATAGAGGGCTATATAAAATTACTTACTGAGAAAAAATTTGAATTTTACGAAGGCGCAGACTTAATGTGCATAAAAATAGAAGAGATTAGAGTCTTGTTTAAAAATAACCCACCTCCAAACAAGCCTTGTCATAATGATCCACTTCCCGTAAATTGGTTGGATGATAAGAAGAATTTTTACCTCATTGATTGGGAGTATGCTGGGATGGACGATCCCATGTTTGATCTAGCTGCTTTAGCCATCGAAGCAGAGCTTACTGACGAACAAGAGCGCTACTTTCTACAACAATATTTTGGTGAAGATCTGACCGATAAACAACTTGGATCGCTCATAATAAATAAGTTGCTATGTGATGCTTTATGGGCTTATTGGTCAATCCTTCAGATTGCCATGGGCAAATCAAAAGAAGATTATTGGCAGTACGGACTAGATAGATATGATCGTGCTTATGCCTTAATACACAATGGAAGTTTAGATCGCTCAATTAAAGCTAATCAATAGGAATATTTTTTAGCTCAATCTAATGGCTCGGTGATCTTGACACCGGGCTTCTTTTTTTACCCTTTTACTTAACCTATTTGTTACCTCTGAATTAATCTTTAGTTGAACGAGTTCACGTGACTTGAGTTAGATATGACTTGATGGACATGAATCAACTTGAGTAGCATCATTTTCCTCTAAATTCGCGTATAAAACGACAGTTTATTCTAGGTGATAGAAAGAAACATGATGGAGAATATCCTTTAGGCTAGCGGCTTTCAGGAGAATATCTAAGTAAAAATGAAATTTTTGAATTTTGGCATAGAATTTGCAATTGATTAGTAAGTACCAAGGCTAATGGATAGCCTGACTAATAAAGAAGGTGACTTAATGGCAACGAATCCGGCTTCGCCAGAATTGAATGGGATATTGGAAAAGGCAAATAAAGAGGTCCCTTTAAAGAGAGAAGAACTCTTGTTTTTATTGGGATTATCGGGCGAAGAAGACCTTTCTAAGGTGTTTGAAACAGCTAGACTACTTAGAACTCGCTATTTTCAAGACAGAGTATTCGTCTATGGTTTTGTTTACTTCTCAACCTATTGCCGGAATGAATGTGCTTTTTGCTTATATCGTAAGTCGAATATTTCCTTGGAGCGTTATCGTAAAAATGATTTGGAAATCATGGAGACCGCTATGAGTCTCGTGGAATCAGGAGTACACTTGCTAGATCTGACAATGGGAGAAGATCCGTATTATTTTGACAACTGCGAAACAGGATTTGAACATTTGTTAAGAACCGTGGAACATATCAAAAAAAGTACTAATATACCGATTATGATTTCTGCGGGTGTTGTTTCAGAGGATATTCTTAGGAAACTCAAAGAGTCTGGAGTCGACTGGTATGCCACTTATCAGGAAACTCATAACCAGGATTTATACCGTAAGCTCAGACTAGGTCAGAGCTATGATATACGGATGGAACGAAAAAAATTAGCACGAACGATGGGATTTCTCATAGAAGAAGGACTGCTCACTGGAGTAGGAGATACAGACGAAGACTTGGTTAATTCTCTTGAGGAAATGAAGAATCTAGGCGCAGACCAACTTCGGGTGATGAGCTTTGTTCCTCAGAAGGATACGCCCATGCAGAACTTTCCGGCCGTACCCCGCTCAAGAGAGCTACTGATTATCGCAGTGATGCGTTTAGTTTTTCCAGATCGCTTAATACCAGCCTCATTGGATGTAGCTGGTTTAAACGGTTTAGCAGAGCGCCTTAACGCTGGAGCGAACGTCGTAACTTCGATCATCCCGCCACAGTCTGGCTTGGCCGGAGTATCCAATCATTCGTTGGATATCGAAGACGGAAACAGGACGATAACCAAGATTGTCCCTGTAATGAAGCAATGTGGACTGGTTCCGGCGAGCCGTGAGGAATATGCGGAGTGGATGTTACAGCGTCAATAACATTCTAGAACCCCAGGAAGGAGTGCAGCATGAGAGTAGCAGTTGTAGGTGGAAAACTTCAAGGGTTGGAAGCTGTTTATCTCGCCAAGAAAGCTGGCTGGGAAGTTGTGCTGATAGACAAGAACTCTGAGGTGCCGGCAGTAGTGCTTTGCGATCAGTTTTACTCACTCGATGTCACAAAAGTTGTAGAGTGGCTTCCCCTATTAAGAGGAATTGATCTTGTAATTCCAGCTCTGGAAAATCAGGAGGCCTTAGACTGCCTCGTTCGAACAGCAAATTATGTTGGTGTCCCTTTAGTATTTGATATGGATGCTTACAGGATTTCCTCATCGAAGATTAGTTCCAACGCTCTGTTTGCCGTAACTGGAGTCCCTGCGCCAATCCCATGGCCAGAATGTGGTTTTCCTATTATTGTAAAACCATCCTATGGCAGTGGAAGCAAAGGGGTAATTAAACTAAAGAGTGCTCTGGAGTTAGAGCGGCTATCAGCTGAAAAGGATTTATGTGACTGGATTATCGAGGAGCACTTAGGTGGACCCTCCTACTCGTTAGAGGTAATCGGTTTCTCAGGAGTATACAAGGTGTTGCAAATCACAAAACTTCATATGGATGAAAACTATGATTGTAAACGCGTAGTGGGTTCGGCAAGTTTGTCAGACGAGCTCAATGAACAATTCGAACAAATTGGGCTGAGCTTAGCTCGTAGCCTGAATCTCAATGGTATTATGGACATTGAAACAATACTTCATGAGGGACAGCTAAAGGTCTTAGAAATTGATGCTAGACTTCCTAGTCAAACACCGATCGCGGTATATCACGCGACTGGGATTAATATGCTAGAAATTCTCGGAGAAGCCTTTAGACAAGGTAAACCGTGGCAACCTTTTACGGTGTTGGAAAAGCGGGGCGTGATTTATGAACACATCCATGTTAGTGACGATTACTTAGAAGTTTCCGGTGAACATATTATGGCTGATGTCGGCCCTCTCCACCTTTATCCGGACTTCTTTGGAGCAGATGAAGCACTTTCAAGTTATTCTCCAGGTAGAACTGACTGGGTAGCGACTCTCATTATTACAGGCGAAGACTGCAAGGCAGCGTGGGATAAACGATGTCAAGTTCTGCAAGAGATCCGAAAGGAATTTGGGATAAGGCACTACTATGATCGCTATCCGGCGATTGAAGAAAGCGACGGATTCATTAAAATAGCTTCAGGGAGCTGATCATTTTGACTCGACTTAAACAAGATGATGTTATTAAAATTGCCACTACATTAGAGGAGTATAACGCGGAATTAGTTAGAATGACGGGTTGTTCCTTACGAGAGATTGCCACTTATGCAGTAGGGAAGGGTGTCAGTGAGGATAATGTGCGTAGACTAAAGGTTGCCGTGATTCCGATGACCTGTGGACAAGGTGTAATAGAAGGCTTTGTGGAGTCTGTGGCCAGCATCATAGGCTATCTCGGCTTTAATGCCGTTATTACCAAAAGCCAGGATGCAGGTGGGGTGGCTGAAGCCATCCAGAATGGATCGGATATTTTGTTCATGGCAGATGACGATCGTTTTGTGGCTGTTAACGTGAGAACAGGCAAGGTCTCTGACAATGGAGAGGCCACAGGTAAGGGGTATGTAGCTGGCTTGGTGCATATGTGCGATGGAGTAGAGGGCAAGAAAGTATTGGTGATCGGGGCAGGACCTGTAGGTACAGGCGCAGCTTTAGCTCTAAAACGTTTTGGAGCAGAGGTTTCAATATATGACATAGATTTGCCAGCTAGCCAAAAATTATCTGAGGTATTAATAAAACAAGGTTACGCAGCAGAGATAGAAACAGATTTAGACGCGGCATTAGGCAGCCATTGTATTTTGATGGATGCCTGCCCAGGTACTGACTTAATTAAGCTACAGCACTTATCAGACTATACAATAATAGCGGCTCCAGGTATTCCTTTAGGGGTGGAGGCGGCAGGTGTAGGGCAACTTTCAAAACGACTGCTTCATGATCCGTTACAAATCGGTGTGGCCACAATGATTTTTGATGTCATATAAGCACCTATGCCTTTCTGTTAATTTTCAAAGAATTTACACTCGAATCGCAGAATTGGGAAATAGATTGGAGTTGAGATAGATGACAGTAGATCCTTCTAAGAAAAAGCGTTACTTCCGTAAAAATGTAGATTTCTTCAAATTTGTTGATAAACTAAAGTTATGGCCCTCTAGAAGTGGGATTCTACACGGCATTAAAAGCATGACTATCAGAGGGAATACTGCCGAGATCATTACTCATTGCAATGAAAAGTTCGAAGTATACAATTCCAAACATAGTCGTGCAGCACGTTGCCTTAGAAATAAGCTTTTTTTTCATGCTTGTAGCACTTGCAAAATACCAGAATGGAAATTAAAAAAATATTCAGCAACTTATGTTAATCATGGCTACGGGTCTCGTTTATAAGATCACTCTGAAGTAATGCTTGTTTTATTCATTCTATGGAATGGCAAGCTTTATTATAAAAACCTTCATCCAAGTTATAAAGAAGGCTAGGTAAATGGTAAATAAATTTTTAATACTTTATAAAGAGGAGGAAATTTGTAATGGCAACTTATGCGGAACTTGCACAAAGTGTTATTGAGGGCCAGAGGGATCAAGTTAAGAATCTGGTTACGAGTCTTATCGCAGCAGGAAATAACCCATTGGAAATTGTGAACGAGGGCTTAATTGAAGGAATGAATGTTGTGGGAGTTCGCTTCAAGGCTGGGGAAATGTATGTGCCAGAAGTGCTCATGGCTGCCAAGAGTATGAGTGGTGGTCTGGAAATAGTTAGACCGTTAATTTCTGAGGCAGACCAAAAAAGTAAAGGTAAAATTCTACTAGGAACTGTAAAGGGGGACCTTCACGACATTGGTAAAAATCTCGTGGGCATGCTCATCGAGAGTGGCGGACTTGAAGTGATAAATATGGGAGTAGATGTCTCTGCAGAAGACTTTATTGATGCTATTATTGAGCATGAACCCGATATTCTCGCCTTGTCAGCTCTGTTAACCACAACCATGCCAGCTATGCAAGACATCATTGAGTTGTTAGAAGAAGAGGATCTAAGAGACAAAGTGAAGGTGATTATCGGAGGAGCACCGGTTTCTAGAGAGTACGCTGACTCTATTGGAGCAGACGGTTATGCTCCAGACGCTGGCTCGGCGGTAGAGCTATGTAAGCAACTTCTAGCGTCAAAGTAATATATTCATGGACCGTTTAAGGAGGTGATATTTTAGTAATCCAGCTTAGGTTTTTTAATCGATTTGAGTGCTGGTAAAAATATATGGAGGTGATTTATTTGACCGTCAGAGGGATACACGCTGGTTCCACCCGTATGGATGGCATCGGACTGAATATGTTTACTAGTGATGAACTGTATGATGTTCATTTAGCAACGCTGGACGTTCTATGGGACATTGGGGTGAAAGTGGAAAGTGAAGAAGCACGAGAAATATTCTATAGTGCTGGATGTACTGTCAACCGGGAAACCAATATTGTGAAGATACCCGCGTTCCTTGTAGAAGACGCAATTCGCTCGATCCCCAAGACGTTTAGAGCGTGTGGGAGAAAGCGCGAGAATGACTGGCTTAATGAAGGCAATCGTACCGGGTTTGTTAACTTCGGGGAAGCCATTCGCCTGATTGATCCTTATACACGTAAACTTCGAAAACCACTAAAAAAAGACGTGGATGATGTAACTCGTTTCTGTGAAGCAATGGATCAAATTGTAGTCTACGAAAGAGCTTTGGGGCCCTCCGAAGTTGATCCGGACGTTGCTCAAGTTCATATTGCCGAATCTTTTTATAAATATTCTACAAAGCATGCTTATATTGGCATGAACCGTCCTGAAAACATGCGTGCTGTTGCAAAAATGGGTTATGTTGTTTCCGGCGGCGAAGATAAATTTCGAGAGAGACCTCTTTTCTCACAAAGTACAGACCCAGTCGCTCCTCTCGTTCATGCTAAGGGCGCAACTGATACCTTGCTACAAGCTATCCGCTTGGGTGTTCCGGCCAAGATTAACTCGATGGGACTTGCCGGAGGCACGACCTGTGTTCACCTCGCTAGTACATTAGTTACTCATAATGCTGAAATTCTGAGTATGTTTGTTTTGGGGCAGCTTGAAAAGAGAGGGTATCCGATGGTCTACGGAACGTCCACCACCATGATGGACTTGAGAACGACCGTTGCTTGTGTAGGAACTCCTGAACTTGCTCTCTTCAGTTCAGCTTGTGCTAAACTTGCTCAATTCTATAATATACCTGTTTGGGTAGCCGGTGGATAGACAGATAGTAAAGTACCTGATGCCCAAGCGGCACATGAGTTTACCCTGACCGCCTTATTACCAGCGTTAGCAGGCGCTAACATGATATATGGTTTGGGGATGCTCGAAGGTGGCCTGACTTGGGACTATGCGCAGATGGTTATGCAGAATGAAATGGCTCGTATGATCCTGCATACCATTAAAGGTATTCCGATAAGTGATGAGAAAATGGCATTGGAAGTTGTCCGTTCGGTAGGCATCGGCGGCGAATTCATTAGCTCAGATCACACTTACGAGAATTACAAAGAGCTTTCCAAAACAGAATTACTAAATCGTCAAAATAGAGAGAATTGGGAAACGGCTGGCAGTAAGGATATTGTCGAAACTTCCTATGCTAAATCTATTGACATACTAGAAAATTATGAAAACCAGAATCCACTTTCAGAAGATATCCAACGCCAGTTAAAAGACATTGTCTTAGAAGCAGAAGCGGAAACGACAGAAATCAAGGCGAAGGAAAAAGAAGCTAGAAGAAGACCTAGAAAATCAAAGTTTTAATCCCTTCACTCCAATTGTAAAGGGTAAGGAACCGGTTGATTGCCGGTTCCTCATAAACTTGTTAGTGTTGAATTTGACTTATAGACAAGTTGGAATCGACTTGTCTATAAGCCAAATGAAGCTAAAACCTTGCTTATAGGGTATCTATTCAAACTATTGAGATATTTCTATATTGGCAAGGTTTTTGCATATACATTAAGGTGTGAAAATTCTGAAAGCCGTGAAAGGAGAGAA
>DASRMA010000019.1:0-7691 GCA_035648155.1 Desulfosporosinus sp.
TAACCAGGATCTCCCCTTTTTGAAATTGATCTCCTTCCTCTGGACTGTGCAAGTGACGAACCACTCCCTCGATTCGACCCGCAGACCCTGCGGTACCGGTTATAACATTACCCTTCGACTCACTGGAATCATACGTGGAACGGGAGGTGGAGTCAAAAGCATCGTAGATGTCATTGCGCCGCTTGGGATCTAGCGCCCACAAGAACGGATCAAAACGGCCACATATAATCGACGGGTAGGCAGGTAAAGACGAATACCTTCCGTGGATGTCTTTCCGTGCAGGGATAAATTTCACTACTGCTTCATCTCCAGACAGGGCATTCAATACCTCTTCGATTGTCAGAAAAAAAATGTTGTCTCCTAGACCTGTCAATTGCCCAGCGCGAAGAGCAAAATTGCGTGCAACCCAACGATCACGCACGTATTCAGAACGAACTGCTTCGCGCATGCGAGCCTTTGGAGCTACTTTATTTATACGACGTTTCATAGATTTAACCTTCCGTGGATGGCTTGTTTCAAAGCGATTCCAGGCAGTAGCGAACTCAGTGCGCCGTTTTATAAGTAAAGCTTCTACATCTATGGGTGATTTCTCAAACTGTACCAACTGCTGATCGAGCCAACCCGGGTCTTCAGATGGACGCGGAGCAGACAGCTCAAACTCATTAGGTCCGCGGTGGCCATATTGAGCTATATATTCAGTACGATCGATTTCTCGACGAGCCAATTTTGCTATTCCAAGAACCGGTCCAAGACTTGCTAATAGTCCTGAATTTGAGCTGTCTGTGACGTTCAAACTGCTGCTCAGGCCCGATATGAACGTATCAGCATCCTCCGGTCCGAGCAGTTCAATTAGCTCACGTCGCAACTTAATCGTATAGTCTGAGAACTGAGTTACGCTACTCATTACGCTCCAAACAGTGTTCTTCAGGTGAGGTGAAATCTCATTGTGCCACAAGAAACTCAGTTCAGCCTTCTTATTAGTTTCATAGATCTGTTTTTGCATTCTCTCACACCAAGCAGGATTCGCACTCAGGAACCTAGGCAATTCTCGAACCGTCCTAATCTGTTTGATTAATATTCCGCCAAAATTAAATAGAAAGGATACTATCGACCGTTTGGACAGAGGTATTATAGGAATCTCCAGACTCTCCGGAATCCGTGTGTATAACAAGCCTTCCAGAAACCGCATTATAGCTTGTTTGTTTTTACCCAGTGCACTTAAAACCGAAGCGTAGATACTTAAGTTAAGATAGATACGGCCACCAATATTGCCGGATGATTGATAGCCGGGTAACAACTTCCATGATTCAAATATTTGCTGTTGGACAGTCCAAGTGAGAGGCGTCATCACCTGGGGGATTGCTTCCCCGAAATTAACGTTCGACCATAAGTAATTACCAGTCATACTATCGTTACACTCACCGGTGGTAGGATTATGTCCGATCAGAGTCGTCACTGGGCGGGACTGCAGCAAATATAACGTGCCTCCTGCGATCGACCATTCGATATCCTGGGGACAACCCATTTCCTTCTCCAGGCAGTCTCCCAGTTTATAGAGGTTGGGGGAGAACCTTTTCAGTTCCAGAGGTCCATCATAGCGAACCCTTCGCCAAATCCCTGTTCTTCTCCCCAGCTTAAATGTATAAGCTGTAACCTGACCAGACACCAATTTCCCGCCCAACCCGAAGATATAGTTGCCTACCATTTCATTGCGGTTACCAGTAACCCGGTCTGCTGTAAACAAAACACCCGAAATATCTGCTTTCACCATTTGCTGAATAACCACAGCCATTTCGTGAGACTCGTTTATACCTTTTATCTCGCTGTAAGCCTGTACTTTCCTACTATGCCGTGACTTGCTCACGGTTCGGATCGCCTTCATGATTTCATTGTCGGTGCTAACATCCAGCACAGTGTCAAACTGGCCGGCAAAGGAAGCCATGGAGGAGTCCTCAGATAGTGCAGATGAACGGACAGCGAAGGAGCTTTCAACGCCCTCCTGACGTAGTTGCTTAAGGTACGCCTGGACTTGGGCCCAAGCTTCCTGTATTAACTTGCCTTTTTCGAAGGCCAATGGCATTATTATAAAGCCATTGGGTACTGGATAGCCCTTTTTATAAAGGTGCGCAAGTGTTCCTCCTTTCCCTCCTGCTAAATGCTTATGTTCAGTCCTCAAGTCCTTAAATAAACAAACTAAGTGTTTCACCCCAAACCCTCCTTTATAAGTTCGACTTTAATCTCATTCATCAAGCATGCTTATCCCACAAATATTCTCCTAGACTTAATCCTACTCGTGACGTATTATATCTTGAATCAGAGTTTGTAGCGCCCAGTTCAGTGCTGCAACCGTTTCCTCAGAATTAAACCCATACCTCTGTTTAAGAGTTACCCACGTTAAAGAACTGTTGAGATGTGAAATTATAGCGGTAACCTGCCTAGCGGCTCCCGAAGACAAGTGAGGGGCACTTTCCATAACCATTTCTTGCATTTTTTGATCTCGTTGGTACCTGCTGTTTGGCTGAACATTGTTAGCCAACAAAGCAATCGTGAAAGCCGTAACAAGAGTTGCCCTTTCCTCGAACATCTCTACGGTCTTTGTTGCCATGGCAGGTATGTCGTCCAACGATTGCGGCGTAACTGGAGAACTCTGAGCCATGATTTCTGAGGCTGCTTCATAAAGAGCCTCCAGAAACGACTCCCGCGTCGGAAAGTGACGGTAGACTGTACCGTAAGAGATGCCAGCGCGGACAGCTACATCCTTCACACTAAAGTCAAGGATGCGACCTTCACTGATAATATCTGCCACTGTATCTAAGATGCGATCCCGCGTATTATCCTTTTGGTTGCTACGCAGTGGGCTAGTGTAAGAGCGACGAGTAGATTTTCCTTCGGACATACAAGTTTCCTCCAAATCTATATTCAATGAAGTACATCTATATTCAATTATGTCCATATACTCTTAATGTGTCAATAGGCAAAATACTAAACCCTAGGTAATCATTCGATATACCTAGGGTTCACTCTTAGATTCTTAAAATGGAGCAGCTTTAAATAGGGTACTGTCTCTCGAAATTACTAAAAGACAATACCCATACTTTATTTTGTACGTATATCCTCTAAGACTTAATCTATAATTCTTAGAAAGCTATGTCTTCTTTACTATTTGTTGCTTCAACTTCTAAACCTTACTACAGTCAACCCTGCAACCACAACTCCAATACCGGCAGTGATTACAAGCGATAATATGGCATCAATATCGGTAGGCAACCCAAAAGCTAATATTCACAAATAGGGTATTGCCTCTTAAAATCAATAAAAGACAATACCCCCACTATTTTCGCACCTAAACCCTCAAAACCTTGCTGAATAAGGCTTTAAAAGCTATTGGCATACTATTTTTGTTTGAATTTATTGCCCCTTGTTGCTTATAGCCGCTTGAGAGCCACTAGCATAAAGGACCAATCTCAATTTTTTACCATTATGGAACACTTCTTAACATTGTTGTTCATAATTTTTTTGCATTCATTAATTCCATTATATGAATGCTGCGAATACCGGGCTCCGTAGCATAGTGCCTTCTATTTTGATGTAAACAGGTTAAGCCATTCTTTAAATGGAAGTTTAGCGAAGGTGCGAATAACGAACGGACCTTGTTGCGTATAAGGCGGATACTGCGTAACAAGTCCCAGTTAAATGCCAACTAGCAGTCCACGCTGATCTATTTGCTCTTGGACTCGATGACAATGGTATCCCAATCGTTGTAACTCCTTAACCAAACCAAATAGGGCAAAGCAGGGACTAGCGATAGTCTTTTTTCTTTGCCCTTCTTTACGCAGAGTGTGATTGCAGGAAATTCCCATCTTGTGTCGAAATTTTGTAAATCCACAAGAATGGGAAGGAAATGAAATTTAATGAATTCGTGTAGAAAAATAGCAGATCTATTACTTAGTGCTTTATTTGAACAGTCAATTAATAAAGATCCATTAAGTATTCAAAGAAATATAAATTTTCAGAGTTAACTATACTATTATAATAATGGAAATTGTATCACAAATGATGGCGTTTTGCGCATTGGTGATGTTCGGCAATATAAGATATTGGTTAATTAAATTCTATAAACCACGTTCTCAAACGCTTCATTCGCACCTCTCTACACCATTGTGTAAATACGGCCAGGGACTTTCTTAACTTGCTTGATGCTGTGCGTCGTTTGATGATGTTATTTCCTTTTAAGGAAACTCCCCAGCGAAATTCAAACCCCAAGAACTCAAGCTTCGTCTTTTCCTCTTTGCGAAATCGTGAAAAGCTTATGATGTTGGTTTTCTCTGGCGCCAGTTCCAGTCCAAATTTTTCTAAGCGCTCTCCTACTATTTGATAAAATTGCACTGCTTCGCCAGTTACTGGGTGTTTAACCATTCCATCCGTGTCCAACACCCCTGCTTTTAACCATTTCTTGATCAGTCTCAGGGATGCTTTATCTGCAATGCACAATTCAAGCATTCGGATGAGCCAGTCATGGTCAATAGCATCGAAGAAACTTCGAATGTCTGCTTCCACAATGTAGCCATATTTCCCAAAGTTTAGTTCATGGGTTAAGTCTTTTACTGCTTTTTGTGCTCCTGTATGAGGACGATATCCATAGCTGTGATCACTGAATTCTATCTCATAGATAGCCTCAAGGATCTTTGCCGCTGCGCGTTGGATGATCTTGTCGGAGACAGCTGGTATGCCAGCTGTCTTTTCTTTCCTTTGCCTTTGTCGATGTACACCCTGCGTACGAGCTTCGCCTGATATTGTTTACTTTTCAACTGCTCTTCTAGTTTGCTAAGGTTGGTTACCAATTCTTTGGCGTATTCCTCAGCTGTTATCTTGTCGACTCCCGCTGCAGCTTTCTTCTTTAGGTCGTAGAACGCTTCACGTAGTGATTCGACGTTGAGCAGTCGATATAAGTTCCCAAACCGGTGATTTTTGTTTTCTGATGCCTTCTTTGCTATTCCCCGCAGGGAGGTTTGCTAGCGTACTACCGATCCAACATATTCGGCGCTGGTTTCCTTTACAGGCTGCATACTTTTGTCCATCCCTTCCCCATGTGGCCGGCTTTCCCGTCCTCGGAGTACTATGAATGAATCCGAATCCCCAAGTTCCCGGATCAGCTTTCCATACATGCCACATTCTTAGACCCCGGCAGACCTTCCGAAACCTAGCCAATAGACGGTTTCTTTGCTTGGACTTCCGTGACATAGAACACGTTGTCATCTGCTCTTTGTCTGTTTCCAGACCAAATACTAACGAGGCTGAATATACTTCGGGAGATACGGCTCCCTGTGGCCTGCATGGTGCTCTGTGTACACTTCGCCTAGCCTGCAAGGACTTTCACCCTGCCAGACAATAACCGAACTTGCTTGGCGTACCCATGTCGTATCTTTATTATATTTGACTGCAAAATCCCAATCACTGAGAGGGGTTCCTTTTCCTTTGGCGCGTGATCCGGACCGAATTGTATTGATATTGCTTATATGGTAAAATAATATATAGTAAATAATAGGAGTTTCTTTGGAAAACTACATCATGAACTAAAAAAGTATAGATGAAAGTGGCTATCTAAAGATGCGATAGTCGCTCTTTATTTGTACAAAATGAAAGGATAGAAAAATGATTAGGGCGATTAATATTACTGTTAAGGATCGAGATCGTATACTTAAGCTGATTGCAAAAGAAAAGGAATTCGGCACGGGGACAAATAAAGATTATTTAAAAGATCTTGAGCAAGAACTAAACCGTGCAAATATTGTATACTCAGAAGATATACCACCTGACTCCATAACCATGAACTCTAAAGTTCTCTTAAAAGACGTAGACTTAGGGGAAGAAACAACATATACCTTAGTCTATCCTGCAGATGCTGATTTGTCCGAAAACAAGATTTCTATA
Organism: Desulfosporosinus sp.; assembly: GCA_035648155.1. Lineage (GTDB taxonomy): Bacteria > Bacillota > Desulfitobacteriia > Desulfitobacteriales > Desulfitobacteriaceae > Desulfosporosinus. The sequence continues at coordinate 5,932 of DASRMA010000019.1, forward strand.
CTAGCACCTATTGGAACAGCTTTGCTAGGATTCAGAGAAGGTGATGTAATTGACTGGAAGGTTCCAGTAGGAATCGTTAAACTAAAAGTTAAAAAAATAATTTACCAGCCGGAAGCAGCTGGCAACTACGAGCTGTAAATTAAATCCTATTTAAGCTTTAATTTGATAAAGTACCATCTAGGGTGCTGTCTCCTAAATTGCTAAAGACAATACCTTAGAGGCAGGTAGCTCTCAAGTCCTTGCTGTACAAGTACAAGGATTGAGGGCTTATAACTATCTCATTTTAGCCCTTATAAAAGAGCTTATCAAATATTTTTGACTATTCGTGGCTGGGCATTAAGGGATGAATTAGTTCCTAAAGCTATGCAATTACTTTTAGAATGGGCTGAAATCATTACATTAGGTCTATCTGAATGGGAAACCAAAATGGCACTCAAGTTATTGCAAAAAATGGCCGCCAATGCAGTAGGAAATTGGCCAGAAAAAGATAAGTTTTAACAACAAGGAGGGATACAGATGCTCAAAGCTAACCCGATACCCGAAGGTGGGATATGGAACAAGACCTTCTTTTTAATTTTGATTGTCTCATTTTTAATGTTTTTATCAATGTACATGCTGTTGCCGACACTTCCTCTATATGCCCAAACCATAGGAGGCAACGAGACTGTGGCCGGGACTATTGTCGGCGTTTTTACGCTCTCCGCGGTATTAGTACGCCCTTGGTTTGGAAACATGCTTGACAGAAGGGGAAGAAAAGTGATTCTCATCATCGGCGCTGGCATTATCCTTGTTTCAGCGCTTGCCTATAACCTAGCCTTCTCCATCCTTACTTTGCTAGCGTTAAGAGTAGTCCATGGAATCGGGTGGGGGGCATCCACTACCGCAACTGCAACGATGGCTTCAGACGTGATACCTGCTGTTAGGCGGGCAGAAGGAATGGGCTATTATGGATTAGCTGCCACGCTCGCCATGTCTCTTGGTCCAGCATTAGGTCTATACTTAGTCAAGTACAGCAGTTACTCTGTCTTGTTTACTAGCGCAGCACTTATTGCTTCCCTGGGATTAGCTGGCTCGTTTTTTATTAATTATGAAATGCTGCTGATAAATCGAGAACAGAAAGAAATTAAGCCTGTTAAGGGTGTATTCTTGGAAAAGACTGCGATAGCTCCCTCTCTGGTTTTGTTCTTCATCACCTTAACGTATGGTGGAGTAGTAACCTTTCTTCCTTCCTACGCTGACCACAAGGGCGTTGAAAACATAGGACTGTTCTTTACGGTCTATGCTCTAGTATTATTGCTTAGTCGTCCGATCATTGGAAAACTGGCTGACCGGTATGGTGTAAGAAAATTTCTGGTTCCCGGAATATTTTTGATCGCGCTTGCTTTGCTTTTTCTTTCTAATGCATCTTCTTTACCCACATTTCTGCTCGTTGCCGTTCTTTACGGCCTTGGGTTTGGAACCGTCCAGCCTATACTGAACGCCCTAGTTATTTCTTTATCCCCACCTGAACGCAGAGGGGCAGCTAATGCAACATTTGCTGTAGCAATGGATCTAGGCATTGGAGTGGGGGCTGTAGCTCTTGGCTTCATAACTCAAAAGATGGGCTTCGAACTCATGTACGGCTGCTCTGCTGGTTTTGCTCTGTTAGCATTGGTTATGTACTATGCTTTACTTCGCAAGAAACTGACCCATTAGATTACAAGAACCACACTCAACCCTGCATAATGGACAGCTAAAAGTAGGGTATTGTCTCTTAACGT
>DASRMA010000020.1:0-15195 GCA_035648155.1 Desulfosporosinus sp.
ACCTAAATTAAAGCTTCCCTAAACATTATTTAGTCAAAATATTCACTCTAGATATAATTTTAAGTTTAATTTTGTGTAAAAGTATTGTCAAATAGACATTACCTATTAATATAGTTTTTTAAAATGTCCTTTTTAATTGAACTTTATAATAACGCAAACAAAAATCAGATACCAAAACTAACCAACAAAGTGTATATCATCGTTAGGTATTTAATCTTTGCGCTCTTTTTAACTTGTATAGTTTGTTTTTAGGATCAGAATTATTTTTTTAACGGAGTGGTTATAAAAGGTGAAATATGCAATTGCTTTTGCATGAGGCAGCGTTGATCCTTATGGTTTTCGTGGTTCGTACTGGCTAAGACCTCCTACATTGCCGGTTAATTGGGATTACTCCAAAGAAAGATAATTTAATAAGATACGCATCAAATCTACTGTGCTATAATATATTTACAGAATATGTTCAATTATGAAAGGTTTACAACTCTTTTCTAATTTCGGTAATTCACCTATATTACCCCTAAGTATTAGGGTATAATAATTATACAGGCGATTTACGTTTGATAATTTGCGCCAATCGCAACACAATAATATTTGTTATGATAGAACATTTCTATTTATATTCAATTATACAATTTTAATTTCTATCAATTTTTTGGGGAATTATTTTTTGGAGGATTATTTGATGAATATTGAAAATGTTATTTCATTTATATATGTATACCGTTTCAATAATTTCCATAAAGCGGCTGAAGCATTATTTATTGCTCAACCTTCTTTGACATCAAGAATTAAATCATTGGAAAAAGACCTTGGAACCTCCCTTCTTATACGCAGTAAAAAAGGTGTTATGCTGACAGAGACAGGTAAAATCTTTTTACCTTACGCCTTCCAATTTTTCGATGTTTACAACCAGGTTCAAAACTGCTTTCTCCAGACAGAGGAAAATATCACCATTGGATCCATAATCTCCGCATCCACCTCTATTCTTCCGAAAGCACTTTATCAATTCCAACAAAAAAATAAGCATTTATCAATAAAGGTTATTACAGCAAAAACGACAACAATTCTAGATAAATTACTGAATAACGAATGTCAGTTTGCTATTACTGAGAAAATAGAGCATCCTGATATTATCTGTGAACCTATTTATCAAGACCCGATATCCCTCTTTGTTAATCCCTCCCATTATTTTGCCAAAAGAAACGCACCCATCAGTTTAAGAGAGATTTCAATTGAACCATTAATCTGTTTTAACCCCACTTCTCGGTATTGGTCTACAATTGAAGACCATTTTCACAGGATGCGCCTTACCCCCAATATTGTTTTTAATATTGACAGTATTGAGGCTGCTCAATCAATTACTATTAATGGAAAAGGCATCTGCTTTCTGCCTGAGTTATCTTTAGAAACGGCCTTGTCCAGTGGCCAGTTATGCAAGGTTCTTATAGACCCTCCGATGAATGTACGCAGAGAGCTTTCTATAATTTATCTCAAAGAATCTACAGCCCCCTATCTACAAGAATTTATATATAATACCTACCTTACGATTAAAGATTTTACGGGGTAATCGCAAATATGATATCTTTTTCCCATCAGTCAAGGTCATCATATATCCTGTCTCTAATCAGATAGTATATGAATGCCTCCCCGACAGTCCGCCATGAAGTGTTCCGTTTTCGTAAAACTCAGCGTCACCGAAATCGACCTGTGCCTCTCCTGGAATGTGCTCCAAGGGAAGAAAACCCGGGGCCTTACCGAATACCTCTTTTTTTTTGCTACATACCCAGCCACGGTTCTATAAGAACACTTGAATCCGTCCTTATACTTATCTTGCAACCGGTCAAACACTCGCTGGGCAGTGTGTCGCTGCTTACGTTTTGCTTTCTTGTCTTCGGTCAACCAACCATCAATATCTAGTTTGTATTGATCAAGCTTCGGATAGTTTGACTCATGATCAATCACGGGTGCTTCAATGTTCCAGTCTACTTTGTTTAAATAAAGTCTCACAGTTTTGCGATCACAACCAGTCGTTTTAGCAATCTCGCTAACATTTCTACCTTCCTCAAAGAATAGTCTTCTGATATCATGTAATTGGGTCATTGCTAGCATCCTCCAATTCCTCCTTGCATTTGATTTTCCGATCAACTACAAGGGTATTATTTTGGGGCGATGCCTGCATGGCCTTTTGCAAAAGTGAGGAATTTACTATTGCAAAAGTGGGGAATTCCTTTTGCAACTTTGTCCTATTTCATTATGCAACAAACATACACTTTGACAACATACGATTAATAGCAAAAACACGACTGCAAGATACCGCAAAAAATTGCGGTATCTTGCAGTACGATTTTCGGTGCAAAAGTGTTTAGATCATAGTAAAGTAATTTGTAGGGAGAATATGTAATTTGTCTCATTAGAGGGGTGAGTTAAATATTGTAGGAAATATTATTATATAGTGATTCAAATTATAAGGAGGAGAAAGAAAATGAAAAAACTATTCTCAATATTTATGTTAGCTACATTTATTTTACTATTTAGTGTAAATTTATATGCGTCTAATGTAACAAATGAAAAAATTGAAGGTACTTTAGTGAAATATTTAATATTTAAGTAATTCACCCTCTGTGTCAAAATAGTTGTCATAGAGGGCATCCTAGATGATCCACATTAGATATCTGCCATTTACCTACTTCATTTTCTTCCACGGCTAGCCCAATGTATGAAATATTTAAATATATTGCGGAAACAGAAAGTTTAGATATATTGCACCAACTTTTCCTTCCATTCTTGCACAATACCCATACTATCTATCAGTTCGATCGCCTGTAACTGATTTAGCCTCATTATAACACGAGCATATTCAAGGGCACCAGATTTCTCGATTAACTCTTGTATTTTTACTTTGTCTTTTATTAATTCTCCTTTCATTAGCTTACCGCTAAAATAGTCCCTAGTAAACTGATATTGCGGTTGTTGATTTTTAAGTAAATATAAGGTAAGAAGAGTTTTTTTCTTATTGATCAGATCATTTTTTTCATCCCAACGGCTGATATCATTAATGTCATTTTTAATTTGGGCAATTATACCTATATGCTCTGCATATTTATTGACACTATCATGATGTTTTTCGCTAGCTAAAGTTGTTCCTACCAAACACGCAGAAGCCATAAGAGAACCTGACTTTCCCCTAACCATTTGGATATAATCCTCTTCAGATTCAATCAAATCCATGAGATCAGTGTGTTGACCATTAATCGCTTTTAGCACCTGCGTATCTAGGTAGTCGTTTGCCATTATCTTTCTATCTCGTTCAAAGGAAGTGTGATCTAATGCTTTTGTACTAAGAACTAGAAGGCCCGTAGCTATGTTCATAGCTACGGCGTGATCATTTTTTTGCCAAGGTACTGTGAAATTATCTTGATCCTGCAAGTCATCAAATATATCTAGAGAAAGAATCATAAGCTCAACTCCGGCGGCTGCTTGAAAGATATCTTTTGACTGGCCATCATACATCTGGTAATGCAAAATAACAAGCTGACCAAAAGGAAAGTGACCTTCCATTTTGAATGTAATGAATTCTGACATATAGTTTTTCAGTTCTTTTACTGGAAAATATTCATTGACCAATTGCAACATTACTTGTCCGATGGTGACCCAATCTTCTTGCATAAAATTTGTCCCCCCTATTCCTGGTAAATAGAAAACCCCATCACACACTGGTAGAGCTGACTTAATTGTCCTGACGGGCCTGGCGCAACAGTTTTATTTCTTCGGCATAACCCGGTAATTCATTGGGTGTTTCCAGTAAGAACGGCAGATTGCGCAGCGATGGGTGGTTGATGATCCGTACAATCGCTTCCAACCCAATGTTTCCTTTACCGATGCCAGCATGACGGTCTTTATGAGAGCCTTGAACGTTCAAGCTATCGTTGAGATGAATGGCCTTAAGGCGGTGGAGCCCAATGAGTTGATCAAACTGCTCAAGTACGCCGTCAAGATCGTTTACAAGGTCATATCCCCCATCAAATACGTGACAGGTGTCGAGACAAATACCCATTTTATCAGTAAGCTCTACCTTATCTAGGATAGACCTCAGTTCTTCAAAGGTCCGACCGACCTCGCTCCCTTTGCCCGCCATCGTTTCCAGCAAGACGGTCGTCGTTTGTTCTGGTTTTAAAATCTTATTGAGCATTTCAGCGATCATCTCAATACCAGCCTCAGAGCCTTGTCCAACATGACTTCCTGGATGGAAATTGTAGAGATTGCCCGGAAGATATTCCATACGCACCAAATCGTCCGCCATTGTTTCTGTTGCAAATTTGCGCAGATGCGCATCCGCGGAGCAGGCGTTTAGAGTGTATGATGCGTGTGCCAAAAGGGGTGCGAACTGATTTTTATTGACAATCTCTAAAAGGTCAACCACGTCTTTAGGATCAATTGTTTTTGCTTTGCCGCCGCGGGGGTTACGGGTGAAAAACTGAAACGTATTAGCCCCAATGGAAACAGCCTCCATGCCCATGTGTTTAAAACCCTTGGACGTTGATAAATGACAGCCAATGTTTAACATGTAATGTTTTCCTCCTAATTTGACTGAACTTCATCAGACTTTCAGTCTTTTTCCATCTATTTTTCCCATTTCTTTGGTCAATTAGCAGCATTCGGGTAAGTCAAAAGTCGGTTTTTTTATGATGGAAAAACCGACTTCAGTCATTAAAAATATATTTGCAAGGGTAAGGGGTACAACTAGTCTTTAAGCAACTTTTCAAATTCCTCTTCCGTTAGAACTGGGATCCCTAGTCCTTGCGCTTTTACAAGCTTCGAGCCTGCCTTTTCCCCTGCAACGACGAATGCCGTTTTCTTACTGACACTGCTTGCGGCTTTTCCGCCATGCTCTTCGATAAGTGTCTCAATCTCTCGCCGTTCCATGCGTTCTAAAGAGCCTGTGACGACGATGCTTTTGCCAGCAAATAGTTGCGGCTTAGACGACATTTCCGCTGTCATCGATACACCCGCTTCACGCAATTTAGCCAGGAAGCCCTCAGTACTTTGCAGTGCGAAAAACTGAAACAGACTTTCCGCCATGGTCGGTCCAACGTCCGGAATAGCTTGCAATTCTTCTACCGTCGCACTTAGCAATCTATCCATAGCACCAAAGGCCTGTGCCAAAGTTTTCCCCGATTTTTCTCCAGTATGACGAATCCCCAAAGCAAAGATCAACGGAGCCAGCCCTCGCGCCTTGCTCTCCTGGATGGCTTTAAGCAAATTCTCAGCCGATTTCTTTCCCATTCGTTCCACAGGAGTTAAATTATCGAATGTCAAAGAATAAAGATCAGCAGCATCTTCAATCAGCCCAGCATCTAAGAGTTGTTGAACAACCGCTGGACCTAGCCCATCGATTGCCATAGCGTCTCGTGAGACAAAGTGAATAATCCCCTCACGTTGTCTTGCAGGGCAGGTGATACTATGACAGCGATACGCGACTTCGCCTTCATCTTGCGTAACTAGGCTATAGCATTCCGGACAGAGGTCGGGCATCTCGAAAAGTCGTTCCTGACCTGTGCGTTGTTCAGGCAACACCCGAACAACTTCTGGAATGACGTCTCCAGCTTTTTGTAAGAGCACATGATCTCCAATCAAGATATTCTTGTCACGGATGTTATCCAAATTATGTAGTGTTGCTCGGCTCACAGTGGATCCTGCGATAGAAACAGCCTTTAACACTGCGGTCGGGGTCAGCACTCCTGTACGACCAACCCGGATAATAATGTCCTTGACCACAGTTTCAACTTGCTCAGCCGGGAATTTATACGAAATCGCCCAACGGGGGCTCTTGGCGGTGAAGCCAAGTTCCTGTTGAAGAGCGAACTCATTTACTTTAATCACCAGACCATCGATATCATAGGGGAAGCGATGACGCTCAGATGCCATACCTTCACAATAGTCAATGATGTCTTCAATATCGCTAAATACCTTATACTCAGGATTAACCACAAAACCTTGCTGCTGTAAATATGTAAGGACTTCTGTTTGTTTATGTAATCCCAGTTCTTTCGCTGCCAATACTTGGTACGCAAAGTAGTCCAGCTTGCGCTGGGCTGTGATTTTAGAGTTCAGTTGGCGCAATGAGCCGGCCGCTGCATTTCGAGGATTGGCAAACGCTGGTTGCCCCTCTTCTTCCCTTTCTTGATTCAAACGAGCAAAGGGTCCTTTAGGCATATAGCCTTCTCCACGCACACTTAACTTTGGTATCAATTCGTTCAAGCGCAGAGGAATGGATCCCACCGTTTTGACATTGGCGGTTATATCCTCTCCCACCGACCCATCCCCACGGGTGGCCCCACGCACCATAAACCCATTTTCATAGGTTAAGGCGACTGTCAAGCCATCTATTTTAAGTTCAACAACATAGTCCACTGAAGCTTCCACCCGGCGTACGCGCCGATCAAATTCCCGTAAATCGCCGGGCTCAAACGCATTGTCTAGACTGAGGAGAGGGTCCAAATGTCGCACTTTAGTGTACTCTTTGGCCACCTCTCCCCCGACACGTTGAGTCGGAGAATCTGGAGTAACCCAGTTTGGATGGTTCGCTTCCAAATCCAGCAATTCTCTTATGAGTGCATCGTATTCCGAGTCTGTTATACGGGGCTGGTCAAGCCCATAATACTGCTTGTTAGCGTCTTCTAGCTCCGTACGTAGCATTGCTACACGATGAACATCATCCTGCACTGGAATTCCTCCGATCTCCGTCTATTGAACGAGATAATAAGCTTAACCTTGGAAGAAAGTCGTCATTTGAGGTACAATTTGTTTTTTACGAGATAGAACGCCCGGGAGAGCAACGCTACCGGCTACGAGTGTTTTTCCGAAGGCCTTAGCCACTTCTTCTGGATTTTCGCCTTTAACGATCAGCTCTGTGCCGTCTGTCAGGATGTCTGTAATCATTAGGCAAAGGTATTCCATTCCCTCTGCCACACGATGTGCTTCAATCGCTGCTGTTAAGTTTGCCCGAACGTCTTCAAAACCATCCATACCCATTAGACTAACTTGTCCAATTCCGATCTTATGAGTACCCATAGTAAAGGCCTTAAGGTCTTCTTCAATCATACCCTTAGGTGTACGATCTGCGATGTTGGAAGATGCTTTAAACATTTCAATACCGTATACCATAGGTTCAACGCCAGCAATAGGCGCAAGATAAGCAGCAACTTCCTTGTCAAGAGGCGTACAAGTAGGCGACTTAAAAATTACGGTATCGGAAAGAAGTGCCGAGAGTAAAATCCCTGCGATCCCTTTGTCTGGAGTGATGCCTAGTTCTTTATAACATTGTGCCACAATAGTACATGTGGAGCCAACAGACTCAATACGAACATTAATAGGTTCTGAAGTTTGAAATCCACCCACTTTATGATGGTCAACAATTTGCACAAGCTGAGCTTGCTCTGCGCCTGCAACTGCTTGTCCATATTCATTGTGGTCAACGAGAATCAATTTTTGTTTAGGTTCTACGGACTCCAATACTTCAGGAACCGCAACTCCGAAATAATTAAGTACAAACTCTGTTTCCTTATTTAGTTTTCCTGCTGAACAAGGAACGACATTTTCAGTCCCCGTTAGTTTTTTTAAATTAGCTAAAGCGATCGCTGAACACACGGAATCTGTATCCGGGCTTTTATGACCAACAATATAAATTTTATCTGACATCTAATTACACCTAAACCTTTCTTTTTTCGAAATTTTAAAATGTGCTCTGGCTAGAAATGTTACAGCTTCGTTAATTTAGCATACTCAGCTATAAGTTTTTTGATTCCACCGTCGAAAACTAGGGTCAGCTCTGCTTGGTCGCCTTCACCCTTGATTGAGACGATGATTCCTCGTCCAAACGTACCGTGCTCCACTTTGTCCCCTATATGATGCGCCTCACCTCCTTTACTAACAAGAGTACTACCAAAACTCTTTTCCCATGCACCTGAACCTAATGGGATCGTTCGATCCACCGTCCCCTCACGCTTCCAAGTTGATTTAGACTTAGGACTGGGACGACGTTTTGGGGGGTCTAGAGGATCAATATCTGTCATTAATGTTGATGGAATCTCGGCCAGGAAACGGGAGGGCTGATTGTATTGCGTCTTGCCATAAAGCATGCGCATCTCAGCATTACATAGATAAAGTTTCTCCCTTGCCCGTGTGATTGCTACATAGCATAATCGCCTTTCTTCCTCTAAAACGACTGGATCCATAAGTGAGCGACTGCTGGGGAAAATTCCGTCCTCCATGCCCACCACAAACACCACCGGAAACTCCAACCCCTTGGCACTATGCATGGTCATGAGAGCCACAGCTTCCTCTGCCTCGTCCAGGTTATCAATATCTGCCACCAAAGAAACCTGTTCTAAGAAACCACCTAAGCCATGGGTGACCTCTTCGTCTCCCCCATCATTCAACGCGTTTAGTGTGGTCTGAGCCGCTTTAGCATCATACTCAGCCGTTACCGACAGAAACTCACCCAAATTTTCCAGACGGGTCTCAGCTTCCGGTGTATCTTCTGCCTGAAGAATTGCTTTGTACCCTGTCTTGTTTAAGATTGCTTCCACCAAATCTGTGACCGTCGCTTCTTTAGAATACGCCACTAAGTCCTGCATTAAGTGGGCAAAACCGATCAAAGGTTTCTTGGCTCGTGTTGGCAGCTCCGGAATATACTCAGCTTCCATAATAGCGTCCAGCACTGGCATGCCCTGTTCATCAGCATATTCCAAGATTTTTTCCAGTGCGCTATTCCCAAGTCCACGTTTAGGCACGCCAAGTACCCGGGTAAAATTTACTTGGTCAGCAGGGTTATACAAGACCCTTAGATACGCTAAAATATCTTTGATCTCCATGCGCTGGTAAAATTTCAGCCCCGAGAAAACGCGATAGGGCGTCGCAGCTTTCATTAAACGCTCCTCAAGAGCCCGTGACTGAGCATTCGTACGGTAAAGAACAGCGAAATCATTATAAGGCCTTCCTTCAAGCTCATGTAATCGTTGCATGCGCTCTACAACATAGCCAGCCTCATCTCGCTCATCATTCCCCACATAGCACACTAAAGACTGACCTTCGGCATTTTCGGTCCAAAGCGACTTCTCTTTACGCGTTTCGTTATTTTTGACTACAGCATTAGCAGCTTCGAGAATCGTTTGCGTTGAACGGTAATTTTGTTCGAGTTTAATGACCTTCGTTTCTGGATAGTCCCGCTCAAAGTCAAGAATGTTTTGAATATCCGCGCCCCTCCATCCATAGACGGAATTGTGAACCACTACGCCTCCACATATAAACTGACGTAGATTTGGAATTGAAAGATCATAGACAAAGCCTTCATACTCTTCTACTTCAACTTCTTCAATAATGTCTTCGACAATCTTACCATCTTCAAAAACAGGGACACTCATCGTAGGTCTTAAGTGGGCAAAGGGCATAAAACGAAAACTTTCTCCTGCCGTTAATTTTGCCTTTTTGTGAATCTCCAACCCCTCTTCTATTTGAGAGAGCTTTATTGCGAACTCTTCTGCGTCATCATATACTAGTCTTTCCGTTTCCGTTCTCCACGTATTTCTCTGTCCATTACGAACCGGAAAACCGTATTCTACAGCTTGTCGTTTAATTTCATCTCCTGAGGTGATCAATGCAATTCTGTGGCTGCAATAATTGGACGCACCTGACCTCCTACCCGAGAAAAAGTTTACATTAACAATCCGTCTCACGGTTTGCCCTCTAATCACCGCGCTACTGAAATGGTGTGGGTATTCTTCGAAAAGCATGAGATCATTCATTATTCTTTCCGCTGCTTGAGCTGTATTAACCTCTTTAAAGAGCTTATCAATGTATTCCTGTCCCATTACAAGCTTTCGCCCAGCACAGTGAAACACCATCGTCGGGATTCCATAATTGACAGAGAGCAGTTGTTCATAATAAGCCGCCTCTGCTTTGTCCTTGCACACCTTAAGAATCCACATTTTATCCGCATGTTCACCTTTGAGACGAACGAACAATCCGTTGATTATTTCGCCTTTTCTGCTCCTTACACCTTGAGTCTGACCAATTCGATATCCCATTCCACGTTTGTACATTAAGTAAACGTAATAAACACCTGGATTAGAGTTGACTCTAGCAAAGCCAATATGATTGGGTGTGGCTTTGATCACTTTACCTGTTTGAGTCGTAATTTTGATAACAGGCCCATGGTAATGCTTCTTTGATACATGATCCACTGTACCGCGAATCGTTTCTCCCTGACCTGAAGCACAGACAAGCGTCTGATTCACTTCTACATCCTCAATGGACATAGTGCCATTAGGAGTACTTACCTGCATTCCTTGAAGTATGCATTGATCATCATCCCCTACCACGCAAAGATTCCGATATTCACGCGCTAAAAGTTTGATTAACATATATTGGGCATGATTCGTATCTTGATACTCATCCACCATTATGTAACGGAATTTATCTTGATAATACCGAAATACTTCCGTACTTTGCTGAAATAGCTTCACTGTAAGCATAATAATATCGTCAAAGTCTAGGGCGTTATTGTTTTTTAGTCTTTTCTGATACGATTTGTAGATATCAACAACTTTTTGCTGAAAATAATCCGCAGCTTTATGTGAAAATTCCTCCGGATCTAACAATCTGTTTTTAGCATCACTGATGACCGCCGCAACACTGCGCACGGGAAATTTCTTATCATCAAGATTATATTCCTTCAAGCAGGCTTTTAGTAAAGACTGCTGGTCACCCGTATCGTAAATAACGAAATTCCGGTTATACCCCGGCATATTATCAATTTCACGTCTTAGAATACGAACACAAGCTGAGTGAAACGTGGTTACCCATAACCCATAACCCTCACTGCCTACCAGTGTGGCCACGCGCTCACGCATCTCTTTTGCCGCTTTATTTGTAAACGTGATAGCTAAAATCGCACTGGGTTCTATTCCCTGAGCAATTAAGTGAGCAATTCTATAAGTGAGCACACGGGTCTTCCCTGACCCAGCACCCGCAAGAATTAGAAGCGGCCCTTCCTTATGCTCAGCAGCTTCTCGTTGCACTGGATTCAAATCGTCCAACCGATACATTAACTACTCCACCCCACTTCTTGTCCATATTATAACATACCTGTACGGTCCTCTGTTACTCGACGTATGGCGGTATATAAATATATTATGGCTGTATTTACAAGAAATAGAGCGGCCTAGGCCGCTCTATTTTGATTTTCCACTCATAGTCCTTAAAACTCACAGGTGTTGGCCGTTCTGGGAAATGAAATCACATCACGGATATTTGACATTCCTGTTAAGTACATAATAACACGTTCAAAACCAAGTCCGTACCCGGCATGTTTCACGCCGCCATACTTTCGAAGGTCAAGGTACCACCCGTAATCCTCTTCCTTCAGCCCGGATTCCTTCATTCGGTTCTTTAATACCTCAAGGCGTTCTTCTCGTTGGCTTCCCCCAATAATTTCTCCGATCCCGGGAACCAGAAGATCCATGGCTGCCACCGTCTTATTGTCCTCATTAAGCCGCATATAAAACGCCTTAATTTCTTTTGGATAATTCGAAACGAAGACGGGCTTTTTAAAGACTTTTTCTGTCAAGTAGCGCTCATGCTCGGTTTGTAGATCTGTACCCCAATGAACAGGATACTCGAAGTTGCCATTTTCCTTCTCCAGCAACTCTACCGCTTCAGTATACGTAATATGCCCGAATTCGGAGCCCAAGATATTTTCCAGCCGATCAAACAAGGTCTTATCAACAAAGTTGTTAAAAAATGCCATTTCCTCCGGGGCATTGTCCATGGCATACTGAATAATAAATTTCATCATTTCTTCGGCCAAGTTCATATCATCTTTAAGATCAGCAAAGGCGATTTCTGGTTCGATCATCCAAAACTCTGCAGCATGTCTCGTTGTATTAGAATTCTCCGCTCGAAACGTGGGACCGAACGTATAGACGTTGCGAAAGGCCATACAGTAAGACTCAGCATTAAGCTGCCCGCTAACCGTCAGACTTGTTTCCCTACCAAAGAAATCTTTGGTAAAATCAATGTTTCCTGCTTCATCTTGAGGAGGTTTAGCGATATCTAGGGCCGTCACCCTAAACATTTCCCCTGCGCCCTCAGCGTCACTCCCTGTAATAATTGGAGTCTGCACATAGACGTACCCTTTCTCCTGAAAGAACTTATGAATAGCATAAGAAACCACAGAACGCACTCGAAAAACAGCTGCAAACCTATTCGTTCTAGGGCGCAAGTGCGCAATCGTCCGTAGATACTCGAACGTATGGCGCTTCTTTTGAAGGGGATAATCTGCTTCCGATAGTGAGAGCACCTCAATATGTTCCGCTTTCAATTCAAACGGTTGCTTCGCTCCCGGTGAAGGAACAAGCGTCCCTTGAATATGTAGAGCAGAACTAATCGTGAGCTTCCCAATCTCTGCAAAATTGGTAAGACTTTCTTCAAAAACCACTTGAATATTTTCGAAAAAGCTTCCGTCATTAATTTCAATAAAGCCAAATGCTTTGGACGAGCGTACCGTGCGAACCCATCCGGATAGTTCTACTTTCTGATTGAGAAACCGCTCCGTCTCTCTGTATAGTTCCTTAACTGTTACCGATTGCATATTAGCATGCCTCCTCAAAATGTCCCATTGAGGGTTTATGAATTTCCTAATTTACAATTATACCTGATTAGATTCCCAACTTCAAATCACAAACCGCTTGCTTTGGGCTTTCAGTTCCTCCATCAGTACAATTAACTGTCTCGCACTATCACGAATTGTACAGATTGTTGCGCTCATTTCTTCCGTTGAAGCGGCCATCTCTTCTGCAGCGATCGCATCGGCTTGGGTCATACTGGTAATCTCAGAAACTGACCTAGTGATTGCCTGCCCCATCTGGACAACTTGCTGAACCTCTCCCTCCATTACTCCCAGTAAATGAGAAACAGAGTGTGTTCCCAGAGAAATCTCCTTGAATTGCCCCAGGGCCCGATCCCCAATTCCTAATTGTTCCTCGATCAAGTAGACTGCTTCTTCTGTAGCCTGGGCTGAGTTTTCGACATTTAAAGTTACTTGATCAATCAATCCCGCAATCTGTATGGCACTTTGCCTTGATCCTTCAGCCAACTTGCGGACTTCTTCGGCCACGACAGCAAATCCTCGCCCAGCTTCCCCTGCGCGAGCCGCCTCTATAGCAGCATTAAGGGCCAAAAGATTCGTCTGATCAGAAATCTCAGTAATGATCTGGGTAATCCCACGGATTTGTCCCGTCCGCTCTTTGAGAATATGACTTCCTGTCTGGATTTCCTCTACTTTAGCTGCGGAGATTCGCATCTTAGCTGCTAAATCCTTCATTATTTCTTCCCCATGCAGTGTCCGTGCAGTGACGTCCGCAGTACTGTCTGCAATGCGTCCCATATGTTCAGCCAACGTTTGAACGTTGTGATTGATGTCATCACTTTGCACACCCATCTCACCTGTACGCTGGGCAATCGTTTGAGCACCTACAGCTACTTGGTTCACACTGGCAGCAACTTGATCCGCTCCCTGAGATGTTTGATCCGTCGCGGCAGAAATTCCCCTTGCAGAATCCTCTACATGCGCCACCGCTTGATTAAGTGAGGAACATATTTCCTTGGTATTTTCAAGCATCCTCTTCATGGCGATGGCCAGGGTTTCTAACTCACCATACCAATTTGTTCTTATGTCAATGTTTAAATTGCCAGTAGCCAGGACCTCCGCATCTTTGGTTAACAGAATCAGCGGCCGAGTAAAAGTTAAAGAGACAAAATATCCTGAAATCACACCAAAGACCAGAACCAATAGACCGACGAGCGATACCCAACGTATTAAGGCGTTTAGTTCTTGTACTACCCCCTCCCTCGAGAGCACAGTCTTGATATAGCCCTTTACTTGACCCTGATAATCTTTGAAGGGTATGAGTAAGACATTGGACTGACTATCTCCGCTCACCGTAAACTGGGTTTGTCCATTGGCTATTGCTCTCATTGAATCTTCTTGTATAGGGAAATTATCTTGACTAGTACCCGCTAGTAGTCCACCATTATCCTTCACTTTTTTAACCATTGAGGTGGACGGATCGAGGAGATATATATAGTATTCTCCCGGATTTTTCTTCTGTAATGCTTTTAAAAAGTCCTCCCCAAAATCCATTCCATATTCCGCACTACCAACCCACTGTTCTTGATACTTGACTGGCACGACGACTCTAAACCCGTAACCTTCGACACCCTCTTCCAGTCCTTCCACAATCTTATGTTCTTTATTGGCAGTCACCACTGTAGGGCGAATTTTGGAAAGGTCATCCCCAAATTTTTTGGGTGAATGGGCTCGGTAGAATGAAACGGCTGGTGAAAGATGAAACTGGAGTTGGCTAAAGCCTTCTTTCTTTATTTTGTCAAAAACAGGCTGTACAAGACGTGCAACGGTCGCCCGATCTCGTTCTGCTAAGGCCTTTGCTACGTCTGGGTTCATGGTCATAGTCAGCACCGAGGACTTTGCACGGGTTAGGCGAGTTACGAACTCATCCTGGATTCCCTGTTCCACAAGCTTCTCCGTCTGAAGCTCACTCGTTTTGAGCAGCTTTTCGGCATTCCAAAGGCTTGCCCCAGATAAGGCTGCCACCACGACAATAATCACTAAAGCCGCCAGAATGGTAATACGAGTTTTGATTGACATGGAACGTTTAATATGATTAGACAAACAAGATCTCCCCCATTTATTAAAAAAAATTATACTTTTCGAATATTAATAGTTTACACCGTCTACGACAAGCGAATTGACATCTGTGCGACATAATTAACGTCAGAAATTCGACATATAATATGTTTTTATTACCAATTATTCGTGTAACAAGTGCACAAACCACTCTAGTAATTTCCCTCGTCCCATCCTATTTCAATGAATTTCCAGTCCCCCAATACCGTGCGGGGGTATTGCATTATTGAGGATATCATTAATTGTCATTTTTTACAACTAAAATAAAGTTGCCAATTGCAACGTTACATCTCATTTTGAGCACCCTTGAACAAGGAAATAGGAATTATGAATGACTCATTTTTTCAATGTTCATTCGCTGTTATCGTAGGGATTTACCCGAAGAAGATCAAAGAGTTGTTGAGCCTGTCCATTCTGCTGCATTTGCTTTT
>DASRMA010000021.1:0-4846 GCA_035648155.1 Desulfosporosinus sp.
GAGAGGTTCTTCCTCATATTTGAGTACGGACAGCATTTATGGTATAATTAATCAGAATAATTATACCGTGAGGTACTGAAGTTGAACGATAAAGATGCATTACTTCTAAGCAGTTTTTATCCTAAAGAAGTCACAATAAATCAAGTAATAGAAAACAACGACGGTATTACTATTTTGCTTAAATCTATAACGCATAGCCATAGTTGCCCTAAATGTGGTCATACAACAAAATCTTACCACAGTACATATAAACGCGTAATTCAAGATTTGCCGATCTTAGGAAAATCCGTATACCTAAATGTCACAGCCTACCGATATTATTGTGAAAATAAATCCTGCGATCAAAAAGTTTTTACTGAAGAGCTTAGTGGATTTACCGGTAAATATCGAAGAATGACATCCCGATTAGAAGACTTTATCATCACGCTAGCACTTAATACGAGTTGTGAAGGAACAGCCCGTATTTGTAAACAAATGAATATTAATGTAAGCGGTGATACTGTCATTAAAATCTTGTTACGCAATGCCCAATTAATTGATCTAAAATGCGGCGACTTCATTGGTGTTGATGATTGGGCTTATAGGAAAGGACATACCTACGGAACAATTATATGTGATGGTAATACTCATAAACCGATTGCCCTCTTAGATGGCCGTGACGGAAGTGCCTTGAAAGAATGGCTGAAGAATAACCAACACATTAAAATTATTACTAGAGATAGAGCCAGTAGTTATGCAAAAGCCATCGTGGAAGCACTGCCTCAGGCAATGCAAATTGCCGACAGATTCCACCTCCATCAAAATCTCTTAAAAGCAATCAAAGACGCTCTGGGAAGAGAAGTCCCAACCAGGATAATGATTCCCGATGACTCAGTTCCTATTTTCTCAGACTCTCCAACAGAGGATGAGGCTGATTCAAAAAAAAAATGAATTAACTGATGATGAGAAAGAACGAAGAGAAACAGTTATTCAGATACAGTCTTACTTGTCACAAGGATATTCAAGTAAAGTCATTTGCGACATGTTGAACACAACATATAGACTGATCAGGAAGTTCTCCAAGGGTGATCCAGATATTCTGTGCTGTAGAAATAAGTCTAGTCCGTCACGCATGTCCGAACTTGACCAATATAGATCCGTTATTTTGGAACAATTAGCTTTGAATGTACAAATTAAAGGTATTTATAAATTACTCCTTAAGAGAGGGCATACCGGAAAACTCACCAATTTTTATGATTATTGCAGAAAGCTAATAAAGAACAATGATATTGATCACCCTACAAACGCCAATATTCTTGGGGTAAAACGTAAAAACGGCAAACCCAAAGGCCATTTCGTAGGACGAAGCAGACTATTAAAGTACCTTTGGTCTAAATTTTATATTCCATCATCAGATATTGCGTTTATTTTAGAAAAGTATCCTATCATTAAAGAAATTCAAGATTGCATCTCAGACTTCCGAAATATCTATGTCAACAAGAGTGTCCTACTCTTAGAAGTGTTTGTCGGAAAATATTTCGAAAGCAGTATCAAAAACTTGAAATCATTGGCTAATGGTATTGTCAGAGATTTTGACGCGGTTAAAAATTCGATAATTAGTGATTACAGTAATGGTTTTCTTGAAGGTAACAACAATCGCCTAAAAATGATCAAACGTACCATGTATGGCAGGGCTGGTCTAGATCTTCTCAGGGCTAAAATTATACATTAGCTTTTTATTTTGGGCCTCCATACTCAAATATACCGAAGAACCTCTGCCACACCGTAATATTCATCGTACCCCGGGGCTAGGCCGGCCTGCCATTATCTGTACTAAAACGAGACAAACCTGCATCTAGCAAGGCTTGTCTCGTTGTTTACATAGCAACAGTGTATTATTTAACTTTTCTGGGTGGAGAGATTAAATCAAAGAAAATCCTTGTTCCTTCAGCTTCATATTTTACAACCATCGTAGTGACAGCAAGATTAATTAATGCATTTTGCGTCATACCAAAGGCTGTAGCCATTTTATCAAGTCCTTCTTTAACCGTTTCAGGTAGTTCAATAGATTGTCTTGTCAACTTTCACCCTCCTAATTTTGGTGCATTAGACTACGATTTGCACACCAGTGCAACACCGATCGGCACCACTGTGTTAAATACTATCGTACAATTCTCCGCCAAGCTTCTTTAGCTGGTCTTTGAGGTGTTTAACCTCATCTTCCAATACCTTAATGCGTTTGTTTTTAGCGGCTAGAAGAACGTCTTTATTAGAATTTGTCATTTCTTTTTTTATGTGCTTTCGAGATGGTAACCCCTGCTGCTGCTGGCGAAGAGCCTCAATGCGTTCGCGAATAACTAGGTTCTCATACAAGTAAGTTTTAGAAACGCCTGACCGTTTAGATACACAATTGAAATTGATGGATCCTTTTTCTTTTATTAGAAGCGTAATTGCTTCATCAACCTTCTTTGCCGTTTCAAACTGTTTCTGCTTAGAATAGGCTTTCAAGCCGTCTGAATTACGAGGATGATCACCTAACACTGCGGTACCTCCCCAACTTATTCACGGCCTTTCTTACTTGCTTTGTTGTGAGTCTTACCGTCTTTTAACGTAACTAAGATAGATTCATAACGATCCAATAAGGTTTGGTTTTTCTCCATCCAACTCGATCGCCCTTGAGCTTTACCACGTTCAATCATTGCTTTCGTTTCCTGAATTTCTAGTTCATATTGAGGGATAAAGTCAGGAGTAGTGCAGAGATTCCGACAGGTCAAACAAGGGAGTAATTGTGTGTGACATTCTTGCTTATTAGGCTTCATGCAGTAACCTAGTGGCATTCTGACTGCATCAAGATTCGAGCGAATATATTCCCATTCAACCAAGTCCTCGTTCTGCAGATCTGTAATGTCAATTTCCATGGGCTTTCCTGATTCATTAATTCGAAATATACCTTGTTTAGTCGCTGCTTCCCAAGACGCTCTCATTGTGGAATCAAGGATTTCGGCGTATCTTCGAGTCATTTCGGGTGAAACATGAGCTAACCATTTCTGAACATGGACTAAGCTCATACCATTATTAATAAGTTCGACTGCTTTGGTATGGCGAAAGGCATGATTGCCAAAGTGAAATATATTTCCTTGATCATCGACAATGTTTTGCTGTTTGGCAAGACGATTTAGTGCATTTCGAATGGAATCTCCTTTCAGGCAATGTCCCTTACGTTTACCGCTAAAACGGACAAAGAGGAGTTTATTGGGATTGTTGTCAAAGGTGCTTTTCTGTTTAACTTCCTCGACGACAGCTTGCACAACGTGCGCTAATTGATCAGTAATCGGAACACGGTGGTTGAGAACTTGTGTTTTAACAATATCACCGCAAAGATACCAACCTTGGCCGGTTCGATCTAAGCATTTATCAAATTTGAGGTTTAAAATATCGGAAATACGCCAACCGCATGCCCGTAAAAGAAGAACGACGGGGATGTACTCAACAGGGGACAAATTTCCTAGATGATCCTCTAGTTGTTGAAGGACTCCGTCGGGGATGTATTTGATGTCATTTCCTGTTATTTGACGTCGCCTCGGCAGATCTTCCTTAAACAAAAGCAACAAAGAAGGTAGTTCGGGAGCTTCTGGATATTGGGCTCTTTGAATATATTCCAGGAATGTTTTAATCGCAATTAGACATTTAGATTTCTGTTCTTCCTGGTTTTTAGAATATCCTTTATACCAAGATAGATAGGACTCCATATCTTTTCTGTCCAAATTTATTAAATCGTGCCACGTTGAATATCGTTTGTGCAAAAATTGAAAAAATAATCGCACGCTAAACAGGTCATGACATCCCTGCGAATGCGAAACAATGGTTATCCTGAACTTAAGATACCTCTTTGCAAGGCTACGAAAAGGCATTGGTACTTTGACGAAATTAAGCAAATAACCACTTTTGTTTTCTGTGATTCTTGTCCCTGGAATCTTTCTCACATCCCAAATATCTTTTTCAGTTTCCTCACGAGAATCATAAAAGTTCACAAAGAAAGTATATAGTTGATTGAACATAGCTTGGTAGACACTATCTTCATACGTACA
The DNA here is from genome assembly GCA_035648155.1 of Desulfosporosinus sp. Lineage (GTDB taxonomy): Bacteria > Bacillota > Desulfitobacteriia > Desulfitobacteriales > Desulfitobacteriaceae > Desulfosporosinus. Next base: position 4,068 of record DASRMA010000021.1, read on the forward strand.
GTTAATGCTAGCTTCACCTTCAATTAAGAATGTCCTCCATTGAATCTCTGCTTTATCATAGGGAAGGTCAACAATACTCAACGCTCCAGGATAGTATGCGTTTAAAAATTCCCCAAACCGTTTGATTGCGGGACCATATCCAAAGGCTGTTCTAAGCTGTATTTCTTGGTTTTGCAAACGGCTTGCAACCATAAATTTTAATTCATCTCTTTGCAGAAGTGGGAGCGGTGAGAAATCAACAGACTTGGAAGGTCTCGACCATTTTGGGGTACGCAGCTCATAAAAGAAGGGATCATCTACTTGCCACACATCGTTCTGCCAATAACTCGTAAGAAATTTGCTGATTTCCTGCTGTTTTTTACAGGTAGGTTCTACTCGGAAAACTTCAATCAATCTTAACGGCTCCTTTCTTGGCTTTATTTAGCAGTATTCTTACTTCAGTCTTTTCCCACGCCTCACGAACTTCTTCATCTGTAACGTGGTAATACTCTTGCACGGTAGTTTGGTAATTCGCATGCCCCGCACGTTTTTGTACCAATTCAGGGGCCCACCCGAGTTTTCGTAAGCTATCCAGGTGAGTATGACGAAACATATGTGGGTTTACTTCAATTTCCGTTTTCTTACTTAGCCGTTTAAAAAGGGAAGTAATATCCCCATACTCAAGTGGCTGATACTTGTTTTTACCTGAGATTTTAATAAAGACATGGTTGGTATCCACTTCGTCCATATGAAATTCCGTAATATAGTCCAGATACATATTCATTAAGTCAGCACTAACA
>DASRMA010000022.1:0-39238 GCA_035648155.1 Desulfosporosinus sp.
TCAGGATAAAGAATATAGGAAATAGACTCAACCTCTGATTTATTGCTTACTGCCTGATTAAACTCTCCACGATTGAAACTGGCTAGATCGAGTTCACCACAGGTCGTTTCTGCACTCCATAACCTTAAGTTGTTAATATACAAAGGATTATTGTAGCTCATTATGGGGACGTCATAAGGTACAGCAAGCACGGTTTCATAGTTCTCGTGTATGTATGATAGTTTCCCCTCACTTAGCTCTGATCTCACAGTCCCTTTGTATTTTACAACTACGGATTTATCTGGTTTGCGCATTTCCCAAGGATAACCATTTTTGAGCCAATTATCCGCGACTTCGACCTGATTACCGCCCACGATTTTTTGTTCAAATAATCCATACTTATAGCGAATCCCATTACCATGACCTTCAATTCCTAAGAAAGCCATTGAGTCTAGGAAACACGCTGCCAATCTTCCTAAGCCTCCATTACCAAGGCCCGGATCTGCTTCTTGTTCTAAAAGTTCATCAAGATTGATGTCCAAATCTAACAAACCTGCTCTAATAAGTTCTTCTATTTTGAAATTTACTAAATAATTGTGGAGCAGTCTACCTATAAGAAACTCCATAGAAAAGTAAAAAACCTGCTTTCCCTGAATCATAGACTTCTTGTTAATGGTCCGGTAATAACTCATTTTTTCTTTTAGTAGAGCTACTAGGGCAACAAATTTATCCCATTGGGTTGCCTCTTCTACTGTAATACCTTCCCCCTCAATCAATTTCATAAGATATGCCTGTTTAAAGCTTTCTTTGTCTGTAAACATACAGTTAGTTTCCTCCAATACTCAACTTAACTATTCGACAGAGGTTTTAATATTACAGTAGCTAAGGGAGCGACTGCAATCGTCAAAGAAAATGTCTGATTTTGCCATGAAACTTCTTCAGCCACCAGCCTCGACCGATTGATTTGATCTTTTCCTCCAAATATCTCTTGATCAGAATTAAATATCTCCTGATAGATACCCTTATATGGCACTCCTAGACGGAAGTTGTCATAACTAGTAGGCTGAAAATTTATTAATATAATCAGAAAATCGTCGGCATTCAGTGCTTTTCGATAAAATATTAAAATACTTTGTTGATGGTTATTGACGTCGCCCCATTCGAAACCAGACCAATCATGGTCGTTTTCCCAAAGGGCCTTTTCTTGAAGGTAAAGTTTATTCAAAGCACTGACGAAAGTCTGATGTTTTTTATGCATCTCAAACTCCAAGATGCACCAATCTAGTTCCGTATTCTCACACCACTCAATAAATTGAGCAAACTCTCCACCCATAAAAAGCAATTTTTTTCCTGGGTGGCACATCCAGTACCCACATAAACATCTTAATCCCGCAAATTTCTGTAAGTAGTCGCCCGGCATTCTGTCCAATAACGATTTTTTACCATGAACAACCTCATCATGAGATAGAGGAAGAATAAAATTTTCTGAAAAAGCATAGGTCAATGAAAACGTCAACAAATGATGGCTGTTTTTACGTAATGGAAAATCGAGGCTCATAAACTGCAAAGTATCGTTCATCCAGCCCATATTCCATTTAAAATTATAGCCAAGACCCTCCACATCTGGTGGGTATGTAACAAGTGGCCAGTCAGTTGATTCCTCAGCAATCATTAACGTTCCAGGGTAATACTGCAGGACAACTTCATTTAATTGTCTCATAAAAGCTATGGCTTCAAGCTTCTCTCTTCCCCCATGAATATTACGCTTCCAAGAATCTCCAGGATTTTCATAATCTGAGTAGAGCATGCTGCTTACTCCGTCCACTCGTAACCCATCGATATGGAATTTCTCAAACCAAAAAACTGCATTTGAGATGAGAAAGCCTACCACTTCAGTTTTTTCAAAATCAAAGTTAAACGTACCCCATTGTTCATTCTTCCCGTTTTCGTAAACTGTCCTACCATTAAATTCACCCAATCCATGGGCGTCTTTACAAAAGTGTCCTGGTACCCAGTCAAGAATAACGCCTATCCCTGCAAGGTGGAATTGATTAACAAAATACATGAAATCTTCAGGAGTGCCAAATCTGCTCGTGCAGGAATAATAACCAGTCACCTGATATCCCCAAGAACCATCAAAAGGATGTTCCATAATGGGCATCAATTCAAGATGGGTATATCCCATCTTAAGCACATATTCTAGCAACTCTATGGCTAAAGTTCGCCAATTATAATAATTTCCGTCCTCTTTCCTTCTCCATGAGCCCAAATGAACTTCATAAATCAAAAGGGGCATCTCCTGTACATTAACGGCTTCTCTCTGTTCGATCCATTTTCGATCCTGCCATTTAAAATTCTCTAGCGAAAAAACGATCGAAGCTGTTGCAGGCCTTAACTCTGAAAAAAAAGCATATGGATCGGATTTCAGAAACACCTGTCCCACTTTCGTATGTATTTCATATTTATATAACTGACCCTGGTGAACTCCCGGCACGAAGAGAGTCCATACCCCACTGTTACCATATTCAACCATCCCACTATTTGTAGCACACCAATTATTGAACTCTCCAACAAGGCAAACGTGTAGCGCATGAGGCACCCAGACGGCAAAATGAGTCCCTTGAACCCCATCTTCTTCAATGATGTGTGCACCAAATTTCTTGTAGCTATGGTACAGTTCCCCACGATTAAATAAATATATCTCATTTTGATCAAGATAGCATTTCTTGTCCATATAATCATAGCACCCGCTTTACTCTGCTCAAATTCCTAATGAATTAAATATTCTCCTATCCAATGGCTTATACCTTCCTGAAAATTATAAATAATTAAATAAATTATCTTAAACAGCATTATTTTACCGGTTGGGTTTTTAGCGTATCTTGTTGCTTGGGTCGTCATCCCCTTGGATGATTTACAAGAAATTGTATTATTTCTCTGACCTTCTCAAAGTACATAAGTATAGACCCTAAGTCGACTAAATTTTGGCTTAGGGTCTTTTTCTAGAGAGCATCGTAAACGATTTCGGCAATGTCCTTGCTTTCTATCTCTGCATCAGAACCACTTACAGCTTCGTTTAACGTTGTTAAACATAACGAACAGGCACTGGCTAGAATATCAGCCTCAGTTCTTAGAGCCTTTTTGACGAGTAGGTTATTAATCCGATGCTCCTTGATATCTTCCGTCCAGATCCTACCTCCACCAGCCCCACAACAAAAAGCTCTAGCTCGATTATTTTTCATCTCTACTAATTTAAGTCCGGGTATTGAGGTTATAACGTCTCTTGGGGCATTATAAATTGAGTTATATCTTCCCAAATAGCAGGGATCGTGAAAGGTGACTTTGAGAGCATTAGCCGCCTTTGGTTGTAGTTTGCCTGATTTGATAAGCTCTAAGATAAACTCAGAATGGTGTAGTACACGATAATGTCCCCCAAACTGCGGATAATTATTTTTTATAGTATTGTAGCAATGGGGACAATGAGTCACTATGGTCCTAAATTGAAACCCGTTTAGATTTTTGACATTTTCCAAAGCTAACTGTTGAAATAGTTTTTCGTTGCCGAGACGCCTTACAGAATCTCCACAACACATTTCTTCTCTACCTATGATGGCGTAGTCAACACCTGCCTTTTCTAAGAGCTTAAACATTACCTGCGAGACCTTCTCATTTCGAGCATCATAAGTACCGTGACAGCCTACCCAATATAGGATATCCGTCTGCTTGCCCTCACTCAGGAGAGGAGTCTGCCAATTGCTTGATAAATAATACTTGCTATCTAAACTTAAACCCCAGGGATTTCCCACTTCTGAGATATTCTTAAATACTTTCTGAACCTCAGGTGGATAGCCCCCTCTCACGGTGTTGAGACTTCTTCTCATATCCACTATAATCTTAATATGTTCTATCCGAACTGGGCATTTGTCTTCACAAAGGCCACACGTTGTACAAGACCATAAGGTTTCTTTAGCTATTACTCTTTCAATTATTGAGTGATTAAAAGCCTTAGATCTGTTTCTGAAAAATGACTGTTTTTCGATAACGTGCCTTTTCAAATCTTGAATTACAGCTTTGGGCGATAATGGAGCTCCACTATTAGTAGCCGGACAGCCTTTTTGGCATCTTCCACAGGAAATGCATGCATCTAATTCAAGAAGCTGTTTCTTAGTGAAATCTTCAAGACGAGCAGCGCCTAATTTCCATACGCCATCTGAGAGTTTATGAACTGGGCTCAACCCTCCAATAGGAGAGGAGGGCTTTAAAAAAATATTTAAAGCTGAAGAGAACATATGAAACAATTTAGAATATGGGATATAGGCAATAAACCCAAAGACCAATAACATATGAAAATACCATAGAAAAGTATGAAAAGTAAGGACTGAAATCGCTGACAAGCCTGATACTTGAATTGATGAGGAAAGCAACAAACCGGCAGGTGACCACCTCGCCCAGGGGTCATTGGTAATATAAATTCGTAAGGCCTCTAAAATAAAGCCCGTAAAAAGGATTGAGAAAATAAGCATAAGTAGGAATGCATCATCGAAAGTGTATTCTTCATGATCTGGTTTATCAATATATCGTTTATAGGCGGCCATTCCTATTCCGAACATTGCCATTACACCAAACAAATCCATCAAAAAGCTAAGTAATAAATAGGTCTTCCCGTAATAAATTGGAATTCCAAGATGATCCTGAATGGCAATAACCAACGTTCCAATTGATAAAATAACAAACCCATAAAAAATGCCTAAATGCATAAAACGTCGGAAGGTCCCCTTGAAAATTCCTTTATCATGTTTTATTACATCTGAAAAGAATGTTTTAAATCTCAAACTCAAATCATGATAATCGATAGGGCGTCCTTGTAGCCAACCCCCAACTTTCCTACTAACGCCTAAGATAAATATTGTGAATGATATTAGGGCGAAAAAGTACATTAATTCTCTTCCATTCGTATTCCAGAATATCAGCCTTGTCGCCTCCATATAACACCTCTATTTCTTTAATCCCATAGTTACCTGCTCCACCATAAACATCTTGTTACATTGTCAATACTATCCTTTTCATTGAGAAGAAAGACTTGATTACTAAGATACAGTTTATTATGAAACCAAATCTGGATCAAGCGGTTAAAGACCGAAAAATTACGTTAGAAAAAGCTACTCAGATCGATAGCAAACTTCCCGAAATGATTGCACGCATGGTCGACCGAACTAAACCTGCTAAATAAAGTAAACAAATAAGCACCTTCAGCAAGCTGAAGGCGCTTATTTGTTTACTTTATCATGTTTTTCATAGTTGCACAGGACTGTGGTGGGGATATGGCATTCTTCATTTTACAGTCCTCACAGACCACTAATCCATGGTCATCATAAAGATCCTCATTCGAAATTTCAAGTCTACATTTTGAACATTTAACCATGATTAGTTCAATCTCCTTTATTAATTACCTACATAACAACATAATCGTTACTCACTTAACTTAACTCGACATTGCCTAATTTATACTGTTGTAATACCATTACCTAAAATTGACACACATATCCTCCTTGATTGAACATAGTTGTTTTGTTATACTAATGCGGAGTTGTTGTAAAATATTGTTGTATAATGTCCTTAATTTCACGAATGTTAAACGTTCACTCATAACTTGAGAAGGAGAAAGAAAATTAATGAGAAAAAAGCGTTCAATTAAGTTCAAGATGGTTCTAGCCTTTATAAGCTATAACCTTATCTTTGCGGCAATACTTTCTCCCTTTGTAGTGTTCTGGGGACCCTTCGATTCCCTCAAAGGAATGGCTGTAGGCTCTATTTACACATCACGCCATCCCCAAGTTGTGCAGGCCTTTCTGTCTCAATCAGAAATTGAGCGTATTATGAACAGCAATGCTGACCAAGGTATAACCGGTGGTCAAGTAATTGATCGAACTGAGGTAGTTTCCGATCCGAGTACCGGAATTACGATTGAAGATATCAAAGGCGCAAGCTTTAAAGGTAAGGTAATGCTGATTAAAGATCCTAAACGAGTTAAATTAGCTGTTACCAAAGAAATTGGTGTTACAGGAGAACGTGTCAGCGATCTGGTCAAGGATATGGGGGCTATTGCCGGGATCAATGCCGGGGGTTTCTATGACCCGAACGGTAAAGGAAATGGAGCGTTCCCAGACGGTTTAACAATGCATGACGGAAAACTGGTCCATAGCAACGTAGAAGACAAGGCTGTAAACATTGTTGGACTTAATGACAAGGGAAAATTGGTCCTTGGTAAGATGACAGCTAAAGAATTGGAAGAGAAAAATATGCGTGAAGTTGTTACGTTTGAACCCAATCTTATTGTAGATGGAGAACCTGTAGTTAAAGGTGATGGCGGTTGGGGTATTGCTCCTCGGACTGGCATTGGACAAATGGCGGATGGAACCATTATTTTTGTAGTCATAGATGGACGTCAGCCCACCTGGAGTATTGGAGCGAATTTGCGTGACCTAATGCATGTCTTTGAAGATTATCATGCAGTGAACGCTATCAATCTCGATGGCGGTTCTTCCTCTGAACTCGTCTATAACGGCAAGGTCGTGAATCGCCTTTGGAATATTTTTGGTGAACGCTATGTTCCTACAGCCTTTGTTGTTACACCTTGAATATTAAGACAGTAATAAAAAAAGGAGCAAACATGCATGAGGAAACTGCGTATCATATTAGTTTGGACATTAGTGTCGCTGTTTTTGCAAGGTGGAGCGTATTCCCTTTTAAATAATAAAATTCGAGGAGTAATGGCACCATTGGCAGCAAGTGAACCGATCACTCTTAATCTCACTGCTACGATTCCAGGTACTAACCTTGAAAATATTCAAATATCCTATGCTAAGGATTATTTAGCTTATACGGAGAACGGTACTTTTAAAATTTTTAACCTTATACAGGGTAAGCAAGTATTTGAAAAAAAATCTCCTTCTAATACTGATAAAACATTGGGCGTTCTTACCTACCATTGGCTGCCCGACCGAAATACGTTGCTTTATTTTTATACCAAGAAAAATCCAAATGAAGTAACTACTGTTACTGTATACCCTAAATCCAAAGTGACCCCAAAACAAAATTTGACTCCTGATGAACTAAAAACGGAGGACCCCAACCAAACGATTGAAAAAGTGGTTCCAGTGAAACCTTGGACCGAAAAACGATATGGAAATCCTCAAATTACCGAATTGTATTCCCTTGAACTACCAGAAAGTAATGATGATACCCCTCCAGATGATCGTTTCAATCAGACGATTGATAAATTGCCAAAAGGCGGGAAAATTGAAAATGTAGTTTTCTCAACATCTTCTAATTTGATCTATTTAACTGTGAAAAGCGAATCCACTCAACTGCTCATGGAAATAGATGTTATGAAAAACGTGCGTACTCTGAATAAATCAGGAGAGGCTATCGATAATATGGCTGCCTCAGACAGAAATGGAACACTTTATATTGACAGCAAAATTGGCAATACACGTAAACTCATTGCCTTGAATGGTAATAAACGCCGGGTCATCTCTAATAAATCAAACGATAGAATTTTAGGAATCAGAGATGGAAAAGTCTATATTGGTGAAGTAATCAACAATGAACTGATAAAGATTAAAACTACGTCAGACGGTTCAGAGTTAACTAATCCTTCGTTAAAAACTGAATGGGAAGGGATAATTCCCTTCCAGAATGTTCGCATGCTCATTGGTTTAAAAGGCCAAGTAGTTGTATATGATAATCAAATTGCTTACATCGTCACAGACGGTCAGATGAAAGAGATTAAATTTGTCGGAGTAGAAAATTATGTCTCTGTCGATGGTGCGGAGCACATTCAACTAAACCAGCAAGGCAACTCTACCCTTGTGGAATTGAAACCACTCAAGTCCGAACAATAAGACCCAGCTGAAACTACTGAACGTTAGCTCTAGAAGCTATACAGAAAAAGGGATAGGAGTTCATAGAAGCTATGAATCCTATCCCTTTTTCTGTATAATAAATCCTGACAATTTTTACAGGAAATTATTAGTTAAATTTATAGGTAGGATTTCCCCTGCCAATGCCTTCATTAGTCTGGTTTTCGTCACATCCTGGTGTGAGGCATGCCACAGAACTTGTCGTTCCTCGACAAGCAACACTTGAGGAGATTGATGTTTTATACCTAGTTCCTCGGCCACCTGGTTGGAAACCGGGCGGGATTCAATGACTTTAATCATACCTACCAAAACCTCATCTGGACTTTCCGTGATAAAATTCTGCACTTCCTGCCAAGCGTAGCTGCTAGTTGGGCAAGTAGTACTGTGTTTGAAAAGTATGACTTGATGTTGGTTAGATTCGTCCAGAATCCGTCCTAATTCTTGAAAACATGTAATTTCCTTGAATACCGCCATCGTTTCTCCTCCTTTTTATCGTTTGATATTGCAATAAAAGCATTCTAGTTTACATAGTTGACCTTTCCTTTGGAGTTTGAATTGCATTCCGTCGGGGTGACAAGACAGCTAAAACACCACCCATGACTACAAGAATTCCCCCCGCTGCTTGTAAGAGTGAAAGATGTTCATCAAGTAATATAACGGCGAAAATTGCGGTCAGAACTGGTTCGAGTGTACTAATAATTGATGCGGAAATCGCACCTATAAGTTTCATACCCTCAAAAAATGTCAACATTGCTATAATGGTGCAGAAAAAGGCGATACCTCCGATCCCTAGCCATGTGTTCCAAGCAAGGTTCCAAGTCGTCCCACTCGTTGTAACCCCTATTATTCCATAAGTAAGAGCTGCTGAGGTAGAAATCATCGTAATAGTGACTAACGGTGTCGTTGTCTGTAACACTTGATTTCCAATGATAACATAGGTTGCATAAGCGAAGGCAGACCCTAGAGCAAGAGCAACTCCATAAGTATTAATGTCGTTCATAGCAACTCCTAATACTAAAACCAAGCCGATTGTTGATATCAACAATCCAAATAATTTGAATCTTGATAATTTTTCTTGTTTAGTCAAAACCGCAATAACAGTAACAATGATCGGATATGCATATAAAAGCAAGGCGGCTAAGGACGCCGGAATAAAGCGCACCGAGGATAAGTAGAGACCGGACATTAACGAATAGCATATCCCTCCCATGCCCCATAGAATAAGCCATATTCTTAATGGGAGTCTGGGGAATCCTTCTCGCCATATCATAATTATCCAGAAAAAAAGTGCACTTATGGTAAATCTAACAAATAATACTGTAGAAAGGCTCCCACCGCCAGCAAAGATATATTTTCCTAATATCGGGTAAATACTGAACCCCACTGTGGAAATCAAAATTAAGAGTACGCCAAAACCAACTGGAGTTTTTTGTTCACTATTCATTCTATTTCTCATTTCAACGTCTTTATTTTCAGACATCAGATAACCACTTTGATTAATCGAATCCCAGACATTAAGACTTTACTTCTTATTCATTTTACCACAAGTCACAGGAAATTAAACTAGAGGGATCAAGCATTAATGCTTGATCCCTCTAGTTTTTTTCATTAGTTGATTTTAATTGACTTTTCTGCAAATTGCTTTGTTACTACTTTTTCATAAGGCGCAATTTTATTTAGTTCTCCTGCATCCTTAATAATTTTTTGAAGGAGATAAAAATCCTTTTCATTCAGAACTGGGTCTGTTTTCCAGCTGTTCTGTTCTTTATAACGTTTGACAGCACTCACCAGTATCTCGTCTTGTTCCTCTGGAAATTGGGGCTTGATGGCTTTGGCAATTTCCTCTGGAGTATGATTGGTTACCCAACTCTGACCCTTGTAAATTGCATTAGTAAACTTCTGAAGAAAATCAGGATTTTTATCGATGGTGCTCTTCTTTGTGAAATATGCGGTATATGGAACTTCACCGCTCTCTTTACCAAGAGAAGCTACGATATATGCTTTACTTGCCTTTTCCATACTTGATGCTGTAGGCTCAAAGATAATGACATAATCACCTTGGCCTCCTATGAAGGCACCTGGCATTGCTGCAAATTGCATTGTGGTATCGATGAATACATCTTTTCCAGTAGTAAGATCATTTCTATTCAGTACGTACTGGAGGACCATTGCAGGCATGCCGCCTTTACGTCCACCAATAACAGTTTTCCCTTTAAGATCGCTCCATTGAAAGTTAGGATTGGGATTTCGGCCCATGAGAAACGTTCCATCCCCATTGGTGAGTTGAGCAAATACAACACTATGATCCTCTTTGCCTTCGTTGTAGACATACACACTTGCTTCAGGCCCGGCAAGCCCAATATCCGACTGCCCAGACAATACAGCAGTCATGACCTTATCTGCTCCTGCACCATTTGTTAATTCAATATCAAGCCCCTCTTCTTTAAAGAACCCTTGAGTAAGAGCAACGTACTGCGGAGCATAGAAAATTGAGTGTGTTACCTCTGACACTTTAACTTTTGTGAGCTCAGTTTTATTACTACAACCGGATAGAACTAAACACATCCCTAACATTAACACGATAAGTATGAGCACAAACTTATTTTTCATAAACTTATTTTTCATCATGTTAATCCGCCTCCTCGTACATAATTTTTAGTTTCCTAAATAACTTTATTTTTGATCTAGACTTTGTTCTTCACAAGCAATTTTTCAAGGTAAACCACCCCCTGATACATAATAGTAGCTGAGATGCCCAATAAAATGACACTGGTCATGACTAGGTCCAATTTGAAAACTTGGCCTCCGTAAACAATGAGATAACCCAAGCCAGCTTTGGAAACTAAAAACTCGCCCACTATGACTCCGACCCAAGATAATCCAACATTAATCTTAAGGGCATTTATAAATGTCGGAGACGACGCTGGAAGCAACACTTTAGTAAGAACTTGAAACTTTGTACCACCAAAGGTCTGGACGAGCTTGATCTTTTCTTCATCTATTGCTAAAAACCCATTTAAGACTTCTAACACGGTGACTATTAGTGAAATAGACAACGTCATGACAATGATTGCCGCTGGGCCTGCTCCTATCCATACTATAAACACTGGACCAAGCGCGATTTTGGGTATACTATTGAATACTACTAAATAGGGTTCTAAAATTTTTAATAAGAATTCTGACCACCAAAGGATAATGGCAATCATAGTTCCTAATAGAGTCCCCAAGACAAAGCCGACCACCGCTTCAAGACAGGTAATACCAATGTGGTGAAAAAGTGCTCCCTCTTCATACAACCTAATAATAGTTTTAATGATCCTTGTTGGTTGGCTTGTGATAAACGGATCTACGATCTTGACATTAGCGCAAATCTCCCAAAGTCCTAAGGCAATGACCAAAATCATCAATTGGATAATACGAATGTAGATTTTCTCCATCCTAACACGACGCAAGTATGCAATATGTTCAAGAGAAAGAGAAGATTCTTTAGTGCTGCGAGGCATACTTTCTTCTCCTTGTTTAGACATGGACATCCAGCCCCTTCCAAATCTCTTGAAAATAGTACTGAAACTCTGGTGTTTCACGAGAGGATAAGGGTGTCCGGTTATCACAACTTAGCTTTATTTCATAGATGTTTTTGATAGTTCCTGGTCGTTTAGATAAGAGAATGACACGATCTGACATACTGATACTCTCTGCAATATCGTGGGTAACCAAAAGAGCAGTTTTGTTCTCCTGTTTAATAATGGCATAGATATCCTGATTAACAACGAGTCTAGTTTGATAATCTAAGGCAGAGAAGGCTTCATCCAGAAGAAGGATTTGAGGATCGGTCATCAAGGTTCGTATGAGAGCTACTCTTTGCCGCATACCACCCGAAAGCTGGTTTGGATACTTATCCTTGAATTCGTAGAGTCCATATGTCTTAAGTAGTTCTAAGGCCCGATCTTTCGCTTCAGGTGTTACAATCCTCCTTATTTCCATACCTATCATGACATTTTGGTAAATAGTTCTCCAGTCAAAGAGATGATCTTTTTGCAACATGTATCCGATTTTAAGGGAAGTCCCTATATCCTTTTCCCCAGAAAGTAAGACGGTCCCGTTCGTTGCAGATAGGAGGCCTGCAATAATTGATAATAGGGTAGACTTACCGCACCCGCTGGGGCCGACAATGCTGACGAACTCCCCTTTACGGACTTTAAAACTAATATTTTCTAAAGCAGCTATTTCTCCATTGAGGGATTGATATTTCATGCCTACGTTTTGCACTTCAACTACGTCGTTCAATGACCTTCCCTCCCAAAAGCATCTAAGCTTATATAGTTTATTAAAGGATACCTTTATCCGTGATCAATTTTGGTTATTTACCATTTTATGTTAAATAACCAATAGAACAGTTGTGCATTCAAGAAAATGCCACCACTTTTCTATTGGTTACAGAAATGGCACAACTCTCCCCTTATAGATCAAGTGGGGGGTTGTGCCATTTACTATTTATCTATTCGTAAGACTCCCACTTCTATGAAGTGGGAGCGTTCTACGTCGCTTCAGTGGGGGTAGAATCCCCTACTGAAGTTTCAATGTTCAGCTTAAGCTGAACGAGTTCACTTGATAATACAACATTAACAACTTTTATTCTAAGTTATCTTTAGGTCTTATAAGTTTAGCCCTCGTAATACACGCTTCTCCGTATTTTTCTTTGACTGAATCTATGATCTTTGTGAGATTTTCACTATATTTGCTCGGCTCAGTAAACAGAGAAAGTTGACTTTCTTCATTATCAGTCAGGTTGCTGAGCGTTACGCCAATTAACCTAAGCGGTTGCTTTAGTGCTACCTCACCTAACATGTGACAAGCTTCTTGATAAATCACATCATCAAGATTAATAGGCCGTGTTAATGTATGAGATCGTGAGATTGCACGAAAATCGTTATAACGGACTTTCAGGGTAATAGTTTTGCCTTTAAGAGATTTGTTTCGTGCACTTCGTCCCACATCAACGGAAAGTTTCAGTAAAACCGTCTCTAAAAGATCCCGGTCAGCAGTATCCGTGGCAAAAGTAGTCTCTCGACCGATAGATTTAATGGTCTTTTCACTTTCTACAGGTCTATCATCGTTCCCTAGGGCTAATTGATATAGCTGACCTCCAAGAACTCCAAGTAGCTGAGTTATGTATCCCTGTTCTAAGTTCCGTAAGTCTCTAACCGTTCTGATATTAAGGTGGTGCAACTGCTCTGCCGTTTTTTTACCGACTCCCCAAAGCCTTTCTACAGACAGCGGGTCAAGAAATTCCTGAATTCCGTCTGGTTGAACAACGACGAAGCCATCCGGTTTTCTCAAGTCGGAGGCGATCTTGGCTAGGAATTTATTGCAGGCTAGCCCAACAGAAGCCGTCAAGTTAAGTTCTTGCTGGATACGTTGTTTAATGTTAAGAGCGATTTCAGCTGCGGGACCAAATAAGCTTGTAGATCCAGTAATGTCTAAAAAGGCTTCATCCAAAGAAAGTGGTTCCACCATCGGCGTATAAGTTAAAAATATCCGCTGGATTTGTTTTGATACTTCTTGATATTTTTGCATGTTTACAGGTAAAAAAACTGCGTGAGGACACCGCCGGTAAACCTCTGCTATGGGCATAGCAGAGTGAATTCCAAATTTGCGTGCTTCATAAGAGGCAGCGGAAACAACACCCCTGCTGTTAAGTCCGCCGCCTACCACTACTGGCTTGCCCAGTAGTGACGGATCGTCGCGCTGCTCTACAGAAGCATAGAATGCATCCATATCGACATGTAGTATTTTACGTGAGTTCGTCCAAATGTCCATTATTAGACTTCAAGTTTAATCCCTTCATTTAATGGGCAAGAATGATTAGTTAAGTCAATGTCCGCTGACACCTCAATCCAAGAAGCTTCATTAATATTGATATTCTCAAGGAGGAGTACAAGGTCTGATCTTCCATAATAAGCTGGAACACCTTCTTTATTTTTCGTCACAAGTACGACTGGAATTCCATCAAAGGCAGGGAGTAATGCTTTGATAATCATAATGGCATCCGTAGCATTATGCAAAACAGCCTGTTGGACAGAAACAATGGCAACTTTTTTGTCCTGTTCGGTAATAATAGCGCTTGAAAATTGTGTTTTCATAAAATTCATCTCCTATTTGCATTAATAAATAGTCTCTTTGTACTATAATTCGACAGACAACGTGGGTTATCCTCTGAAGTAATTTACTCCACCTGTGAAAATAGGTTGATACTGATTCCCTGGGATATTAATAGCTACTCCCCTACCAGTTCTTTCGGAATGAGCCATCTTTCCTAGTATGCGTCCATCCGGGCTAGTAATTCCTTCAATTGCTTCGTAAGAACCATTTGGAGTGTAAATAATATCATTGCTTGGGTTACCGTCGAGATCGACATATTGGGTGGCAATTTGTCCATTAGTAATCAACGTCTGGATCACCTCATTAGAAGCGACAAACCGTCCTTCTCCGTGTGAGATTGGCACAGTATGAACTTCACCTAGTTGAACACCGCTAAACCAAGGGGATAAGGTGGAAACAACTTTTGTTTGGACCATGCGGGAAACATGATGCCCTATTTTGTTGTACGTGAGGGTCGGTGAGCCCTCGTTTAAATCCATAATTTCTCCGTGTGGAACGAGCCCTAGTTTAATCAAAGCTTGAAATCCATTGCAAATCCCGAGCATTAGTCCGTCTTGATGTTTTAATAGTTCTAACAACGCTTCTTTAATTCTTGGATTTCTGAACATGGCGGCTATGAATTTGCCTGAACCATCCGGTTCATCCCCAGCACTAAAACCGCCGGGCAACATAACAATTTGGGACTGGCGGATCCTTTTAACTATCTCTTGGATGGATTGTTCCACATCAATAGGCCTGAGATTTCGGATCACCAAGGTCTCAACCAAGCCTCCAGCCTTCTCAAAGGCCTTAGCCGAATCGTATTCGCAATTGGTACCAGGAAATACTGGAATAAAGATTCGTGGCTTGGCAAGCTTTAGGGACGGCTTTTGAGTATTGCGAAGGTCATAACTAATTACGACCGGATCGGCAACTTTGTCGGTCTGAGTAGGGTATATTTTCTCTAGGGGCCTTTCCCAGGCCTTTAAAGCAATATCCAGTTCAATATCTACTCCATTAACTGTGATCACAGGTTTTTCCTGAGTGAAACCAAGCAATTGATACTCTACCTCACCGAAATCTTCTTCTAAATTCACTCGCTCACAGATTTCCAAGACGATTGAGCCATAGTCCACAGCAAACATACTCTTAATATCTGTTGGATCGTTAAGAACTATCCCAATTCGATTCCCAAACGACATTTTGCTAAGAGCAGCAGCCAGTCCTCCCATTCTAACGGTATGAGCTGCCAATACTTTCCCTGAGTGGATTAACTCGTTAATCTTCTGATAATTCTTAATCAGGTGGCCAAAATTAGGGATTTCATCTTTATCTCGCTCGGAGGATACCAGGACCACTTGACTGCCGATACTTTTAAACTCTTGGGACATAACCTTATCAACACGGGTAACATTGACAGCAAAGGCCACCAACGTGGGAGGTACATTCAAGTCCATGAAGGTGCCCGACATACTGTCTTTGCCCCCAATAGCGGGAATGCCTAGCTTTTTCTGAGCATAGAAGGCCCCCAGTAAGGCACTGAAGGGTTTCCCCCACTTTACAGGATCTGTGCCCAGTTTTTCAAAATACTCTTGCAGGGTAAGTCGCACTTTGCTGTAATCGCCACCCAAGGCGACGATTTTGGTAACAGCATCAACAACAGCATATAAGGCACCGTGAAACGGACTCCAAATAGCCATTAGCGGGTTATAGCCATAAGTCATCATGGTCGCAGTATTTGTGTCCCCAGACAGCACCGGAATTTTTGCAACCATGCCTTCTGCCGGGGTTGTTTGATACTTACCACCCAACGGCATCAAAACAGAAGACATTCCAATGCTGCCGTCAAACTTCTCTGCTAATCCTTTCTGGCTACAGACATTTAAGTCCGCCAAATTAACCAGCCAAGCTTCTTTAATCAAAGAAACGTCTTCGTTAACTCCGGATAATTTCTGCTCGACCGTTTTTGGGAGACTCTTGAAATAGTTACTTGGTGCCTTAGGAAGCGTCACCTGAACCTTCGTTTTCTGCTTAACCCCATTGGTATTGAGGAACTCTCTGCTGACGTCGACAATCGCCTGTCCCCGCCAAAACATCTTGAGTCTGGAGTTAGAACTAACCCTTGCCACTAAAGTAGCTTCCAGGTTTTCCTCCTGTGCATACCTGACAAACTGCTCCAAGTCTTCGGCTGAAATCACCACTGCCATGCGTTCCTGAGATTCAGAAATCGCAAGTTCTGTTCCATCAAGACCATCATACTTTTTGGGAACCGTATCTAGGTTAATTTCTAAACCATCCGTTAATTCTCCAATGGCTACCGCAACGCCACCGGCGCCGAAATCATTACATCGTTTAATGAGCGTACTTACGTTCGGATTACGAAAGAGCCTTTGAATCTTGCGTTCAGTGGGAGGATTTCCTTTTTGAACTTCCGAACCACAACTCAATAATGAATCACAAGTATGTTCTTTCGAAGAGCCTGTAGCACCGCCACACCCGTCTCGGCCTGTTCTTCCACCAACCAAAACTACGACATCACCGGGTTCAGGTGCTTTGCGCACAACATTTTTACGGGGAGCAGCTGCAATCACGGCCCCAATTTCCATCCGTTTGGCCACAAAGCCTTCATGATAAATTTCTGTAACTTGTCCGGTGGCAATTCCAATCTGATTACCGTAGGCACTGTATCCCGACGCCGCACCTCTAGTTATCTTTCTTTGAGACAATTTTCCAGATAGTGTATCTTCTAGTTTGGCTCTAGGGTCCCCGCTCCCAGTCACACGCATAGCCTGATAAACGTATGTGCGACCGGACAAAGGGTCACGTATTGCTCCACCCAAGCAGGTAGCAGCACCTCCGAACGGCTCTATTTCTGTAGGATGATTATGGGTCTCATTTTTAAACATCACTAGCCATTCTTCATCCTGACCGTTGAGATCCACATTCACTACAATACTACAGGCATTGATCTCATCTGATTCATCGAGGTCTGTTAGAACCCCTCTCTTCTTCAGTTCTTTCATTCCTAAAACACCAATATCCATAAGACAGACATCTCTATTTGAAGGATTTTCACCATAGACATATTTCCTAGAAGCGAGGTACTCTTGATAAGCAATGGTTAGTGGGTGTGCAAAATCCCCTTCTGAAAACGTAACCTCTTCTATCCGAGTATTAAACGTCGTATGCCGACAATGATCCGACCAGTAAGTATCAATCACTCGGATCTCTGTAATTGTGGGATTCCGTTTCTCTGTATCTCGGAAATACCCCTGACAGAATGCTAAATCCTCATAACTCATTGCTAGACCGGTTTCTTGGAAGAACGCCTTCAGCTCATCCGGAGACTTCTGCATAAAACGATCAATAATTGCTACAGCAGGCGGTATCACTGGCTCAAATTCCAGATTTTCTGGTTTCTCTAGAGAAGCCTCACGGGCTTCTACAGGGTTAATGCAATAAGCTTTTACTCTTTGAAAATCTTCTACAGAAAGTTGACCCTTGAGTACGATTACCTTAGCGCAAGAAATATTGGGTCGCTCCTTTTGGGTTAAGATTTGAACACACTGAGCCGCAGAATCCGCTCGTTGATCATACTGTCCAGGCAGGTATTCCATAGCAAAAACTAGATCCTTAGGTGGAAGTTCCAAATACTCGTCAATCACCTGATCCAATGGAGGGTCAGCAAAAATAATAGGGCGAGACCGAGTAAACTCCTCAGCTGAAATACCAGATATATCATAACGATTAATTATTCTTAAATCCTCTAATCCTACAATGCCCAAATTCTCTATTAAATCCCTAAGAAGACCCTTGGCCTCAATGTCATAGCCTAACTTTTTCTCGACGTAAATTCTTTTGACTGCTTGTGATCCCATATCATCCTCCATTATTTCAATGTGTCTGCCCAATTCGCTAATTCTCCACGGAAGTTCTTAGTTAATGTAACAATCTTGCAATACGGTTGATCCTTAAAGTGTTCCATATACGGGACAAAACCGCTTTTGGAAGCAGGAATGTCAATTTGTCCTGAATGTCCGATGCAAACGACTTTACAGGAATCATGAATGCGAGTCAATATTTTACGCAATTCCATAATCGTGAAATTCTGACATTCATCAATGATAATAGTCATGTCTTTGAGATTAGTTCCTCTCAGGAATAACGGACTCTTAGGGTAACACCAGATTTTATCCATCACTCGCTTTACAGTTACCTTCCTACGAAGTGCTTCATCCCCCAATACTTCCTCGTTATAGACACACTGAACGGGGTTCTCATTGATCTCCAAGAGAGCGTCTATGAGTGGCTGATGATAGATACTTTCCTTCTCGGACTGTGTACCGGGTCTAAAGCCCATAGACGATTCTTGGACTGGATTAAATATATAGGTAAGAGGTTTTTTGAAAATCTTCGCACAAGCAACCGCCAGAGTTGTTTTTCCAGTACCTGCCTTGGCGTTTACCATGACTAGTTGATGATCAAAGATCGCGTTAACATATTCCAGTTGTTCAACGGTCAATTTTGGTGCGAACCCAAACAATAAGTTATTCTCAGGTAGTGGCATAATCACACCTTATCCTTTTTATAATGTCTTTAATTAAAAATTTATTAAAATGAGTGAATATCAATAACTAAATTATATCTTATTACATTCTTAGAGAGGATTCAAATGAGCCTTATACCTGCACCTTAAGAAATCTAAAAGAATAGAATGGCATGAAGTAAAGATAACATAATATTGGAGGTCAACACTATGCTAGTTACTCATGGTCAACATCAATTAGGCCATTACCTTGAAAATGAAACTATTTACACTATACGATTATTTCAGTTTACTTCGGATATATGGAATAACAGTCGGTATTAAAGAGACAAAAATAATTACAAATATCACATAAGTAAAATTATGTTTCACCGCTGGAATATTTCCAAAGAAAAATCCAGCAAACATAAATAACAGGGTCCAGGCCATTCCTCCTATTATATTAAAAAAACAAAACTTCATGAAATGCATTTTCCCCACCCCGGCCACAAACGGAGCAAAGGTCCGTATTATCGGTATAAACCTAGACAGAATTATTGCCTTACCCCCATGTTTTTCATAGAAAGCTTGAGTTTTATATAGATACTCTTTCTTAATTAAGCGGGAATTTTTCATAGCAAGTATCTTATGTCCAAGCATTCTGCCAATAAAGTAGTTTAAAGTGTTCCCTCCAATTGCTGCAATTATTAGAAAAATAAGGGCTACCTCGAAATTCAAAGCACCCGTTGCTCCCAAAGCACCAATTACAAAAAGTAATGAGTCTCCCGGAAGGAAAGGAGTAACTACAAATCCAGTTTCACTGAAAATAATCATGAAGAGAACTAAATATGTCCAATTTCCATAGTTTTTAATTATTTCCACTAAGTGTGTATCGACATGTAAAATAAAATCGATTAGACCAGTTATAAAATCCATAAAATCTCCTTTTACTTTTTAAGTTATCACACAACTGTTACGCAGATATAGACTATTATAGATCAGGCACCTACTAAAAAGCCACTAAAATAGGAGTCGAGAGCTCGAAGATAGCAAATAGTTGCAAATACAAATAAACCTTTGTTTCCGGACTTTGGAAGCAAAGGCTATTTTAAATACAGAAAATGGATTACTTGTTACATTCATGAGTTTTCTTCCGATAATACTCGAAGGCTGTTTCGATGGTAAAGCCAAACTTTTGGTAGAGATTGAACGCGTGTGTGTTATTACTATCAACCTCAATTACAATTTCTCGTATATCGGACTGTCTAAGCTGCTCTACAATGAGATGAAGAAGCTCATACCCATAGCCCTTACTCCGAAATTCTGGTGTAATGCCAAAGCCAAATATTGATACTTCGTCGCCATCACGGCTTGATGATCCCATTCCAATAATTTCATCATTCAAAATTCCTAGGTATTGGTCACGCGTATCGGAATTGAAGATGTTTACAAACATGTCTTTCGTATCTTTATAACTGTCTTCAAAAATTCTGATGCTAGTATTGACGAGTCGCTTAAGGTCTTCTTTACTAGGTTTAAGATACTTTAAGCGATTTGAGACCAGTGGTACATACTTCCGGTCATCTAATCTCATAGAGTATTCGGTGAAATCGTACTGAGCTGTGAGGTGTGTACTAACATGTTTACCTGTAATTGATTGACTCTCAAAGACAAAGAGCACTTCCGGGATATCATACTTTATAAGTTCTTTAATGGCTTTAGATAATAACTTCATAAAATAGCCTTTGCCCCTGTGGGATGGTAACGTCAAGGCTGTGATTTCTGCTTCATGTTGAGTTGGTGCAAACATCGTCAGCAGACTTATTAACTGGTTACCTTCATAGATGAGAAAGATGCTATTCATTTCCTCACTAAAATTCATAGTAGTATCGACAAAGATGCTCCCCGTAAGATTATCTTGTGCTTTACAGATTTGCTCTAGATGATGCACGTCATTTACTATCTTATCACTGTAAACTTTCAGTTCTTTCAGAATCAAGCAAGGTCCTCCTCTAATAAAATAATTATTATCACGTTTCATTGATAATCCTTCATCAATGAAACCACCCAGAGGACCATTATATTACTATAGAAGGTCAACTTCAATGAAATATACGTTGAAGTGTTACTGACTAAACGCGTTAACCTTTCTCTGTCCTATTTTGCTAAGCCTTCAGCGGATTGACTCACCAATAGCATTGTGGCAGTTTACTGGTTAAGATAGTGGCCCAGAATCATGATCCTTAACCACTATCTTAAAAATAAATTTCATCTATGCCTCAATAATTATTTCATAAACGTATTGGGAAGGAAGAGCGATATTTCTGGGAAAAAAATAAAGGCTGCTAACATGGCGAGCATGATAAAGATAAAGGGGAGTACCCCTCTTATTACTTCTCCTAAAGGTTCTTTGGCCATAGAACTCACTACAAATAGGTTCAAGCCAACAGGAGGTGTAATCATCGCCAGCTCCATATTCACCGTCATGACAATGGCAAAGTGGATAGGATCGATTCCTAAATGTTTGATGATGGGTAGCAAAATGGGTAGGGTGATGAGAATGATGGAGACCGCTTCGAGAAAAGTTCCCATGACGAAAAACATAATGTTGACAACTAAAAAGAATGCCCATTTATTAAGATCACTGTCCGAAATCCACTTGGCAACGTGGTTAGGAACCTGATTGTTAGTAAGGAACAAGGCAAACAGCATGGCTGCTGATATGATTAAAAAGATCATTGAAGTTGTGTTAATGGTATCTACTAGAACCGGTCGAACGTCCTTCCAGTGTAATTCTTTGTAGATAAATATCGAGGCTACTATGGTGTAAAAAACTGCTATGACCGCAGATTCAGTCGGTGTACAAACGCCAGTATAAATACTTCCCAGAATAAGAACTGGTAGTAATGCAGCCGGAACGGCTTTAAGACTGGCCTTCCACCGTTCAGACATGGTATATTTTCTTCCCCGGCCATAATTGTTCTTCTTCGCATAGATTATTGCCGATACCAAGAGAACAGTACCTAAGAGGAGACCCGGAATAATTCCGGCCATGAATAGTTTACCAATTGATACATCTGAAGTCACTCCAAAAACGATTAAGGGGATACTAGGGGGAATCAAGATGCCCAAGGTTCCTGATGCTGCGATCAGGCCCATCGCATAACGTTTGGGATAACCACCTTCTATCAGGGCAGGTAACATGATTGCCCCAATTGCAGCAGCTGTGGCCGGGCTAGAACCCGAGATAGCCGCAAAGATCATACACGAGAGAATCGTTACGACTGATAACCCACCAGGTAAGTGACCAATCCAGGAGCGTAAACTCTCAATCAGGTATTTAGACACTCCACCACGGGCCATCAATACTCCAGCGAAGACAAATCCAGGTATGGCCATTAACGGGGCTGAGTTTAAACCAGCAAACATTCTTTGAGTTAACATAATCATATTGAAATTTTCGGTGGTCGCGATCACAACAATCGTCGATATGGCTAGACTAATGGCAATCGGAACATTTAATAAAAAGAAGGCAATAAATAAGCCGAACAGAAGTACTACTGTCATCTTAGATCCACCTTACTTTCCGCCTTAAGAACCTCCCACTGCTGACCATTATCTTTAAACGTCTCAAATAGTTTTACCAAAAAGCGGAGAGCTAAAAGGAAACCCATCAGGGGTAGAATGCTGTAAACCTTATAAAGAGGGATACCCACATCAGTTGACAACTGACCAGACATATAGGTGAATTTTACTAAACCTCCACCGTAGTAGAGTAGAAATATACCAAAGCCTACCCCTACAGTGTGAGCAAATAGAGTCACGAAATACTTAACTCTATTTGGAAAAGCATTAAATAACATATCCACTTTAATGTGATGATCATTACGTAGCGCAACACTAGTTCCTATTAAGGTACCCCAGATAATCATGTATTGCGATACTTCATCCACCCAGGAACGCGCATCATTAAAGACATAGCGCATGATCACTCCGTAGAAAATTATTGTGACCCCCAGGAAAAGTAAACCTCCGGATGTAACATCTTCAACAAACGCAAATGCTTTCCAGAATTTTCTCATGATCTTCACCTCAGTCCTTTTAATAAATACATCTAATTTACACAAACTTTTCGAAAGATAAGGCCTTCCCTCAAGAAGGCCTTATTAACTACTAGATAATTATTTAGAAGCATTCTTGGCTGCATCAATAATGTCTTTGCTAATGACACTTTCAAACTCAGTATAAATTGGATCCATTAATTTCTGGAAATTTCCAAGTTGTGCTGGTGATAATTCAGTGATTTGCATTTTGCCACCCTTTTTCAGGTTATCAAGACTTTCTTTGTCCAATAGTTCTGCTTGTGTGATTTCGAATTTAGTGGCTTCGTCCATTGATTCTAGCAGAGCCTTTTGGAGATCGGGAGCTAGACCGTTAAAGAAAGTATCGTTAATTAGAACAATGTAATCGATTCGACCGTGATTAGTGACGGAAAGGTATTTTTGAACTTCTTCATATTTCTGAGTATCGATATTGTTATACGTATTCTCCTGTCCGTCTACAGTACCTTGTTGTAATGCCGCATAAGTCTCACCGAATGGGATCGTAGCGGAACCAGCGCCTAGAGCTTTAAACTGAGCTTCTAAAACTTCACCTGCCTGAGTACGGAATTTCAACCCTTTAAAATTTTCAGGAGTGAGCAAGGGATTTCTATTATTCGAGAATTGCTTGAAACCATTCGGCCACATTGCTAGACCCTTGAGAGAAAACTTATCGAAGCTATTCATAAGGTCCTTATTGGCGTCTGATGCCCAGAACTTATAAACTGCCTCATTATTTGGGAACAAGAAAGGCAAATCAACATACTGCACCTTAGGATTCAAGCCGACAAGTTTGGTGATGGAAGGGGCAATAATTTGCACATTACCTGCTTGGGCTTGTTCCAATTCTTCCTTATCTCCATAAAGTTGGGAAGAAGGATACACTTCTACTTTCATTTTTCCATCGGTTTTCTGCTCAAGTAATTCTTTAAATTTATTAGCCGCTTTCCCTTTGGGTGTTTCAGCGGTTGTAACATGTGAAAACTTCACAATAATAGGAGCGTCAGCTGTTGCGGTACTGGGTTTGCTCCCGCAACCCACTGCAGTTAGGGATATAGCCAAAGTAATACCTAAAAGGACTGCTATTCTCTTCTTATTAAACATTTTCCTTCTCCTCCTTATAATTCGATATTAGTTCATTCTAGCCACTTGGTTAGATGTTCTGTATAAATTTAACTACTCTCCTTTTTGTTGAATTTTCTTGACGTTATTTACCAAATCCGGGCCTATTTCCTCCGAAAGGTGGTCGTAGACTGGATTTAAGGCCTTTTGTAATTGCAACTGTTCTCCTTGAGTCAAGTGCGTAATTTCCATCTTACCCTCTTGTTCTAACTCCACGAGTTGCTTTTGATCCATTTCCCCTGCTTTTTCCCGTTCCCAGATGGTCACCTCGCGCAAAGTATCTTCAAGAATTTCAGAAATTTGAGGAGGTAAGCTTTTCCAGAATTCGGCATTGGTTAGTACAACGTACCCTAGATAACCGTGATTGCTGAGAGTTAAATATTTCTGATTATGATCAAAATGTTGCGTAAAAATATTCGAGATCGTGTTTTCCTCGGCATCAACCGTCCCATTCTTCAATGCTTGATAGACATCGTTAAAGGGCATCGGTGACACTTGGGCTCCAAGTTCAGCGAATTGCTCCTTTAAAACTTGAGACGTCATAATTCGAAAGTGTAGTCCTTGAAAATCTTCAGGTTTGCGCAAAGGCCGTATGTTATTAGTAAATTGCTTGAAACCACTATCCCACATAGCTAAGCCTAATAACTTTTGTCCCAGCAAATCGGTAAACAGTTCTTGAACGAGCGGACCATCCATCAGAGTGTGTGCCGTTGTCATATCTGGAAAGGCATAGGGTAAATCAAACAATTGCCAGTCCGGAAACCTGGTCGATAATTTGGAAGTAGCTGGAGCCAACATCTGAACTGCTCCACTTTTTAGTGCTTCAAATTCTTCGCCATCTTTATAAAGCGTTGAGTCTGGAAAAACCTGAACTTCGACGTACCCGCCTGTTCTCTCTCTTACTAAATCAGCAAATCGTTTGGCAGCCAGTCCTTTTGGTGTATTTTCGGAGACTACATGTGAAAATTTAATCACGATTTTCTCATTTTTACCAACTTGTTGTTCATCAATGACCCTAGGACTACATCCGCCAAGTAATAACAACGCTAAAAATATAACGAAAAGCTTTTTTTTCCCCATGTGTTAACCTCTTGACCTTAGTTCTATTTGTTATATTCTGATAATTAAAAACTATCAGAATTAACAGAATTGTACAACCTTTTGGTCATATTGGTCTTTTTGGTCATATTGGTTATAATATTTTCTTATTACAAAATTTAAAGTTTACGTGAATTATGATATTATTATCTAGGACAGACCATTCTCCTTTTCGTTGTAAGTTTCTCATAGGTAAGGGGGTGAGAGTTTGAGAAGGACCCATTTTAAATTACGTACAAAAATTGCCTTACTATCCTTTACATTAGTCTTAAGTTCTGTTTTGCTAGTGGGCATTGTCATCATAGAGCGTATTTCACGTTCTATGGAACAAGAGATTGGTATGCGGGCTATGGCAATTGCCCGGACTGTAGCACAATTAGAAAATGTACAGGAAAATCTTGATCAATTCAACGGGTCTAAACTAATCCAACCGATCGCAGAAAAGATTCGCCTAGCCACAGGCGTGGATTATATAGTCATTTTCGATATGAAACGAATCCGCTTCTCACATCCTTTGCAGGATAGAATCGGTACGCTTTTTTCTGATGGGGACGAAGGACCAGCCTTAAAAAATCAAGAATACCTCTCGCCGTCTATTGGGGTTCTGGGCCCAGCTGTCAGAGCATTTGTTCCGATCAAGGCTGATGAAGGCACTAGGCAAGTCGGTGTAGTATGCGTGGGTATCCTAACTCCAACCATTAAGGAAATCATTCAAACCCTGCGCTTTGAACTATATATTTCCCTGCTTTTAGGCGTACTACTGGGGAGTTTAGGATCGCTTTATTTGGCTAGGAACATAAAAATGAACATGTTTAGTATGGAACCGCAAGAGATTGCTAGACTTGTTGAAGAAAGAGTGGCGATATTTCAGGCCCTGGGAGAAGGAATTATTGCCATTGACAACACAGGAAAGGTTACCTTAATTAACAATGAAGCACGCCGGATAACTAGCAATGATACGAACAACATCGGGTTACCTATAGACCAGGTTGTTAGTATACAAGGATTAGCCACCACGATGTTAAATGGAGACGTTCGGAAGAATTGGGAATTGATCATCAATAATACCTTAGTCATGTCAAATATTCTTCCTATTCGGATTAAAGAAAACATGGCGGGAGCTGTGCTCACCTTCAGAGATAAGACCGAAGTCAAGAAGATGGCCGAAGAACTGACTGGAGTTAAAACGTTTATCGAGGCTCTTCGAGCTCAGAATCATGAATTTCAAAACAAGCTACACACCATCGCTGGTTTGCTGCAACTAGGAAACGATCAACAAGCCTTAGATTATGTTTTCTTAGTCACTGAAGAACAACAGGAAATCATCGGATTTGTTAGCAAAAGTATTAAGAATGCCAGTGTAGCAGGACTTCTTCTTGGTAAATACAACCGAGCCAATGAACTTCACTTAAAGCTATTTTTGGATCCAGATTGTTACTTAGGTGATTTGCCGGAACATATCGAAATCAGCAAGTTGATTTTAATCCTAGGCAATTTATTGGACAACTCCTTTGAAGCACTCAGTGGTAGAGCTTTGGCTGAGGTTCATTGTTATATTTTTCAGGGGGATGACCTTATTATTAGTGTGGAAGATACCGGTCCAGGAATAAGTGATGTGATTATGAACCGATTATTTAAATGGGGGTTTACCACGAAAGATGCGCTTAATCATGGAATTGGACTTTCCTTGGTCAAGAACGCAATAAAAAGCCTGAATGGCGCACTAGAATTAGAAACAGGAGCTTGGGGAACAAGATTTCTAGTCAAGATACCGTTAGATGGGCAGAAACTAAGAGGTTAGGCCTTGAGCGAGTTACTAGTCAGTTATCCTTTTCCACTTAGTACAAAGCACGCGCTAAATTATTTCGCGCGTGCTTTGTTTGGAATAACTTTAGTTTAATTCCTGTTTCAGGAGAGGTATCAGATCATCAAATCTTTCTAGGACATGAGCTCCAGCAGCCCTTAGTTTAGCCATTTTTTGGGATGGTTTGCCTGTTCCCCCGGAAATCATTGCCCCTGCATGACCGAATACAGTGCCCTCTGGCAAGGATTCTGTAAATCGTCCAGCAATAAAGCTGAATAATGGTTTTATGAAATCACCAGCCCAAAGCATTTCAGCAGCCTCCTCTTCAAAATGAGTTCCTGGTTCAGAAAAGGTAACCACTGCATCGGTCTCTGAATCTTGCTGGAAGAGCAGGAGCAGATCCTTGATTGAACTACCAATAAGACCATCTCCACCGATACTGACCGAAGTACTAACCCCGTAACCGGCTCGTTTAACCATCCAGGACGTTTCGGCAGTCATTCCACCGCTGCGTGAGATTACGCCTACTCTACCAGGCGCAAAGCAACGTTCAACATTATCACCACCAATGGCTCCAACTTTGACCCGATCTTTGGGGGTAATCATACCGACTGAATTTGGGCCAATCACACGTACTCCAGCTTGTCTTGCCCGTTCCAAAAATTTCAGGGCATCCAGTTGGGGCACATTTTCAGTAGCAATAATTATTAACTCTATCTTGGCTGCGATTGATTCCAGAACTGCATCATACACAAAAGCCGGAGGAACATAGACGACTGATGTATTGACTCCATGAAGTTGAACAGCCTTTTTTAAAGTATCGTAAACCGGGACACCGTGGACATCCTGACCTGATTTACCGGGGGTAACACCGGCAAGTATGCTTGTTCCATAATCAAGACTGTGCTTGGTTACCATGGCTGCTTCTCGACCAGTGATTCCTTGAACGACAATCCTGGAGCTTTTATCTAAGAGTATTGACATCGTTTATTTCCCCCTCTCAGCGGTATCTAATGCTTTTAAGCGCTCCACCATTCGATGGGCAGCTTCCGTGATCGTGGCATTATCCCCATAGTATTCAATCCCAGCAGCCGTGAAGATTTCTTTAGCGTCTTTCTCATTGACTCCTGCCTCACGAACAATCACTGGAAAGGTGCTCGGATCCTTACCAAGATCCTGAAGCGCTTGTACAACTCCCTTGGCCATGACATCTACCTGGGTATTATTTGTGATATTGTGAGCTACAAATAGCCCTCTGACACCAAGTTTAGAAAGAATTCCTTTGGTAATACCGTAAACTTTTCGTTCCGGCGGGTTCCCTCCCACCTCACTGTAGTTGGCCGGCTTACCGCCGAAAGAAACCAGTGCATCGAAGGACAAGAGGCTTCCTCCTCCCCCTCCACATAAGAATCCAATGTCCCCGCCGTCCATTTCGGTGTACCGAGCAGTTCCCCGATAAGGATCAAGCTCATTGACTTCGACCATTTCCTTTTCTAATTCAGTTAATGGCCGCCAACTTCTTTCACTCCCCATTTGCACCATAGAGGATAACTCAGTATGTCTGTACATGGCACTATCATCCACACTCATGACCGATGCGGCGGCCATCACTTCGCCGCCCTCTGTTAGTACTAGGGGGTTAATCTCAAGGATTGTTGCATCGTTCTCAAGGAAGACCCTAACTAAGCGGACTAATGCCTGCGTTGCTAATATTAAAGGTTTACCAGTTAAACCAAGATCTGACCAAATTCCTTTAGCTTCAAATTCTTTAAAGCCGAGGATCGGGTCTATATGTCTGGTCAGAACTTTTCCCGGATGTTCTCTGCTCAACTGCTCCACATCCACTCCACCATCTAGGCTAGCAATAATAACTGGAGCCTTGGCTTGTTTGTCAATCGAGATGGATAAATACCATTCCAGAACGATAGATATTTTCTCCTCAACTAAAACTTTTTCTACCGGAAAATGTCTTACAGTCATTTCCAGAAGCTCCCGAGTAAGATCCACTACCTCTTGGGCATCATTAGCAAATTTAATAGCCCCTGCTTTGCCCCGTTTCCCTACGGGAACCAATGCCTTTAAGACAACTGGAAAACCAATCTCTACTGCTTTTTCAACAGCCTCTTCGGGAGAACGAGCGACAGCATTTCTCGGAACCGCCACCCCAGCCTTACTAATTATTTTTTTACTATAATTCTCAAGCAACTTGCCCATAATGTTCCTCCTGTCTAACATAACTTTAACTTCAACCTAACTTCAGCCCAATTGTTGTTTAACGGCCATGATCTGTTCTGCTCTTTTCAGAACAGGCTCATCAATCATTTTACCTTTCCATTCAACGGCACCTTTGCCTTCTGCTTGCGCTTGTCGATACACCTTAACGATTTGCCGTGCCTCTTCAAATTCAACTTCACTAGGGGTAAACAGTTCATTGACTGGGATAATTTGAGCAGGATGGATGACTAATTTACCTTTCTATCGATTTAGCGCAAACTACTTTCCTAACCAGCCAAAGATACTTTGAATCGTTGTAGCCCTGTTTAATTTTGCGATAGAACGAGTTAATGGTATTCCTTTTGGACAGACTTTTTCACAATTTTGGGCATTACCACAATCAGCAATACCTCCTTCCCCCATCAAAGCCTGTAAACGCTTCTCTTGTTGTAAAGCTCCTGTGGGATGGGAATTGATCAAATCAACCTGGGCTATTGCTGCTGGACCAATAAATTTGGAATTTTTGTTCACGTTGGGACACGCCTCCATACAACAACCACAAGTCATACATTTGGATAATTCATAAGCAAGTTCCTGTATCTTTTGCGGAATTTTTGGTCCTGGTCCCATATCATGAGTTCCGTCAATTTCTATCCAGGCATTCACTTTACTCAAGTTAGCAAACATTACTTTACGATCAACGACCAAGTCCCGAACTAGCGGAAATTTGGTCAGAGGAGCGAGTCGAATTGGCTGTTCCAGTTTATCGACCAGTGCTGAACACGATTGGCGGACTTTTCCATTGATCAGCATTGTACAGGCTCCGCAAACTTCCTCTAGGCAATTGCAGTCCCAGGCTACGGGAGTTACTATTTCCCCTTTAGAATTAACAGGATTTTTTTGGATTTCCATTAAGGCAGAAACGACATTCATTTTAGAAAAATAGGGTACCCTAAATTCTTCCCAGTAAGAAGTAGAATTAGGGTCCTTACACCGTTTTATAATAAGCGTAACTTCCTTACCCATTTTGCTTCGTCACCTCTTTAGCCACATCGTATCGGCGCTTGCGTGGCTTAATACTGCTGATATCCACTGGTTCATAACTAAAGCGTGGACCACTGGGAGAATAGTTTGCTTTTGTGGTTTTAAGCCAGTTCTCGTCATCTCTTTCTGGAAATTCTGGTTTGTAATGCCCTCCACGGCTTTCATTTCTCAGCATAGCTCCCAGAGTTATAACACGAGCCAGGGTCAGCATTCCCCATAATCTTCTGGTGAAGGGTACAATCTGATTACCCCAGGCCTCCCCAGCACCAACGCCAATATTTTTATAGCGTTCCATCAACTCCTGAATCTTTTCATCCGTCGCTTTCAGGCGGTCATTTTCCCGCACAATCGTCACATTATCCACCATCCATTCGCCCAGTTCTTCGTGGAGGCGATAAGGATTTTCTGTTCCTTGCATGGTAAAAAGAGCCCTGTTTTTTTCCTGTGTTTCCTTTTTGGCAAGTTCGTATAATTCTGGTGGTAGCTCGGCATGACTCTTCGTCAGTCCAGCTGTGTATTCGATAGCCTTGGGTCCTGCGACCATTCCGGCATAAAGGGCCGCTACCAGCGAATTCCCACCGAGACGATTAGCCCCATGATACTGATATTCACACTCCCCAGCTGCAAATAATCCCGGAATACTTGTCATTTGGTTATAGTCCACCCATAGACCCCCCATGGAATAATGAACAGCCGGAAAGGTTTGCATCGGAACTTTACGAGGGTCATCTCCGACGAACTTTTCGTAGATATCCACAACTCCAGCTAATTTTCGGTCAATCTCATGGGGATCTAAATGCGATATGTCTAAGTAAACCTTATTTTCCCCATCCACACCTAACTTCATATCTACACAAACTTTAAAAATTGCACGGGTGGCAATATCCCTCGGCACCATATTGCCATAGGCCGGGTACCATTCTTCGAGAAAATACCAAGGCTTCCCGTCTTTATACACCCAGACTCTGCCCCCGTCCCCCCGGATTGACTCTGACATCAAACGTAGTTTATCCCTACCTGGGATTGCCGAGGGATGAATTTGAATAAACTCGCCGTTAGCAAAGGTTGCTCCCTGCATATAAGCTATGGCAGCAGCATTTCCAGTATTGATCGTTGAATTCGTGCTCCGGCCAAATATCATACCAGGACCACCTGTTGCCAGAATGACCGCATCAGCAGGAAAAACTTCAATCTCTAGACTCTTGAGATCCTGTACTGTTATACCACGACACCGGCCTTCATCGTCTAAAACGAGAGAAAGAAACTCCCACTCCTCATAACGATTGACCAACCCTTGTGATTCATATCGACGTACCTGCTCATCCAAGGCGTAAATCAACTGCTGCCCGGTCGTCGCACCAGCAAAGACTGTTCGGGAATATTTAGCTCCCCCCAAACGCCGAACATCGATAAACCCTTCCGGTGTGCGATTAAACGTAACTCCCATTCGATCCATTAAATAGATAATACTGGGAGCAGCCTCAATCATAGCTTTGACTGGCGGTTGGTTCGCCAGGAAATCACCACCGTATATCGTGTCATCAAAATGTTCCCAAGTTGAGTCCCCTTCTCCTTTGGTATTAACGGCTGCATTGATTCCCCCTTGGGCACATACGGAGTGGGATCTTTTACAGGGAACGAGGGAAAATAAATCAACCTTCTGCCCGCTTTCAGCTAATTTTAGAGTGGCCATCAGACCTGCCAAGCCTCCACCAATGACAATTACTTTTCCGTCCACTAACAACCCCCCCTATAACTAAAGATAAAGTTTTAGATAAACATTCTTAGGGCATTGACTCCCACAACCATAAGTATGACAAACAGACCCAAACAAACATAAGCAGCAGAACGTTGAGCTTTAGCCCCGATGGTAATTCCCCAGGAGATAAGTATTGACCATAAGCCATTGGCAAAGTGAGCAAACGTCGCCAGGAGTCCAATGAGATATAGCACAGTTACCACTGGATTGCTAAAAGATTGACTGACAAACGTGTAGTTGATTTCATTCCCGAAAATACCATTGCTGAAGCGGAACACAAATACATGCCAAACCACAAAAACTAAAGTAATCAGGGCAGTTACTCTTTGTAGGTAAAAAAGCCAGTTGCGAAAATACGTATAGGTTAGAACATTATTCCTAGTTAGGTAGACAACCCAGATTCCATAGAGGCCGTGGAAGAGCAGTGGAATAAATATGATTAATAGTTCCAAAGCCCATAAATAGGGAACACGGTGCAATAGTGACACCCCTTGATTAAACGTTGTTTCACCTTTAAGTGCTAGAGAATTAATAAACAAATGCACACATAGAAAAGCTCCAATTGGTAGAACGCCGGATAAAGAATGAAGTTTACGCCAGAAAAACGGACCACCCACAGATTACCCCTTCTTTCTTTTATCTAACATAGCTGATAAATTATTAACCTTCTCCAGTTCAGCAATTGATTGAATAAGTTCCTCCACAGTTTCCAGATCATAATGTAAGGCCGCCAATTGTCTGAATTTTTGTTGTAACTGCTCCTGGGTCACCGGATTTTCCGGATCACCTCGTGGGTAATCGGTCCTACCCGTTAATACACGTCCTCCCTTGTCCGTTATTTGAACAATAGCTGGCCACTTTTCTGGATAAAGAGCACTGATTTCTGGGTCTTCAATCAGAGCTATTTTAGAAATCAAATCACAAATTATTGGATCTTTAAGATTATCTAGATTGAATTCATTGATCCCGGCCTTCTGAGCTTTGACAGCCATAGCAGTACAGAAAGGAAGGCTGAATTTAGCGGCATAGAGAGAATCAGGCTGGAAATTGCCTGTCAGATCGATAGCAATCGGGTACGTCTTAACCACAATGCTTTCAATTTGATCCGGTGTTAGATCGTGCTTTTGCACAAGGTCGAGAACTATATCAATAGCATGGTGCGTATGTCGACAGGAAGCATGGATTTTTATAGAGTTTTCGAGGATCTTATAACCGTGCCCTAGCCCTGTTGTGATTTTAGCTAAATCGAATTCTTTAGCAGTTGCTCTAACAAAGCCTTTTTCCCCTTCCAGTATACGGGTCGCCCCAGTAAATCCCTTTTGGGCAAGCAAAGCTGCTAGAAGACCATTCATGCAGGACTTGCCCGGATGCATATGCTTGCTCATAGCGCCGTCAGCCAAGAACTCCCACAAACCTGCCGCCTGGGTTCCTGCCGTTCCCAAGCAATGAACCATTTGCTCCTTTGTCAAACCCAAAATCTTTCCTGCTGCCGCAGCCGCCCCAAAGGTCCCTACAGTGCCCGTGGTATGCCAATAATAGTAGTGAGCAGGTGTAACAGCTTCTCCAATCCGTATAGCTGTCTCATACCCCACTACGATGCCTTCAATCAGTCTTTTTCCATCCGCTCCGATCATTTCGGCAGCTGCCAGAGCCGCTGGAATCACAGCAGATCCCGCATGAAGAATCGAGGCCTTGTGTACGTCATCAAGCTCAACAATGTGGGAAATTGTCCCATTTAGTAAAGCTGCCATAATCCCGGATGTTTTTTCACCGGTGCTAATCAAGGTGGATTGTGCATTTCCCCCAAGTTCGTTCACTATCGAGAGCATAATTTGAGCTGGTTCTTTGTCTGCCCCAGCTGCAGCAGAACCCAGCCAGTCTAAAAAAACATCTTTGGCCGCTTGAACGACGGTTGTCGGCATGTCATCGAACGTAACATTTAGGATATATTGACTTAACTGTCTGGAAATCGTCATAATTTCCCCCCTGAGTTCATCCTATAATCTTAACAATGAAGTTTCCTACAGGCACTTTCTAGAATGGAAGATCTGGTTATTCCGGAGGTATCTCTAAGTTTTCCAGCTTTCTCCGCCAGTAGTTCGAATAAACTGCACCTAACGGATTATGGGCCAAAATCCGGTCTTTGACCACAAACGTTGTCACAGGTGCTGCTGAACTTTTGGTAAATAAAATATCATGACCCACACATAATCCAACAATGATATTGAGCTCAGTTCCTGCTTTACCAAGATAACTTGCCTGACCAACAGGATTACAAGTCGCCTCATAACGTTCTGGCTTGACGTTGGGTATATTAAACTCTTTTTTATTCACCCCGCAAACTTTACAACACACTGAATCTACCTTGAAGTACTTGCTTAAAATAGCCGTAATGATTTTAGCTTCCTGGCTTAACCCCACACAAAAAGCTATTCCTAAACGCTTATAACCCATTTCTCGGCTAAATCGAATGACTTCCTCCAGTCTGGTGATCTGCATATAGTACTCAGATTCTAATTTGCTAGCAATTGTAAGGATACGCCTGTTTTCCTCATCGGCATATTCAGGTTGAATAACTCCCTGGTCATAACAGCTTTTACCCTTGTAGCAGGCATTGTCCAATTTACAATTAGCACAATCCAATTCATTCTCCTCCAATGCGTTTTGAATTCATTTCACGCTAATCCTCATTAGTCTTCAGAACGATTATGGGCGCCAAGACTTTCTTTGCGAGCCAACGCGGCTGAAGTAATTAGAGAAGCCGTTTTAACCATTAGTTTTAACTGCTGAGAAGCTAGAAGTTCAGTATAACTGCTAGCCTGATAGTCTTCCAAGAATCGTTCGATCTCTCCTATCCTAACTCTGGCCTTGCTCATTCCTCGTTCGTTACGTACTAATCCTATGTGTTGCCCCATGACGAAGCGCAGTTCCTTCTTGAATGACATTAGGTCTCCACTGACATTTCCAGTCATATTTTCTTTCGTTAACTCCAGTTCCTTAGGGAAGTCTTGGCTTAATTGGATCCCGTCTTCTTTAAAAACAGCCTCCAGTTCATCTATAGTAAAAGAATCAACCTCAGCCGATAGATAATGCATGGCCTGATGTCCTGCTTCAAGGCCGAAAACGATCGCCTCAGTCAAAGCGTTACCTGCCAAACGGTTAGCTCCATGTAATCCCCCGACCACCTCTCCGCAAGCCAAGAGCCCGGGAATACTGGTTTGGCAGTGCTCATCAATGACAACTCCACCCATCATAAAGTGAGCTGCAATACCTACTTCGACGGTTTTAGCTCCTTTAAGGCGACTGTGAATAGGCGCATACTCCTTATGCATTTTTTTTGAATCCACTGCACTGAAGTCCACGAAAACGCCGCCTCGATTTGTACCCCACCCGAATTTTATTTCCTCGTAAATGGCCCGTGCCATGACATCACGCGTAGCCATATCACCTTTTGCTGAGTAGCGGAGCATAAAAGCCTCTCCTAGGTTGTTACGTAATACTGCACCATCTCCAAACGGGGCAGTTGACAACGCTTCCTTTCCTGGCCCTAATGTGACCGTAGGATGAAATTGGATGAACTCCATATCACGTACGCTTGCCCCTGCATTATGAGCAATTGCGTATCCATCTCCGCTGACATCCCCTGCATTTGTTGTTAAGGGATATAGTTGTCCCGCGCCACCACCTGCTAAAATGACGACTTTAGCTTCAAAACTCCAGCCCTTGGAGTGATTTTTGTCCAAACCACAGGCCCCGCAAACTTGGCCGTCTTTTTTCAGCAAGCGAGTGATGAGAATACCATTAAGCAAATTCACTCCAGCTTCCTTGGCGCTCTCTAGAAGAGGTTTACTAATGGCCAAGCCTGCAGTATGCGTGGATCTTAAATGGCTTGCTTCAACTGTAACAATACGCCGACGTCTGTGTCCGGGCGATCCCTTTACGGCAATTTGACCATCTTGTTTAATAAAAGGAACCCCCCATATCTCCAGCTGGTTGATGCCCGCTCTCGCTTTTGTTGCTAAGTGTTTTACTAGTTTTTGGTCATTTATATATAACCCACCCGCTAGGGTATCTTCAACATGCTCCAAAATCGTACCAGTAGCTGTACCCTCCTCCAATACGACAGCTATACTGTTGCGTGTCATGATAGTGTTGCCACTTAAGCCTACTTTACCTTTAGAAACTAAAGTCACCTCACAGCCGTTTTTTCTTAGTTCTAAGGCAGCACTCAGTCCGGCCAGACCACCACCAATTATAAGTACGTTTGTCTGAATTCGCGAAATATCCACCTATTACCACCCGCTTTCACTCATTAGAATTAGTTTTGAGAAAATTACTTCACTCAAACTTATGAAAATATTAATTTTAAATATTCATATAATTCAAACCATGCAAATTATATGCCAATGCTAATATGTATTGGATAATCTAACAGCTTAACCCCATAGAATGGGCAATTATGCACACCTAATAAAGTCTAGCTTAATATAGAAAAAAGACTATTCCCTAAAGAAATAGTCTTTCCATTATAAATATGTTTACGAAATGAACGGTTACGTGTTCAGATATTATACATAGAGATAAATTGGTCAATATAGTTCATTATCTGTACACCTTTTCCATAAGGTAGTCCTACTGATGCCGAGGGTGGCAGCAACCATAGTCTTATTGCCCTTGTAATATTCTAATAATACCCTGATTAGTTGCCCCTCCATTTCAGCTAAAGTACCCGGTTGAACAGAGATCGACCTAATTAATTCCTTTTCTTGAATATTAGCGTTTTGCTCAAACAAGACTTCAGTTCTAACGGTCGTAAAATCATCCAACGCCTCCTTTTCTAAAGGTTGTAATTCCGGAAAAGAAATAATTAGCTCGTAGTGAAGAGTCTGCTCTTCCTCGCCGACTAAAACGGCATAACGCTCTAGTATATTTTCTAGTTCCCGGACATTACCTGGCCAATTATAAGCCAGCAAGAGCTTCCTGAATTGAGGGCTTATTGCAGGGCAAAAACCTAGTTTTTTCTCTAAACGACCTTTAACACTATCGATAAGACATGGTATGTCCGCCCGCCTAGACCGGAGTGGAAGAAGGTATAAATTCAGGACATTAAGTCGGTAGAAAAGGTCGTCCCGAAAGTTTCCTTTGTCTACTTCGGCTTGGAGGTTTTGATTACTAGCTGCTATTACCCGTATATCAACCGATATATACCGTCCTCCCCCAACCCGTCTTACTTCCTTCGTTTGAAGAACCCTTAATAACCCTGCCTGCAAATTCAGGGACATTTTACCGATTTCATCAAAAAAAATGGTTCCTCCATTGGCTAGTTCAAAAAGACCAGTTTTGCCACCCTTTTTAGCTCCAGTAAATGCCCCTTCTTCATACCCAAATAACTCACTTTCTAGTAAAGTTTCAGTTATAGAGGCACAGTTCAAAGCCACAAAGGGACCATGACAACGTGGGCTAGCGTTATGGATACTTTGAGCAAACAGTTCCTTGCCAGTACCACTCTCTCCCCAGATTAGAACGGTGGCATCAACCTTACTAAAGCGCTTTGCCGTAAGAATTGTTTTCATTAACGCCGGGCCTACCAGATCTTGGAATGAATAGTGGGCTATTAGACCATTGGCTTGACTAATCCTGCGCTGGCGTTCTTCCTCTGATCGCTTTTGGGAGCGTAAAGAAACAATCTCAGCCGCTCTTGTGAGAGCCCCTGAGACTGTACTTTGGCTAGAATAGATTAAAAAGCCCTCCATCCCGAACGCTTTAGCTAGCCGGATACCTCGGTGTCCGCCCCCGACCACAACTTCGCACTCATCATGATAGGCTTGTTCCATCTGCGCCGACAGTTCCGTCATATTACTATACGGATAATGTTTTATGACTACATTAAGGATGGATTGTACCTGTAATAAAAATTCTATATCAGTAAGACTAGAAGAACTAAAATAACCAATCGTTGAACTAAAGGCTTTAGCTTGGGCTAAAGCCCATAAAATATCAAATTCATTAGGAGCAACGGAAATGATCGGCAAGGAAAATTTACTGCGCAATAGCTCAGCAGTAGCTCCTCTGCTGACTAGCACCTCAACTTCATTATGCTCGTTAAGTCTTCGTACCTCATCCAAAGCTTCTTCTAAAACGGCTTCGACGACCGTTAGCTCAATCTTAAGTTTGTAAGCCATTTCTCTTACCAAGGCAGTAAGCTCCGGGTAGGCCGAAGTCAGGACTATTTTGTTAAGGGGCTTGTCTTTTTGAATCAGTTCCACGTTGCCCCTCTCCATTTCCACTTGAATCAATGTTTCATTAAACTAGTATCATCTACCATAATATACTCTTATTATGTTATTATATCAAATAATGAACTGGTTCATCCTTGAGCTATTGGCCAACTGAATTCAGCTTGAACCAATTCTCTTTCTTGTATGAACTCCATGAGTAGCTTGGCTGTTCCACCGGTAAGTTTTAGACAACGGCGCAAGTGCTCCGGTGAGTCAAACTCATGAAGATTCAATACCCGGCAACAAGTAGCCTCATATTCATTGACAAACCGATTGTGGAACTCATTCGCGAGATCATAGGCCGGTTCTCTGCTTGTCCCAGGATCTACCCGACCCTTGAAAAGTCCTAGAATCATGACTGAAGATGTTAAGGCCCCACACATACAACCGGCATGTCCCAACCCCCCCCCGAAACCAGTTGCCATTTTCAAGGCGTCTGAATTCAAAGGATTGTTCAGCATCTCGTTAAAAGTATGAACAATTGCCTCGCTACAATTCAAACCGCCCTTGAATTTATTACCCGCGCGTGAACGAGCTTCCAAAACTGCTTCATTCATTTGTTTTTCCCCCTTGTTATATTTTTCGTCTATAAAGGTGTTCTCCGCAAATACCTTTATTCCTACTATTCAGAATAATTTATTTTTAAAAAAACTTTTATGGATATTCCCAGAGAACTTACTCAAGAGACAAACGCCATCTGTTTATCCCGATTTCTTGAATTGTTCTCGTCCCATCACACAGTTTCCTCCATAAAACAAAGACCTCACACCAATCGATTGGTGTGAGGTCTTTATTACTACTTCATCTTTTCCAATATCTCGTATAAATCCGTTTTACTCCCCCGGTCCCATGAACCATAGATTTTTTTCGAAAGTGCTGGGGTAAGAGGAAGAGACTTCAAACTATTCTCTTGATAAAGCTTATGAATCTCTTTAGAGCTACATTCGCATAGATTACAGTCTCCACCCCAAGGGAAGAAACTGCGCATAGTTTGATAAATATCCTCGAATCGCTCCACTGCGATATTACCAAAGGATATGTTTAGAAACTCACAGGGCTGTAAATCTCCTTTGGCATTGATATAGAATCGGTCTGTACCACCCGCAGTACAGCCGAAAACAGTTTTATCTTCCTCAATAATTTGGGCTGAGATTGATGGATATCGGGAGAAATCATCCTGCAAATTGTATTGGTTTACCCTTGCCTTTATATATGCAAGATCTTCGGGGGTAAACTCAATATCTCCTTTTTC
>DASRMA010000023.1:0-10424 GCA_035648155.1 Desulfosporosinus sp.
TTACCAAATCTGGGAGACAGACTATTATGGCAATCCTGGAGTCGTCACTTCGCTGGTAAGACGTCTGCGAAAAAAGATTGAGCCAGACTGTTCTAATCCCTATTACATCAGAACTATACAAGGGGTAGGATACAAATTAGGAGTGAAGCCTTACTGAAAAAACGGGCTAATGGTTTTAATTTTATGAAGAAAATAGCCTCTATATAAAAGAAAAATGTCATAATAATGGCATTTTTTTTTGTTATCATCTAACTATAGAGGAAAATAATTGAAATCAATAGATCAAGGGTGACGGAAGGGAGTAGTATTTTGTTGGAAATTAACAGCATGAGGCGCCACTATAAACCACCAGCACTGGTAGAACGTAGGAGTTACTTAGATTTTACGATTCCAACCAACCGTCCAAAACTTAAAAATTTGTATGCAGCCACCGATTATTTATGTCCGGATCCAGTTAATAGAGTAATTTTTAAACAGAGGCAATCAGTTACAAAGGGTGCAAACGATCCTGAAATGAGCACTATAAAAGCTTTAACTATTTTCGTTGCTTTATCAGCGATGCTTCTCATCGGGATTGGGTTATTGCCAAAAACACCACAAATAACAGTGCCTGCACCGACCGCAACAGTGACTACCGCGGCGACGGCAAGATGAAATGGTTTTTCATTGGGATAAACGCCGCCAAGGGCGCAGCTGCCGCTGCTCATCCAAGTGTCTCGGATACATGGGGTTGGATAATTAGTCATATTCTCATGCCCTATCGCAGGATTTTTTGCCCTTTTGGTTAAAAGTGGAGAAGTTTTCATTGGGCTTAGACTCATATTAGGCGGTTTTACGACACTCGCTGCTTTCTTCGGAATGATGATGAACTTCTGTTTCTTATTAACGGGTATAGTTTCAACCAAACCTCAAATGGTCCTAGGATTTCTAATTATCATCGTGATGGGGGTAGCCTCTTATCAAATTGGGATAGACCGCTTCTTTATGAAGAGACTCACGACCAAATTCATAGTATTCTCAAGGATTTTAATGGAGGAATCTAATATGGAAAAGAATGTGCAAACGTACAAATATCAACCAATAACAGATGAGAGAGTGAATCTCGCGGATTTCGCGGATTTCGCGGATTCTGCACATCCAGTTGACTATGCTAGTAACGCTACAAAGGGGTTGCCTGAAACAAGCTCTCTAAATTTGTATCCAAGTGATCTACTTGAGGAGTCGATTGTTAAGTTATTTAAGGTGGCATTTGATATTGACATTAAAACTTGCACTAAAAAGGAGTGGGCAGAAAGAATAACAATTAAAGGTGGAGCACTTAAACAGTGGCAATCATTTATAAAGTTACCCCAAAAAGGAAGAGTAAGAAATCGTGAATGTATAGAAAGGCAGTAATCATTTTTATTATGTTATCGGTAGTATTACTCTTTGGTATAAGTTTTTTGCCGAAATCACCAGTACCAGCAGCATCTGTAACAGTGATAACGGCACAGCGAAGAGAAGCATAGGAGAGGATCTCTATAGTGAACTTTGGAAATGGGATGACCTGTGAAATCATAATCTCTAACGAATTCTGAGTATACTAGATCTCAAAGGGGGAACTATTCAATGGCTAAAACTATCATTGAGACTAGTCCAGACATTAATTTGAACATTAGCACTGATGTAATTGTACGAACCAGTGTTGATACTAGTGGTGTGTTTATGGGGGAACAGTACCGGGTAGACACGATTTGTACGAAGATAGATAATGATTTAAAAGCTGTAACGAATATGAATAAGCTTGAAGGATATCTAGCAGAATATAATACAAGACTAGTCGAAATGAAAACAAGAGTTGCTGAAGTTCAGGATGATATGAAAGAAGAGTATCTTTTCCAAGTCGAAAACCTTGAAAATATTCGGAATCTGTTTGCTGTGAACTATGTAGAACTCAAGAAACCGTGCGGAGATGTATGGGATGATTTAAAAATCGCAACCGAAGAGGCTTGGAGTGAACTAGACTATTAAAAAGGCAGGGATTCACTACTTGAAGAATTTGATGAAAAATATTTAATGCGTTGGGTGAGAAGTGAAATTCTCACACCAACGCATTTTGTTTTTGAATTAAAGAGTGGGATGAGGGTGGAAAGGCAGTGTCAAAGAGAAGTGGGGAGATCTTACAGATGATGACGTCACTGAAGTAGAAGGCAAGACAGAAAAGTTGGTTGGTATTCTTCAAAAAAAATATGGTTACAGCAAAGATAAAGCCCAAGAAGAATATAACAAATTTATGGATGATAACAAGTAGGTACGACAAAAAGAAAGTTAAAATCCAAAGGGCCTACTACTGAAAAATAAAGAAGTCAGAAAAGGAAGGACGACAAAACCGTCCTTCCTTTTCTGACTGGCACTTTTACTGTGACGCAAGTTCGGTGCTTTTGTTTTGTCTGGAACCTCCTCAAACGCTCTCGACCTGAGAACAAATGAGGAGGTTCATTTATAATAAACAATAGATTTTCTGGAGACCCCCCCAATAAACTTTTAGCTATCGTATTGATAGTATGTAAGGGTTAAACAAGCCCATAAGAGCCTTTGTAAAACACAGGCCAAACTATGTATCAAGCGTTGATAAAAGGAAAGAGGAGAAACAATGAGGAAAAAACTAGCAGTTGCCGTAACGGTTGCCCTTCTGGCATTTCCACTCAGTACAGCAATAGCCCAGGCGTGCCTACCTGATGCTCCGATATCGGTAGCAAGCAATGTTCATGTAACAACACTAGATGAAGCAGTACAAACAGCAGAAGATGCAGTGGTGGACTATGAACTTGCGCCAATAACAACCTTAGAACTAGTAACTACGGCTGAAGGCTTAAAAGCAACAGCGGTAGCGGCAATAGCTGATCTGGAAGTGGATTCGACAGAGAAAGCAGATTTGGAAGTTAGGGTAACAACTCAAGCAACAAAAATCGCAACAGCTAAAAGTGATCTTCGGGTAGCAGCAGCAGAAACAGCAGTATCAGCCTATGAAGATGCTTCAATAGATACACTAGCAGAAATAGCTACTGCTGAAGGCTTAAAAGCAGCAGCGGATGCGGCCGTAAATGGAGTAGGCGATGGGGATGCAAACGCAGCTTTTGAACTTAGGGTGACAGCCCAGGCAACAGAAATTACAACAACGAAAACTGCACTACAGGAAGCTGCAGAAGCCGCGGCAGTAGTAGTAGCGGCAGAAACAGCAGTATTAGCCTATGAAAGTGCACCCATCACTACATTGGCAGAAATAGCTACTGCTGAAGGTTTAAAAGCAGCAGCAGTTCAAGCAGTAATGGTAGTAAGTAATGTGGATACGAAAACAGCTTTTGAACTTAGGGTAACAACCCAAAAAGCAGCCATTAAAGCAGCGAAAATTGAATTAACCCCGCCAGTGGTCGAATACGATGGCAAAATAGTTATTCCGTCTACTCAGTTTAGTGATTTCATCGATAATCTCCAGCTTGCTTTGACATTTGACGCAGCACGTCAAGGCGAGATAAATAAACGACATGCACTTAGAAAGTTGGCCCAAGCCAACAAACTGATGCAAGACGGAAATATCGAAGACTCCAAGATCTGTTTTAGTGAGTACAAAGATAAAATCGCTAAAGCTCAGGAATTCCTTAATGAAGCTGAAACTCCTGGCTCTGCAACCGCTGTAGCTCTTGCCAAAGCCTTGGAAAATGTTGAAGCAAAAAACATTGCAGTATTGAGTGATTTAGTAGTCAAGCTTCCTCCTCAAGTTGCCCAAAAATTAGCGCTTAATGTCGTGCGCACCATGGACAAAGCAGTCGTTAAGGTTCAAAAAGAAGAAGCAAAGGTCGCTCCAGTAGTGGTTCCAGTAGTGAACGACGACGTTGAAAAGAAATTGTTGGAAAAACAAGCTAAGGCTGCTTTGCTCAAATTTAAAAATTCTG
Organism: Desulfosporosinus sp.; assembly: GCA_035648155.1. Taxonomy (GTDB): domain Bacteria; phylum Bacillota; class Desulfitobacteriia; order Desulfitobacteriales; family Desulfitobacteriaceae; genus Desulfosporosinus. The sequence goes on from DASRMA010000023.1 coordinate 3,933, forward strand.
TGAACGAAAAAAATAATCTACTCCAAATTAAAGACCGAGAAATTACAGACAATCAATGCACAACAGATCAGAAAAAATTAGACGTGAATCAAAAACTTGAAAAGCTAAGCCATATAAATTATCGGACGTCTGATAAAAATAAAGCTGGCTGGAACAAAGATAATGATAGGGACAAAAACGATGATCGGAACAACGACAAGGGTGGAGACAATAATAGTCGAGACCATAGATAAAGTATCAACTCAGCGGCTCTTATGAGCCGCTTTTCTGTTTCTATAGATTCAAGTAGGCACGATGCATCATTCCCCTCGTCGTCCCCTTTGGAGTGAATCGTGGTATACTTATTATGAGGAATTCACGAGAGCTGAGGTGGAGAGACGGTGGGTAAAGTCAAGCTGGATGCTAATGACCTTCGCCGCTATATTGGGTATATCATGATCACATTTATGAGTGTTTTTATGTTTTTGCCCGTTATATGGTTCATCGATATATTTTCTCAGAACCCTGCAATTTACTCACTTTGGATTATCTGCTCAATTTTTCTCGTCACTTTCAACAGCCTGTTCTATTATTGGAAATACCCAATAGATTGGCTGATGAATCTACTGGCCTTAGTCTTGATTGATTTGATAATCCTACTCTTTGAATATTTTTGGTTGATGCAATGACTAAATTAAATCAATCTAAAACGAAAATAAGAAAATACTTGTCATACTGCAAAAACTATGATATTATTTCTTCTGTTGCAAGAATTATTTTCATGCGGGAATGGCGGAACTGGCAGACGCACTGGATTTAGGTTCCAGCGGGTAAACCGTGCAGGTTCAAGTCCTGTTTCCCGCACCACTACTGAACCTTGAATGATTTTGCGCATCGCCCGTTACAGCGGATGTTGCACAAATGTTGCACAGAATATTTTATTACTTGGCTATGCTTTACTGCATAGTCCTTTTTAATTTCCAGACTCTTGCTTTTTTGCGTGGCTCATCACGTAGACCGCGGACTGTGTCGTCTATATCTTGGCGGTAGTCTGCACCAATGTGCTGATATGTGGCTTTGAGAGTTTGTATATCGTCCCCTAGATGTCTTGCGGCGTATTGGTCGGGTATCTTGTTTGCAAAGAGCCATGATGCATGGTAGTGTCTGAGGTCGTGGAATCTGATTGGGGGTAATTCCTTTCTTCTGATAAGTTCGGCAAAGTAACTGGAATAATGATCTGGACGTATTGGGAAAAAGCGTTCTGGTATCTCCTTCCAATTTTTCCTCTTGTTCTCCAATAATCCCATGAGTTCCTTTGGAACAACTACTTCCCTGTACCCATTATCTGACTTAGGCCCCTTATCAACGTACATATATTCGTCATTTATTGCCGTATTCTCATCCACACGGACGGTTTTATTTTTCCAATCCACATCATCGGGTTTTAATGCAAATATTTCACCCCTTCGTAAGCCGCACCAGGCGGCTAGTAGCACTATAATCTCATCCCTTGTTCCCCTTATGGCATCGTGTATCTTCTCCATTTCGGTTTCAGACAAGACGTAGGGAGTGTACTTAGCCTTAGATGGTAACTTAATATACCTAGCTGGATTCTTGTCCTTCAACGCTTCTTCGAATATTTTATTCAAAACGGAAACATGCTTTCGAACAGTAGTTGGAGAAAGGAAGCCAAGTTGTTGCGCCATGAATTTGCGAATGTGGATTTCATTTAATTCTTTCAATTTCATTTTTTTAAAATATGGCGCGTAATGCACCCTTGAATAGATCTTATAAGTTGCATGAGTTGAGGGTGAGAGCCTTGTCTTATTCAACTTAATCCATTCATCAATCCACGCAACAACCCCGATGTTCCGCACGTTTGAATAATTCTGATCTTCAAGTTCTCGTTCAATCTCCTTAACTGCAATTTTACATTCCTTCAACGTGGGCTTAGTTACCATCCGTCTGACTTGTTTCCCCTCATCGTCGCGGCCAACATAGATAGCCGCTTGATATGACCCACTTGGACGCTTAGTTATACTTGCCATTTATCGTACCTCCGTTTTGAATAGTATTGCTTTACCTAAAATACGGACCTCCTTCATATCTTTTTTGGTATATATCTGATCGGGAAAGTTTGGATTTTCAGACCTTAGAATAACTGTCCCGTTAGCTTTATAAATTCGTTTCAATGTAGCCGAGTCATTGTCAACCAAGACGGCGGCTATTTCTCCTATCTCGACATCCGACTGCTGACGTATATACACTAGGTCACCATCTAATATTCGCGCGTTGATCATACTGTCGCCCTTTACGCGAAGGCAAAAATCTACATGTAAATTAGAATCAACATATTCAAAACCCAAAACATCCTCCTGCGCATAGACAGGAAGTCCAGCGGCAATTGTTCCAAGAATCGGAATGCGTTTTGTTCCTAGCGATGCGTCTTGAATTATCATGTGTTTTTCTGCGTCTTCAACCCCCGCTAACCATTTTAGGTTTAGGTCGAACTTATTGCAGATCTCCATAAGAATGTTTTGTGGTATGGATTTTATTTTTCCGGTTTCATATCGGTTATAAATACTTGGTTCGATGCCAAATAATTGTGCGAATTTTTTTTGCTGAAAACCGGAAGACTCCCTAAAACTCCTTAACCTCCTAGATGATAGTTCTAGTTGTTTCATTAATAAATCATTACGCTTTTCTTTATCCGTCTTAAAATCCATTAGTTAGCACCCTTCCATATTGTACTAATTACAAATTGCATTGTATTCAATTATATATTAATACATATCTTAATAAAATGCAAGATATGTATTGACATCATATATCGGCAATGGTAAGATCAAATTGTTAAAGGGGTAATTAACATATCGGAAGGTGGTGGAAATAATGCGTGATAAGTATTTTCTAAAGCTTCGGGGGGCGGTAGCTGAGAAGGGTTATAATTTACGAATACTAGCCCAAGAATTAAATATTTCACAACAAGCTCTCAATGAAAAGCTTTACGGCAGAAAACAGTTTACGCTTGAGGAAATGTTAAAAACATGCAACTACCTAGATGCGGCGGTCGATATTTTTTTTGATCCAAGATTGCATAATCTGAAATTTATGGAAGCATCAAGGAGTGCGTAATTGCATTTATGCAAAGCGGAAAGGAGGTACCCATGAACAACCTAGTTTTTCTCGAACCCGACGATCTAAACGAGATACCATTCACCACGTCAAAAGTCATTGCCGAAAACGGAAAGGTTCGACATGACACGGTTCAAAGATTAATCAGAGGTTACGAATCCGACCTTGAAGAGTTCGGCAAGCTCGGATTTGAAATCCGACCTTCGGAAAGTGGACAGTCGGAGAAGATCTACAAATTGAACGAACAGCAAGCTACCCTATTGATCATTTACATGAAAAACACTCTCCCGGTCAGACAATTTAAAAAGGCCCTCGTCAAACAATTCTACCTAATGCAAAAAGAACTTATCAGCCGCAAAGTAACTCGCCAGATTGGAAAGCAAGCACGCGAAGCATTAACTAATGCCATCCAGGACTTACCCGAAAGCCCACATAAGCAAATGAAGTATAAGCACTATACGGATCTCGTTTACAAAATAGTGTTTGGCAAGAACACAAAACAGTTGAAGGAACAATTTGGATTAGATAAGTCAGGTAATGTAAGAAATCGTTTTACGGCAAGCGAGCTGGAAGGGGTTGAAAGGCTAGAGAGACAGGTAAGTTCGTTAATTGCTCTGGATTACGATTATCAGGCCATAAAAGATATTGTTTCGAGGAAATATCTTAAAATAGCGGTTTAACGAAAGCGGGTTAAAAAAGGGAGGAAAAACGAGATGAAAGAATTTGACATTAACAGGACAATCGAATCCATGCAGGGGATGAACTGGAAAGACTGGGCGAAGGTAAAAGCAGTAATTGATGTTCAGTTTTCGGAAATTCAAAAAGAAAGCACCCTGGACGCTTGTGACATCCAGAGCGCCAAGATTCGGACTGCTCCATTCAGAATTACTCTTCCCCGAAGAATTGTAGACATGCCGCATGAACATAACACTTAATCCCGTCGTGAACAATCTCCACAAAAGATTTTTCGCGTTCGCTTTGATCGTTAAAATCAATCACGGGAAAAAGACTATGAATATCATAGCGAGAGGGAACCTGACCATTAATAGCATCGTCATCAGTCAGCTCCGTCCATGCTCCGCGTAAGTTGGCAAAAACTGTATACACAAAATCACCTCCTTTCGTCGTGAATTATCCTTGCAGATAATCATTTCGACACGAGAGAGACAAAACCTGTAAATATCAATTTTTAAGGAGGGAACCATGAACAACTTAGTTTCAACGAGGGGAGGTGGAAAAAGTGGATTTAGAAAAGATTGTAGATAAATATAATCAAGTTTTTGAAGAAACCGTCAGTCAGATCATTTCAGAGTTGAAAAAAGATTGCAAAACCTATGCTGAGCTTCAAAAAAAGTTACTTCAATTCGAAAGAGACTTACATTGGCGACGTGAAACACGGGAAAAAATGGAGCCCTTACTCCACGGCTTGAGAATCTACGTTGAAAAAGAAAAGAACGATTTGCTGATAACAAATCGCTCCTAAAGACTAGATATTTTCAACCGTAACCACCGAGGATGAATTATAAATCAGAAAGGAGGACCAACATGGACTATAAAGCGGTATTGCAAGAGCAGATCAGAGAGCTACAAAATCTTCAGGACAAGAACATTAGGTCTGATGGACCCTTAGGACTCAAAATAGATAACGCTATCAAACTAGCAGATCAGATCAAGAAAATAGTTGAGGTAAGGGAGTAGTTATTTATTTACTTATCGCATTCCTTTAAGCCCTTATAAACCGTTTGGTAAAACTTGACTGATTGTTCAGCATAGCTCTCAACTATACGTTCGTCAGTTGAATCATCGGTGTTTCTGATTATTCCCTTTTCCATAGCAACTAGAGTTATTTCTTTCGATATCTGGTGAAGATTATCTAAATACGTTGACATTGAACACCTCAAAAATATTATTCTCCCTTACCTCAAATTATCTTATTCGACGTTTAGGAGGAAAAACCTGTAAATATCAATTTTTAAGGAGGGAAGACATGAACGATTTAATTACGGTATCTGGGGTCAGGGGTTACATCGACGAAAACGGAACGGCGCACCTGCACCAAGAAGATGTTGCAAGAGGATTAGGATTTATCGAAAGAAAGGCTGATAGCACAGAGTATATACGATGGGGAAGGCTAAACGGTTATCTGTCAGAACTCGGTTTCGCCACAAGTGGCGAAAATGAATTTATCCCCGAAAACATATTCTATCGGCTGGCAATGAAGGCAAACAATGAGGTTGCTGAAAAGTTCCAAGCCAAAATTGCAGACGAAATCCTACCCGCCATCCGTAAGACTGGTTCCTATGCTCCAAAGCAAATGACCCAAGCGGAAATACTAGCTGGGCTTGCCCAAGTTACCGTCGAGATTGAGCGCAAAGCAAATACAGCCATTGAAGTCGCAAACAAGGCGAGTCGGCAAATGACCAATGTCCTTGAAGTCTTCACAGCTCCAATTGACAAGGATTGGAGACAGGCCATGAACACCAAGATACGCGGTATCTGTCAGGAGCATGGATTAAGCTACCTTACATTTTATCATGACCTTTACGAAGAGTTAGAGAACTTAGCAAGGGTAGACCTCAAGGCTCGTTTAGCACGGTTACGCACGAGATTACAAGCGCAGGGTGCAACTAAAACCGCTTGTAAGGCTATAACAAAGCTTGAGGTTATCGAACGCGACCCGAAGTTAAAGCCCATTTTCGAGGGAATTGTGCGGAAGTATCAGGCTAAATATGCGATCACTCAAGAAGTGGGGTGATGGCAAATGTTAATTGACGAACTCCCCGAGGTTATCACAGCCCAACATATAGCGGACTACCTGGGTATTTCACGGGGGAAGATCTACGAGCTATTTCAAATTAACCCAGCCTCTGGCGGTATACCAAGCTTCGACATCGGAAATTCAAAGAAGGTAGAGAAGAAAGACTTCGTGGAATGGATTGAAGCACGGAAGGGGGAGAAGGCTGAACGAGTTAGCTAGTTTGTGAAGAAGTTGGTATGAGGGGAGGTGGAAAAAATGGCAAAATTAACAACAACTATTCATATCGCAGATATTGAAGAGGTAAAGGCCATACTGGAATGTTCGGTTAAGCTCGTTGAAGCAATCAAGGAATGTAATTTCAATACTAACCCTGGATTCCCAAACGAGTTGACTACCCCATATCATAACCTGGTGTCCGCAATGGATGATCTTAAGACAGTAATGTAAAACTGCTCATGAAAGAGGAAAAGCCTGTAAATATTTTCACGAAAGGGGAATGAATTAAATGCCAAATCCAGCGAATGAAGCCAGCCAAGACGCCAAGAAGGCGGGTCTATCCTATTGTAGAGTTAGAGGTTGATACTAACTATTTACTTAAAAAGGAGTAGGCGGGGAGGTAT
>DASRMA010000024.1:0-3165 GCA_035648155.1 Desulfosporosinus sp.
CCAGCTACTCTATCTGATACTAGTGCTAGGATTATAGGCATTGTGGACAACTTCTTAACCATGATTACGATATGGATTTCAACGATTATCCAGCAGCTTTCCTTAATAATTAGACATTTTTTATCGCTCTAATTGATTAAGGCACATTCAAAAAAATAACCAGTCAGTCTGCAAGTCTATTTTACGTAATACTGCGTCGGCATGTTCACCTCTATAGAAGTCAGAGGTCAGAAGCCGGATGTGTCAGATCGTTGTATTCCCTTTCTGATCTCTGGCCTCTGTTATCCGACCTCTGGAGAAATCCCTCCTTGTCTGACGCAAAATATCCATTGCATCTTTGACTTGTTATTTTCTTTCATATGCCTAAGTGTTTAAAAGCAGTCAAACGTAATTAAAAAATGTTTAATATACCTAAAGAAAGTGCTAAGGGCCCGTTCTTGTCGGGTAGATGGACCGTATATGTGGACTCTCATAAAAAATAATATTATATGTTTTGCCGTTAATCTGATATATAGTTGTCTACAAGGATTAGCAGGTTAACCATCTTGAACAGTTAGCGTTAAAGTCAAATGAGAATTCAAATGGGGAGAGGGATTAATTTTATGAAAAGTATAAAGTTTCAAATGGTTTTACACATTGGGACTATTTTATTAACTGTATGTGTAAGCTTGGGCCTGATCTCATACATAACTGCTGCTAAGGCCATGACAGTCCAGGTTCAAGAGACCCTTCCACAGTTAGCGAGTCAAGGGGCAAAGGTTGTTTCCGAACGCCTGAATGCTTTGTTGGGAACTCTCGAAGTAGTCGCAAATATTGACCGGATAAAAGATAAGAACAACTCTTGGGAGGACAAAAACAAGATCCTTCAAGATGAGAATAAAAGAAGCGGACACTTATACATGATGATGGCTGGGATAGATGGAGCTGCAGTAATGTCAACAGGAAAAGAGGCTAATATAAAGGATCGTGAATATTTCCAGAAGGCTATCGCCGGTAATAGAGCTGTATCAGAACCATTAGTAAGTAAAGTGGACGGTTCCTTATCCATTGTCTATGCTGTGCCAATTAGACAAGAGGGAGTCATAGTTGGGATTTTAGCGGCAGTGAGAGACGGTAATAACTTAAGTAAAATTACCAATGATATTAAGTTCGGCAAAGCAGGCAGCGCTTTCATGAAAGATAAAAAGGGTACTACGATTGCCCATACTAACCCAGAAGTTGTTATGAAAATGGACAATATTTTTGAAAATTTCAAGAAGGACCCCAAACTCGAGCCTTTGGTCAAATTGGAAGAAGGGATGATCGCGGGAAAGATTGGAGCGGGTGCGTATGAGTATAAAGGGGAGGCGAAATTTCTTGGATATGCGCCTGTAGAAGGAACAGACTGGTCGTTAGCAGTATCAGTCCCTAGTGATGAAGTTATGGGGGGGGTACAAACCATGCGTAGTTCAGTTCTTATTGCATCAGCAATATTGTTATTACTAGGCTTAGGAGTGATGTACTTTGTGGCAGGATTAATCGCCACCCCCATCAGTTCGGCTACAGAACATCTAAGAGTCATTTCAACAGGGGATTTCACTCGCGAGACTCCAAAGAAATACATGGAGAGGAAGGATGAATTAGGAGTACTTGCCAAAGCTATCGACACAATGCAGCAATCAGTCAAAGACGTGATTAAAGGCGTTATTAATGAATCACGAAATGTTGAAACGTCGGTAATAGCTACGGGGCAAGCTATGGCTGTATTGATCCACCAGGTTGAAGAAGTGTCCGCAACCACAGAGGAACTGTCTGCCGGCATGGAAGAAACAGCTGCATCAAGCGAAGAAATGAGTGCAACGGCTACAGAAATCGAAAGGGCTGTTGGTTCCATCGCGTTAAAAGCACAAGAGGGAGCCGTATCTGCGGGCGAAATAAGCAGAAGAGCAAGCGAACTTAAACAAAATTCAATTATCTCCTCGAGGAGCGCCCAGGATATTTATATAGCAACTCAAGCGAAAATGATAAAAGCTATCGAAGAGTCCAAGGCAGTCGATCAGATTAATGTATTATCCGATTCTATCTTACAAATCACATCACAAACCAATCTTCTTGCACTCAATGCAGCAATAGAGGCTGCAAGGGCTGGCGAAGCAGGAAGGGGTTTTGCTGTTGTTGCAGAAGAAATACGGAAGTTGGCGCAGAATTCGGCAAATACTGTAGAGGAGATACAGAAGGTAACAAAGGTCGTTATTTCCTCCGTGGCAAATTTGTCAGAAAGCTCTGCGGAAGTTTTAGCGTTCATAGATAAGCAGGTTATTAAAGATTACGAAACCATGGTTAATACGGGTGAACAATATAATAAAGATGCAGAGTTTGTTGATAATCTGGTGTCTGACTTCAGTGCAACTTCAGAGGAACTTACCGCTTCAATACAGGAGATGTCGAAAGTAATCGAAGAAATTGCAGTAGCCGCCAATGAAGGGGCTGAAGGTACTACGAACATTGCTCAGAAAAGCATAATGGTAGTCGAGCAATCAGATGAGGCATCGAAGCAGGCTGGTGTGGCAAAGGATAGCTCAGATAATCTAATTAAGCTGGTATCAAAATTCACTGTGTAAATGTCACAAGCATCTAAATGGGCGGCATGATAATTCATGATCAGGGCTTATAGTGCGTCAGTTAAGAAAAACAACTTTGGAGGGGATAAGTAGGAAGGCAAACTACTTACATATATTATAGGTTAAGAACTCCGCTATGAATGTCCTTATTTTAACCATTGCAGTTATAAACGCTATTACATGGTTAGTCGTAGGGATGTTATTTTACACAATGATGCGTAACAAACAAATTTTTCGTGGGACGGCTTTCCAAGGCGCTGAGATGATACATTTTCAGTGAACAATAAATTCTGGTCAAATACGACAACTATCTTGACAGCTACCGTTAGTTTATAGAGGTGAATTACATCACATTACGCAGTTTTATATGGATGAGGTGCGTGATCCTACCAATTGTTAGTTAAGAGCGTTTTGTAAAAGAAATAAGACAATTACTAAGTTCTGAGGTGGAGCCATATTGTATAATTTGAACTACTTAAAACTACTTTCCAATCAATATCCGACTGTGGACGCTGTGAGTTCCGAGATCGTTAATTTCAGCGCCATCATTAATCTGCCTAAGGGC
>DASRMA010000025.1:0-12136 GCA_035648155.1 Desulfosporosinus sp.
AGAAGGATTTAGGAGGATTATTGATGGATAATAATGATATATTAATTCGATTGAGATATGCACTAAATATAAGGGATATAGATATGGTTAATATATTTAAACTGGGTGGCGTTGAACTAACGGTAGAAGAAGTGAGAAAAATGCTTATCAAATCAAAAGAGACCTACCGCTACAACAATGAAGTTGAAGATCATCATGATGCCATAGAAGAAAAAGAAAAAAATATAAAATGTAAGAACAGTATGCTTGAGTCATTATTAGATGGCTTTATTATCTATAAAAGAGGGAAACAAGATCCCAAACCAGGGCAACCTGAAAGACCAGTACTAAAGGACAGCAATCCTAATAATATGCTGCTTAAGAAATTGAAAATAGCGCTATCACTAACAAGTGATGATATGCTTGATATATTGGCAGAAGCAGGAGTCGTTGTAACAAGAGGAGAATTAAGCGCTATATTTAGAAAAGAAGGACATAGCAATTATAAAGAGTGTGGCGATAAATACGCTAGAAATTTCTTAAAAGGGTTAGCTATTAAAAACAGGGGATAGCAATTTGCAAAGGAGATTATTAAAATGTCCAATGATTTTACAGAATATATCAATAGAATAGGAACTGATTCGGTTAAGTGGGACAGCTTTGAAGAACGCTATCCTGGGCTCGATTCAAAGGACTGTATACCCATGTGGGTCGCGGATACAGATTTTAAAGCACCGCAAGAAGTTATCGATGCTATAGTAGATAAGGCCAAATTCGGAATCTATGGGTATCCAAGGGCAAAGAGTGACTCCTTTGACAAGGCTGTAATGAACTGGATTTATAAGCGTCATAGCTGGAAGTTAAGCAAGGAATGGATTGTTGTTACACCTGGCATTGTGCCAGCCATTACCTATGCCATCCAGGCTTTAACTCAAAAGGGCGAGGGGGTAATTATCCAACCCCCTGTGTATTATCCTTTTCGACAAGTGATAACGAAAAATAAACGAAGAACGGTAGAAAGCCCTCTGATATTTGATGATAAGACCAATAATTATGAAATGGATTTTGAAGATTTAGAGCGCAAGGTTAAAGAACCAAATAATAAACTCCTCATTCTTTGCAATCCTCATAATCCTATGGGTAGAGCTTGGTCGGAGGAGGATCTGAGAAAGCTAGGCGAGCTTTGTTTAAATAACGGAGTCCTTGTGTTCTCAGATGAGATTCATTCTGACCTTATTTTTAAAGGCTATAAGCACACGCCCCTGGGCATGCTGGAAGAAAAAATGAATCAAAATATTATTACAGCTTATGCAGCAAGCAAAAGCTTTAATTTAGCCGGTCTACAAACCTCAGCTATTATTATTGCTAATGACGAAATTCGTAAAAAGTATATCAATCAGCTTGAAATAAATTGTGTGGGTGGTGTTAATTTTTTTGGCACAATCGCCCTGGAGGCGGCCTATAACCATGGAGAGCAATACTTAAATGAGCTCCTTGAATATGTAGAAGCCAATGTAGACTATGCAATAGACTATGCAGAAAAGAATCTGAAAGGGGTCAGGATTTTAAAACCACAGGCCACCTATCTTGTTTGGATAGATTTTAGGGGAACAGGTCTTTCAGCAGATGAAATTGATGCCTTAGTTATAGAAAAAGCAAAGATTGCAGTCGATTTGGGACGCTGGTTTGGCAAAGAAGGAGCTGGCTTCTTAAGATTCAATTTTGCTTGTCATCGCTCCACACTAGAAAAGGCGTTGGGACAGTTAAAGTCCGCTATTGATACGTTATAATCCGTTTCGCTTTACCTCTTTGGCAGTTGATTGTGCACGATACAGGAACACGTCGCAATCTATGAGGCTATTTCACGTCATGACTCCAGGGAGGCCCAAAAGCTCATGCGAAAACATTTAGAAGAGGCAAGGGTCGAGTTTGAAAAGATCTTAATTTCTGAAAAAGAGACAGGCACTTAGTTGATTAAACTAAGCGCCTGTCTCTTTCCAGAGTAGAGTCTGACGTATCACAGGAACAATTAGCTGAAATCATTGGTGTCACGAGACAAACAATAACTTTAATTGTTCTGGGAGGAATGATGTATGAGGACATTTTCGAGTCAGTCGGATGGTGGATCTTAAAGATATCTAATAATTTATTTCACCTCACAAGGAATACTGTGAAGAAAGTACTAGATAAAGAAAAATCTAATAGCTAATGAAGCACGATTGTGATTTTCCAGCAGGATTTGAAAGAAGATTTGACGAATAGTATTGCACAGGTGTAGACTGTCGACAAAGAATCTAAATGTGGATCAATGGATCTAATATGTATTTTGTCATTAAGGGGTGGGATTTTTGGATAGTGTAATTAAAAATATGCCGTTTCATTTACAAGTTTATCAGATATTAAGAGGGTCGATTTTAACCGGAAAATTTCAACCAGGTGAACGCTTACTTGAGTTTAAATTAGCCAAGGAATTAGGGGTTAGTCGTAGCCCCATTCGGGAAGCCCTACGCATGTTAGAGCAAGATGGACTAGTCATCACCATGGAAAATGGGATTGTAGTAAATCCTATGGAAGTGGAAGATATTGAAGAGATTTATCAATGCCGGATTGCAACTGAGCCGTATGCAGGTTTCTTAGCTGCGGTGAAAATTAACGATGGAGAAATTGCGGAATTAGAACAACTCATTAAACAGGCTGAAGAAGCCTATAATCAAAAGGAATCGGAGCAAGTTGTGGATTTAAATACAGAGTTCCATGATCAAATCGTCCGTATCAGTGGTAATCGGCGACTTAGTGAAATCGTCGATAAGATTCGCTCCCTAAGCATGTTGGCAAGGAATACCGAACTTAAAGTGTATTCCCGGCCACGGGATTATCTGGATGAGCACAAGGAAATCGTAAAAGCTCTTAAGGGAAAAGATGCGCACATTGTAGAAAGTGTTATACGTAAGCACATTGAAAATGACTGGAAGTATTATTCCCAGCAGTATAAGGCGGTCTTAAATCACCCTAATAGGACTTCTACAGAAGTCTAGAAAGGAGTGGGGAATCATAAAAAGCGTATTGATAAAAAATGGTTATATCGTGACTGTATCAGACCAATTTCAAGGAGATATTCTCATACTAGGTGGCAAAATTGACGCGATTGGTAGAGATCTACAGGTACAAACCGATGAAACCATCGATGCAACAGGAAAATATATCTTCCCAGGAGGTATTGATGCTCACATCCATATGGAGGTGACCTGTAGCGATGGAAGTATCTCAACTGGTTATGATACAGACTCTATTGCTGCAGCAGTGGGAGGCACCACCACGGTACTAGATTATGTGCTCCAAGAAAATGGCCTTTCTCTTCAGGAGACGGCAAGTCATTGGTCGGAGAAAGCCAAGCAATCAGCCATCGATTATGGATTTCATCTTATTATTACTCAACCCACTGATAAGACATTCAATGAACTGAAGCTTCTTGTGGAGCAGGGGATCACTTCGTTCAAACTATTTATGGCGAATGACATAGCGATGACGGATAAAGACCTCTTCCGGTTTATGAGCGAATTCAAAAAGCTTGGATGCACCGCATGTATCCATGCTGAGAATAAAGAGATTATTGCAACTTTGCAGCAAGTGAACGTTTCTCAGGGAAATATCTCTCCGGCTTATCATGCCAAAAGTCGCCCAGAGCTCACAGAGGTAGAAGCTATTAATAGAGCGATTACTTTAGCCGAACTCACTGGTTGTACAACCCTGATTGCTCATATTAGTACGGCAAAGGGACTGGCACTTGTCCAAGACGCAAAAGCTAGGGGGATTACTGTCTACGGTGAGAGTTGTCCGCATTATTTGCTTCTCGCTGAAGATAAATATGAATTGGAAGGACATGAAAGTGCAAAGTATGTCCTATCTCCCCCCCTTCGGAATCCAGAGAATTTCGAAGGTTTGTGGAACGGGGTATTGAATGGTGCCGTTGATATTATCTCCTCTGATCATAATGGGTTTAACTATTCGACGCACAAACAATTAGGAAAAGAGGATTTTCGGAACATACCCAACGGGGCACCAGGAATCGAACCTCGTTTTGGTTTGATCTATCACTATGGGATGGAAAGAGGGATGAATCTATCACGTTTCGTAGAGTTAGTGTCGACGAATCCCGCGAAGATTTTTGGGCTCTATCCGCAGAAGGGAACTATTGCACCAGGAAGTGATGCCGATCTTGTTATCTTCGATCCAGAAGTAGAACACGTCATCTCAGCGGATAATCAGCATCAGAAATCAGACTACACCCCCTATGAACAGTTTAAGCTTAAAGGAAAAGTAGACACCGTTCTGTTACGTGGAGAGCCTATTGTCGAGAACGGTAAATTCATAGGTGCCCTTGGCGAAGGAAACTATCTTAAGAGAGTTACACAGAAAAATGTTAGGATAGAAGGTTAACTAGACTTCCTGTACAGGGCAATTAGAAGTAGAAAGAGACAAGGGACTAACCATGATGGTTAGTCCCTTCTTTGGGTGCGCCCGGCAAACTCCGCCTCATTGTATTAATCGAGTATACCTTAGGGTGGAGAATTAGGGAATATTCAGGACGATTAATTTGAAAAGTAGGTATCATTGAATACTATATTTCAATTCGTCAAAAAATTTAAAGAATTGCAAATAAAATAAAGGACTATTCAAAAAAATGACGAATACATACAATGTAGACTGTCGACACTCTGCATTACAGAACGATCCAATATCAATAAACCCACATAGATAATGATTTAACCTTTTACAAAAGAAAATATCTGGCATCTCCAGCTTTTAAAACGTTTACAACTGCTTGGTGTTCTGAATCTAATGGTCCCTGACAAGCAAACATAAATCTAATTGATTAGGGGGGGTGATACTATTTAGATACATAAAATCTTTGTAGTATCTCGGAAACTCAATAGCTAAGTGGGGGCAATTTGGAAAAACCAATCAGTAGAAGCCTTTTGACAACTTCACATAGCTAAAATAAGAAAAAAGGAAGGCTTGGATCTCATGAAAAGTCAGTAGCTTTTGAGATGGTCTGGATGCCAATTTCAAGAACAAATCACAAATAAACAAGAAAGAGGGTAGTATCATGTTGAAATTCAATAAAAGAACAATCGCAATTGTTCTGACACTTGCGATGACCGTTGTCACTCTTGTGGGATGCAGCGGCGGATCCACTCCCAGCACTTCTGAAAATTCTGCGAAAGACGGCACGGTAACTCCTAAGGTTGTTTATCGTATTAACAGCACCCAGGCAGTGGACCTGTTCGAACAGCTGGAGAGAAAATTTGCTGACAATGTCACTGAGCAGTCTGGAGGCCGCATTGGCTTTGAGTTTGTCCCCACCGGCTCCATTGGTAGCAGCACAGAGGCACTTACTTCCGTTCAGATGGGCACGTTGGATTTTGTAAATGGTGGCTCTGACGAACTGGGCGCACTCGTCCCCAATTCCGACTGGGCACAGCTACCCTTCTTCATTAACAGTCACGAGCAGGCCGACAAAGAGTATATAAATGGCTTCATCGGTAAATTTGCCGATGAGCAATATGCAAAAAAAGAGCTTGTTTCTGTCGTCCGCGTCGACAACTCCTTCCGGACGCTTGGCATCAAGGACAAGACTGTAAACAATAGCGACGATCTTAAGGGCTTGCGTATTCGCGTGCCCAACCAACCTTTGGCACTGCGTATGTATGAGCTTATGGGCGCTTTGCCCGTAGCAATTGCCGCCCCCGAGGTTATGATGGCTCTTCAGCAGGGCACCGTAGATGGTGCGGACAATGCAGTCCTGCTCTTTGACAAGTTTAAGCTAATTGATTCCTTCAACAGCATCGTTTTACTGAACTACGGCTTCGGCACCGTCAATATCTTCTGCTCTAAAGAGGTTTGGGACACCATGCCTAAGGAAGACCAGGAGATTATGAAGGAAGCCGGCCTCAAGGCCAGAGAATGGTATAATACAGAACTCCTTAAACAGGAAAAGGAACTCATTGAGCGTGTAAAAGCCAAAGGAATGAATGTCATCATCCCCGATGATAAATGGAAGGCCGAGATGTACAAAAACGCTGATACCATCTGGCAGCAAGCCCTTACATCTGGAAAATACGACGAGACATTTATTAAGCAACTGTACGCACTTTATCAGAAAAATGTAGCCACGAAGTAATACAGTTGGCAGAGGATATGGCCTAGTCAAGGCCGCATCCTCTGCCCGCTCCCCATATTTGAACCATCTATTCATTCGAAAGGATGCATGTCCAGAAGGAGGATACTTTGAATAAAAACAATCTATTAAACGTTGCTAAAATGCTGATGAAGCTCAATAAGCTCATCTACACTATTGAGACATATCTCCTTGCTATTATGGTGTACGCACTGGTCGCGGTACTTTTTATCAATGTGCTTTTTCGCTTTGTCTTTTTCATTCCGAGTGCGTGGGCCGATGAGCTGGCCCGATTCACCTTCGTCTGGCTCGTGTTTCTTGGTGCTTCGGCAGCCATGTACAATTGGCAGCACATCGACATTAACCTAATAGACACCATACTCAAGAAGCTGATAAAGGGCAACGAGATATTGTACAATAAGGTGCTGAACGCTGTTAAAAAGTTTGCCGTGATCAGTACCATTGCGTATCTTACCTATTTGTTTGTTGTCTATGGACAGTATCTGCGAAAAGTTATTAAGCTTGGTACACAATCGATGTTTTTGGGGGTGGGAATGGTTGTGCCGATGAGTGCCATCTATGTCTGCACGGCACTCATGCTGTTCCACGCCGTGTGCTATCTCATTATCCCCGAGCATATCCGGAAACAGGAGGGCTAAATCGTGACTACACTGCTAATTTTTCTTGGTCTGTTTTTTGGGCTTTGCCTACTTCTGCGCGTGCCTGCCGTCATTGCTATGGGTATTGGTGCAGCAGCTGCCTTTGCGTATAACGGTTTCCCCACAAGCCAGATGAGTCAGGCGCTTTACAATCAGCTGGACAGCCTGCCCTTTTTGGCCATTCCCATGTTCATCTTTGCAGGTGCCATTATGGAGCAAGGACAAATATCCGATGCCCTTATTAAGTGGATACAATTTTTCATAGGAAGATTCCGTGGTTCCTTAGGTCTTGTCACCATCTTCGCTAGTGCGGCATTCGGTGTTATCACCGGCTCTGCTATGGCTACAATCTCGGCTATCGGGCGTATCGTAGGACCGTCTTTGGAGAAAAACGGTTACTCCAAATCCTATATAGGCGCACTTTTGGCTTCCAGCGGTTTTTTGGGCATAATGATTCCTCCGAGCATTCCAGGCATCATGTTCGCCAGCGCTTCCGGCGAAAAAACCTCCGAAGTCTGGATTTCGACCATTGGCGCGGGTCTGCTATTTGTTGTTTTATTTAGTATTGTTAACTACTTCAAGGTCGGCCGCTTTGAAACAAAGAAAGAGGTACAGAGGCTGACTCCCTCAAAATATGTCCGTACTGCGCTAGTCACCACATGGAGCACCCTTCCCGCCATTATCATGCCTATCATCATTTTTGGTGGCATTTATTCCGGTGTTTTTACTCCCACTGAGGCGGGTGCCGTCTCCTGCGTGTATGGCCTTGCTTATATTATCCTTAGGATTATTATTCGCAGATCGAATACAACCGCCAAGGTCTTGATGCAGTCTGCAATTGCTGCAGCTCTCTCCACTGGCACTGTAGTCATCTTGGCGTCATTTGCAAACGCCGCAGGCCGCGTTATCACACTTGCAGGCGTTTCCACCGCGATGACCCAGTTTATTACCACTAACATTGATAACCCATACATCTATTTGCTATTGGTTAACATCATTTATCTGTTTGTGGGAACCTTCCTGGAGGTCAACTGCGCAATTCTTATTCTGGTTCCGCTGTTGCTACCCCCTGCAAGGGCACTGGGCATAGACCCTATTCATTTTGGGGCAATTACGCTTGTGAACCTAAGTGTAGGCAACCTCACCCCGCCCTTCGCACAGGGAATCTTTATGGCTTCCAAGGTAGTTGGCGTGTCTTTTGTAGAAATTGTTAGTGAAATATGGCCATTTCTCATTGTCGCTCTTCTCATTATCGCGGTCGTGACGTATTTCCCACTGCTGTCGCTTTTCCTGGTTCGTTAAGTGTAACACACCCTAAAAATAGGAAATGTGTGTATAGTTTTGTAGTAGTAGAAAGAGAGTGAAATGTAATGCGAATTTTAGTTATTAATCCGAACATTTCAGAGAACCTCACAGATCTTATTGAACTTGAGTCACGACGTGTAGCTTCCCCGGGAACAGAATTGACGTTTGCTACGGCAGATTTTGGAGTAGCGTATATTGAAACTCGAATGGAAGCCCTTATGGGTGGGTATGCTGCGGCCTGTATTGCTGCTGAACGCCATGGCGAATATGATGGAGTGGTCATTGCCGCTTTTGGCGATCCTGGACTTTTGGGTATCAAGGAGATGCTCTCAGTTCCTGTTGTGGGAATGACGGAAGCCGCCTTGGCGTCCGCGTGTCTCTTGGGACAACGATTTTCAATTATTGCCATTTCATCACGAATCACCGCATGGTATCAGGAATGCGTGGAACGTAGCCATCTGTCGACACGTCTTGCTAGCATCCGGTGTTTGAATGATCCGTTGCGTGATATAAGCGCTGTACAGGAAGATCATACTGAACGCTTAAAAGAGCTTGCAATACAGGCGGTGGAGCAGGATGGAGCTGACGTTATCATTCTGGCAGGAGCTCCTCTTGCCGGGCTTGCCCGTAGCCTTCAAGGCGAATTGCCGGTGCCAGTAGTGGACGGCGTGTCTAGTGCAGTGCGTCATTGTGAGTCGCTTGTGGCTCTGAATTCTGGCATTGCTGTATCAGGCAGCTTTGCTCAACCACCCATCAAACCGAACAAGGGATTGCCGCCAGCTCTGGCCGCTGTTTTGAACCGCACACGCTGATAAGGTAAGTTTCAATTAATGAATGGATTACATCACATCTACTGGTATTTATAAACTATCATTAAAAACGGAGGTAATTAGTCATGAATAAAACTATGTTTGACCCAACAGAACAGAAGAAAATTGGAATGCTAACACCCTCTTCAAACACTGCACTTGAACCAATTTGTTCAAGAATGGTTTCAGGTCTTGAGAATCAAGTCACAATGCACTATTCCCGTCTTGAGGTAACAAAAATTTCCTTGGAACAGCATGCCTTATCACAATTCGACCTCGACCCATTTCTTCGTGCAGCAGAATTTCTGGCAAATGCAGATGTCGATGCAATAGCTTGGAATGGCACATCCGGTGGTTGGGTTGGCTTCGAGTTCGATAGAATGTTATGTGAGAAAATCACTGAAGTAACGGGTATTCCTGCTACCACCTCGATGCTAGCCATGCTGGATGCTTTCGAAGAAAACGGAGTTAAGACGCTTCATACGGTTACTCCTTATATCCCTACAATTGATGAGTTGATTATTAAGCAATTTGAAGAAAAGTGTGGTTACAAGGTAGTCAACTCCCGTGGCTTAAACCAAACTATCAATCGTTCCTTTAGCTTAGTAACCCCAGAGCAAATTGATCAAATGTGTAGAGAAGTAAGCGTAGATCCTGCTGATGGAACCAGCATTATTTGCACTAACTTAAGATCCACTTGGCAAATCGAACAGCTGGAAAGAGATTATGGCATCACAGTTTATGATAGTACGGCAGTAACCGTATGGAAAACTCTAAAAATGGTAGGAATTGATCCTAGCGTCGTTAAGGGCTGGGGAAGATTGTTCGAGGCAAAATAATAGAATAAGAGGTGCTTAATGTATGAAACGGACTAATGTGCGCTATTTGATTTTGGGAATGGCAATGCTCATGTACTTTATTACGTTTATGGATCGTGTAAATATTTCTGTTGCGGCGCCTTATATTTCTGCAGAATATGGATTGAGCAAAATCCAGATGGGCGCGATCTTTAGTGCATTCACTTTGAGTTACGCAATATTTCAAATGCCAGGTGGATGGTTAGGGGATCGTTTCGGAGCTAGGCTCATCTTACCGATCTTTGTTGTCTGGTGGTCTGCATAGACAGCATTTACAACGTTGGGTCGAGGTTATACGTCATTGTTGTTGTTGCGTTTTGGATTTGGTATCGGAGAAGCAGGGGCTTTCCCTGTTGCTCAGTCCGCACTTTCTAGATGGTTACGTCCTGAAGAGCGTGGCTTATCACAAGGTCTTCTGCAAAGTGCTACCCGTATTGGTTCGGCCTTTACCCCTCCTCTTGTAGCCTTAATTATCGGTTGGGGCGGCTGGCGTATGGCCTTTATCGCCTGTGCCGGTTTGGGCATTGTTTGGGCTATCGGTTGGTGGATTATTTACCGTGATCGACCAGAAGATCATCCTTTTACAAATAGAGCAGAAATCGACTATATCTTGGATGGTAAAAAGGAATCGATTGTTACACCTAAAACCCCATGGCGCAGAATCCTAACTAGCCCAAGTATCTGGGCATTGTGCTTTAGTTATATGGCCTTCATTTATGTCACTTATATTTACTTCAACTGGTTCCCTACTTATCTTAAAGACGCACGAGATTTTCCCTTGTTGAAAATGGGCTTATACGCATCGCTTCCATTTCTTGCCGGAGCTATCGCGAATACTCTCGGTGGCATAATCTCTGATAAACTGATGAAGAAAACAAACGGGAGCAAATGGGCTCGTCGGATTATTCCGCTAGTAGGTTCCATTACCCTCGCTTTCTTTATGGTTCCTGGAGCGCTTGTAGAGAATAATGTCTTGTCTGTCATTCTTTTATCGTTAGCCTTAGCTTCTTCGGAGTTTGGTATTGGAGTATACTGGGCTTCTGCCTTAGATATTTCTGGTCCTCATGCGGGAACCGTTTCCGGACTTATGAATACCTTTGGGAATCTTGGTGGTTTTGTTTCTCCTTTAGTTTTCGGATATATAGTCCAAACTACGGGTAATTGGGCAACACCGTTTCTTGTCGCATCGGTAATTTCGGTTGTAGGTGCATTATTATGGCTTTTCATTGACCCAACTAAAAAGATATACGACGAGGTTCAGGGCTAAAAGTATTTGGAAAATCAAGACAAGTTTGGGGTAGGTGTTACCCGGAGCAGCTCTTGTGACACCTACTCCTTGTTTAAGGAGACAGATAATGCAACGATATATTCGTTTTAACATTAATAATAAGACTCGTTATGGATTGATTAAAGGAGACAAAGTTAGCGAACTCATGGGTGAAGCGTTTCCGGATTTTAAAGTTTCGGGAATAGAGTACGACCTTTCCTCTGTAAAGCTATTAGCCCCATGTACTCCGACAAAGGCGGTTTGTGTTGGCCTTAATTACAAAGATACAATTCTCGAACCCGGAGCCAAGTGGCCGGTGGAACCCCTTCTATTTATTAAACCTTCAACAAGCTTAATAGGGTCAGGTGAAAGTATCATCCAATGGCCTATGACGAAAACTTTGGCCTTCGAAGCAGAGTTAGCAATTGTTATTGGTAAAGAAGCACATCTTGTGTCTGAGGATGAAGCACATAAGTATATCTGGGGATATACAATTGCTAATGATGTAACAGCAAAGGACCTACAGAAAACCGATGGTCTATGGGCTCGCTCAAAGTCATTTGATACGTTTCTTCCTTTAGGGCCCTGGATAACCAGCGGAATTGATGCCCATAATCTGACGATTACTTCCTTTGTAAATGGCCAACAAAAACAAAAGGGAAATACCGCCGATTTAATTTTTGGAATAGAATACCTTGTAAGCTTCATATCTCACATTACGACTTTGCTACCTGGAGATGTTATTCTAACCGGTACCCCAGGAGGCTATGGCCCATCTTTAGAACTAGATGATAAGGTTGAAATAGAGATATCGCAGATCGGCAAGCTAACGAATCATTGTAAAAGAGGTTCTGAAAGCTGGAATCTCAATAACAGATCTCTTCAACCTGATTAGTTGCTCCCGTCGTGGTGGATGGGTAAAGTGAAACAAGGTGCTTAGCGTGTTGACGCGGAGCACCTTGTTTCACTTTACCCATCCACTTGCCCAGAGAACCCATAATGTTCTTATGTAGGAGGGTTAATGGGAAAAAAATGGTTGACAGGCCAGACGGATGTTCGTAGAATGATAAAGGATGCATAAC